>URRZ01000013.1 GCA_900550385.1 uncultured Coriobacteriaceae bacterium | reverse complement strand
GGGGGCGCGGGCCGCGCCGGGGGGGCGCGGGCGGGGGCCCGCGCCGGGGGGGGCCCCCCCCCCGGGGGCCCCCCCCGGGGGGGGGGGGGCGGGGGGGGGGCCCCCCGCCCCCCGGGGCCCCACCCCGCTGAGTCTCGACCGGTTCTGCCCTAGAGCCCCATGTCCGCCTTGAGCCTGGCGAGCGCGTCGTCCACCGCGGCGTCATCCGCGGCGTCGGCGTACTTGGCCTCGAGGGCAGCGGCCTCGTCGACAGGCTCCTCGTTCAGCTCGGCCATCGCGTTGGCGGCGTCCAGGTCGCGGTCCACCTTGGCCTCCATGCGGTTGAACGCCTCGATGGCGCTCTCGGCCTTGTCGGAGCCGGAGGTATAGCCACCCACCATCTCCTGTGTGCGGGCGACGGCGGCCTTTGCCTTGATCGCCTCGCGACGCGCCTTGAGGTCCTCGATGTCGCTCACGAGCTTGTCGTGCATCTGACGCATCTTCTCGGCGTTGGCATGGGCGGCCTCGGCGGCCTTTGAGAGCTCTGCGCCCGTGGCGTCGAGCTTCTGCTTCTTGCCCAGGAAGACGCGGGCGTCGTCCTCGTTGCCGACGGCGAGCGCCTTGCGGGCGAGGCCCTCCATGCGCGCCGACTCCTCGGCGTTTCTGTCCACGGCACGCCTGGTGCGCGCCTCCTCCGCCATGACGCCGGCGGTCTCCCTCTTGACCTCGGCGAGCGACTCGGTGAGGTCCACGAGGTACTGGTCGACCATCTTGGCCGGGTCCTCTGCCTTGTCGAGCAGCTCGTTGATGTTGGCCTTCACGATCGTGGCAAAGCGGTCCAGAATACCCATGTCGTTTCCCTTCTCGAGACGTCAGGAGACGCCGCTAGTCCCTGCCCCCGCTGACGGGGCCACCTTCCTCGTCCTCGTACTTGTCTGCGAGGTCCTCAACCTCCTTGTCCCCGAACTGCTCGAGCGGGGTGTTGAGAATCTCCTCCATCCTCCTTTTCTCCTCGGCCTTCGCGGCCTTGCGGCGCCTCGCGACGACGAGGGCCACCCCGCCGACCACCAACACGGCCACGACGACACCGCCCACGACGAGCAAGGCCTGTCCGGCAGCCTCGTCCTCCGCGGCCGACATGATGCGCTCCGCCGTACGCTCGAAGGCATCCGAGAAGACCTCCTCGTCGGAGGCGGCGTTGTTGTAGGCGTAGTCGAGCTCGTCGGCGAGGATGCCCAGGGCCTCGTAGTCCATCACGGCGGAGGCGGCGGTGCCCACCGTGTACCCGCAGGCGAAGGAGCCGTTGCCGTCGTCGCAGAACACCAGCAGGAAGTGACCCTCGTCTTGGAAGAGCTCCCCGTAGAGCTGCTCGGCGCGTGGCGTGAGCTCGTCGACCGAGGTCGAAGTGCCGTTGGGCAGGATGTAGACGTAGGGCTGGACGCCCGTCTTGTCGTAGAACCGCTCGAGGCCGCTCGTGAGGCGGGAGGGGTTGTGGACCCAGTCGCCGTCGGCGTCCGTGTACCAGTCGGTCTTGGTGACGGCGTCCGCGGGAAGCTTCTCGCGCACCGTGGAGGAGGCCTGCGTGGCCCCCTGGGAGTAGGACGCCCCACCGCCAAATCCGGAGTCGCAGAACGAGAGCGAGCTGCTGAGCAGGGCAACGAGCAGCACCGCAAGCACGAGGCCGACCAGCCAGCCGCCACAGCCGCCGCCGACGCCGGCGGTCACCACGGTCGGCCGGCGCCAGCCCCACCCGCCGAAGACGGGCACGTACGTGCGACGGGGACGCGGCCCGCCCGCAGGACGCGGGGCGCCAAAGCCGCCAAAGCCGCTGCCCGAGCGACCACTGCTGCGTCCGCCGCCCGAGAACCCCCCGGAGCGGCGCCCGCCGCCCGAGAACCCGCCCGAGCGACCCCCGCCTCCGAAGCCGCCTCCGCCACCGCCAGACCTGCCCATGCGCTCTCCCCTCGCGATGTCCTTGCCCAAGAGTATGCCCGAACGGCCGGACGGGAACCGCCGCGCGCCGCGCCTCGCCCGCGAGCGGCGGCGGGCGCGTCCCCCTCGCCGCGCATGCCGCCGTCACCCTTTGAGCTATGATGCAGGGGGGAGCAACAACGGGAGGAGCACCCATGTCCGACTACGTTCTCAGCTGCTGCTCGACCGCCGACGTCACGCGCGAGTGGCTCGAGTCCCGTGACATCAAGTACCTGTACTTCAACTACTACCTGAACGGGGAGACCTGCAAGGACGACTTTGGCGTCACCAACTCCCCCGCCGATCTCTACGCCAAGATGCTCGCCGGAGCCGACGCAAAGACCTCGCAGGTGAGTGCCGGCGACTACGCGGAGCACTTCGAGAGGTTCCTCTCCGCCGGCAGGGACGTGCTGCACGTGACGCTCTCCTCGGGCATCTCCAGCACCTACAACTCCGCGTGCATCGCCCGCGATCAGCTGGCCGAGAAGTACCCCGACCGCAAGGTCGTCGTCGTGGACTCGCTCGCAGCGTCCTCGGGCTACGGACTGCTCATGGACAGGCTCGCCGAGCTGCGCGACGCCGGCATGAGCCTCGACGAGCTCGGCGCCTGGGCGGAGGAGCACAAGAGTGAGGTCCAGCACTGGTTCTTCTCGTCCGACCTCACGTTCTTCGTCCGCGGCGGGCGCATCTCCAAGGCCGCGGGGCTCGTCGGCGGCATGCTCAAGATCTGCCCCGTCATGGACGTGGAGCCCGACGGGTCGCTCGGCGTGAAGGAGAAGATCCGCACCAAGGCCAAGGCGATCAACCGCGTGGTGGAGAAGATGGAAGAGTTCGCCGAGGGTGGCCTCGACTACTCCGGCAAGGTCTTCATCTCCCAGTCGGAGTGCGAGGACGACGCCCGCGAGGTGGCGGACCGCATCGAGGCCACATTCCCCAGGATGAGCGGCAAGGTCGAGATCTTCCCCATCGGCGCCACCATCGGCGTTCACACCGGTCCCGGCACCGTGGCGACGTTCTTCTGGGGGAAGAAGCGCGTCTAGCCGGGCAACCAAATCATTATCTGGGTACTTTTTTCGGCACCTCTCAAGTACGACTTGAAAGGTGCCATTTTTCTACCTGCATGTTTGTGAGTGCTTGGCTGTCCCCTACTTCAGGGGCAGGCAAAAAAGTACCCAGATAATGAGCCGCTAGCACGAAAACGAGAAGAACCTCTCATAGAGGGCCAGCTCCTCGGGGGTGTCCAGGCTCGAGGCAAACTCGACGAGCCCGGGACGCTCGCGCACGGCGAGCAGGCCCGCGTCCGTGAGACGGACCCTGAGCTGCCGCGCGGTGCCGGCGCCGCCGTCGAAGAACCGGACGCCAGGGCCGAGTGCGTCCGCGATCAGGCGACGGACGAAGGGGTAGTGCGTGCAGCCGAGCACCACGCCGTCCACCTTGCCCGCATACGCGCCAACGTAGCCCTCGATCAGCTCCCGGAGGTCGGACGAGTCGAGGTCTCCGCGCTCGATGCGCGCCGCGAGGCCGGGGCAGGGCACTGGCACGACGTCACATTCGCCTCCCCACGCGCGCACGAGCTCGTGGTACTTCTCGAGCCGCAGGGTGACCTCGGTCGCCATCACGAGCACGCGCCCGTGCGGCAGCGCGCGGGCGGCCGGCTTGAGCGCGGGCTCGATTCCGACGATGGGGACGTCCGCATAGGCGGAGCGCAGCGCGGCGGCGGCGACGGAGGTTGCCGTGTTGCAGGCGATGACGATGGCCTTGGCGCCGTCGGCCAGCAGGTCCTCGACGATGCCGCGCGAGAGCTCGAGCACCTGCTCCTCGGTCTTCTCGCCGTACGGGGCGTTGGCGGAGTCGCCGAAGAAGCGGAAGTCCTCGTGCGGAAGCTCGGCGACGAGCGCGCGCAGCACGCTGATGCCTCCCACGCCCGAGTCGAAGACCCCCACAAAACCGTCGCTCTTCTTGCCCACGTCACCCTCCTCCTGGGCTAAGGATACCCCAACGCGACGCGGGCATATCCGCCGCATGACGTTGGCACTCGGCACTATATTTCTGAGAAAGTATATCGACACACATAGTAATATGCTATACACTGCTTTCAACAACAGGGCGGGGAGGTGACCCATGGCAACGAGAGACGCAGAGAGCGACCTCATCCGAGGCAACATCGACGCCATCGTGCTGAGCGCGCTCTCGACCGGCGACTCCTACGGGTATGAGATCCTGAAGGACGTCGCACACACGAGCGGGGGGGCCTACGAGATGAAGGAGCCCTCGCTGTACACGAGCCTCAAGCGCCTGGAGGGGCAGGGGCTCGTGGAGAGCTACTGGGGCAGCGAGACCCAGGGGGCGCGCCGCAAGTACTACCACATCACCGACGACGGGCGCGGCGAGCTCGGCGAGGCGACCGCGCGCTGGGTCCGTGCCCGCACCATCATCGACCGACTTCTCAGGCAGGAGGGAACAGCACATGAGCGGCAGAAGTGACCTCAGAATGTACGTCGAGCACCTCTTCGAGGGCCGCACGCTCGACGCCGAGACCATTGAGCTCAAAGAGGAGATCTACGGCAACCTCGTGGCGCGCTTCGACGACTACGTCGGGCAGGGCATGAGCGAGGACGAGGCCTACCGGCGCACCTGCGACGCCGTGTCCAGCGTGGAGGACGTGCTGGGCGAGAAGGACGAGCCGTCCGCCGACGCCACGGTCGTCGCGCCCGCGAGCGCCGCAGCGGACGAGCCGGAGCCTCCGGCGCCTGGAGCCGAGTCCTCGTCAGCCGGACCGCACAAGCGCTGGCCGACCTGGGCGATCGCTGTCGCTGCGGTTGCGGGAGTGCTTGTTGTCGGAATGATCGTGGTGACGGTATTCAATGTCGTGAGCATGGACGCCGCACGCGACGCCTATGTCGACACCGAGGACTCTCTCGTCGTGTCGCTCGACCAGCCCACCGGCTCCACCACGGGCACGGGCCAGCAGGACGGCACGGGCAACCGCTACGGAGCGCCCGCCCAGAGCGGAACCGGGCTTCTTGCCGAGGTTCAGGCCCAGTCCGCAGACGAGCTGGCGGCCTACGCCGGGACCAGCCTCGCCGACGTCACGCGCGTGGACGAGCTTGTCCGGTCGCTTCCGGCGGGCGCCTACGTGAGCGGCGTCTCGACCGAGGTGGACAGAAACACCCTCGAGATTAACTACTCCTACCAGGACCGCGACAGCATGGCTCAAGATGACGACCACGTTGACCTGGCGCTCGTCTACGACGTCGTGGCGCTCATGAGCACCGTGGACGGACTGGACGCCGTGCGCATCGTCGAGACCGAGCCGGACGACGGTCACAGCGACACAGACGTGCACATCTTCGACCGCTCCGTGGTCGAGGGGGTGCTGGGCCTGCCCCTGAACGCCGAGCTTCTCACCGAGGACACCTGGAACGCGACCCGCGACACGGTCATGATGGAGCGCTACTGGGACCCCATCTGGGAGAGCGCGGACGCCGACTAGCGCCCGTCCGGGGCATCTGTCAGAATCTGGGGTCGGTGCATCCGACCCCAGAGACGGGAGTGACATGAGCAACGATGGCAAGCAGGTCAAGGTCCACTACGTGGGCACGCTGGACGACGGCACGAAGTTCGACTCCTCGCGCGACCGCGGCGAGCCGCTGGCGTTCACCTGCATGGCCGGCCAGATGATCAAGGGCTTTGACGCCGCGGTGCGCGAGATGGAGGTGGGCCAGGTGGTGAACGTGCGCCTCGAGCCCGCGGAGGCCTACGGCGAGCGCGACGAGCGCCTCGTCCAGAGCGTCCCCGTCGCGCAGATGCCCGGCGCCGAGGACCTCTCCGCGGGAGACCGCGTGATGCTCTCCGGCCCCGGCGGCCGCCCCTTCCCCGCCACGGTCGCCGCCGTGGAGAACGGCACCATCACCTTTGACATGAACCACGAGATGGCTGGCAAGGCGCTCAACTTCGAGATCGAGCTGCTCGAGGTCGAGGGGTAGGTCGCCCCTCGCGCCGCCTGGACCCAAGCTCAAAGTCGGGCTTGGGTTCGCCTTTGGGCGCATCGCGCTCGCTTGCATAGAAAACCCGCAGGTGAACCAGCCGTTCTCCTGCGGGTTTCTCGTTTTTGACGCAAATCAACGACCCAAACCCAAAGCGAGGGCGGCACACGGCCCCGGAACAATCCGAAGTCTGGGTCCGAGGAGGGCGCTAGATCGCGGCGAGCGCCTGCTCGATATCAGCGATGAGGTCCGCGCTGTCCTCCAGGCCGCACGAGAAGCGCACCATGGACGGCGAGATGCCGGCGGCCGCCAGCTCCTCGTCGTTCATCTGACGGTGCGTCGCCGAGGCAGGGTGCAGGCAGCAGGTGCGCGCGTCGGCCACGTGCGTCTCGATCGCGGCCAGGCGCAGGGCCGCCATGAACTTCTCGGCAGCCGCGCGACCGCCGGCAAGCTCAAAGGACACCACGCCGGAGCCGCCCTCGGGCAGGTACTTCCGGGCGAGCTCGTGATAGGGGTCGCCGGCAAGGTGCGGGAAGCGCACCGAGGTCACCTTGTCAGAGCTCGCGAGATACTCCGCCACCGCGAGACCGTTCGCAAAGTGCCGCGGCATGCGCACGTGCAGGCTCTCCAGGCCGAGGTTCAGGTAGAAGGCATTCTGCGGGCTCTGGATGGAACCGAGGTCGCGCATGAGCTGCGAGGTCGCCTTGGTAATGAAGGCGCCGGCCTGGCCGAACTTCTCGGCGTAGACGATGCCGTGGTAGGACTCGTCCGGCGTGGTGAGGCCGGGGAACTTCTCCGCGTGCGCCATCCAGTCAAAGTTGCCGGAGTCCACGATCGCGCCGCCCACGCCCACGCCGTGCCCGTCCATGTACTTGGTGGTGGAGTGGGTCACGATGTCCGCGCCCCACTCGATGGGGCGACAGAAGACGGGCGTGGGGAAGGTGTTGTCCACGATCAGCGGCACGCCGTGGGCGTGGGCGTCCGTCGCGAAGCGCTCGATGTCCAGCACGTCGAGCGCCGGGTTCGCGATGGTCTCGCCGAAGACGGCGCGCGTGTTGGGACGGAAGGCAGCCTCGAGCTCCTCCTCGGTGCACTCCGGGGAGACGAACGTCGACTCGATGCCCATCTTGGCCATGGTGTGCGCGATGAGGTTGTACGTGCCGCCGTAGATGGCCGAGCTCGCCACGACGTGGCTGCCCGCCTCGCAGATGTTGAAGAGCGCGAAGAAGTTTGCCGCCTGGCCCGAGCTCGTGAGCATCGCCGCGGCGCCGCCCTCGAGCGCGGCGATCTTGGCCGCCACGGCGTCGTTGGTGGGGTTCTGCAGCCGCGTGTAGAAGTAGCCCTCGGCCTCGAGGTCAAAGAGCTGGCCCATGTGCTCGGAGGTGGCATACTTGAAGGTGGTGGACTGGACGATGGGAATCTGGCGAGGCTCTCCGTCGCCCGGCGTGTAGCCGGCCTGGACGCAGCGGGTGCCGATGCTCTGCTCGCTCATGGGGCTCCTTTCGTAGGCTGCGCTCCATGATAGCGCGGGCGAGAGGGACGTGGGCTAGACCATCCGCTCGGGACGGAAGACCTCGTCGAAGCGCTCGGGCGTGAGCAGCCCCAGTCCAACGCAGGCCTCCCTGAGCGAGGTGCCCTCGGCGAAGGCCTTCTTTGCGACGCGCGCGGCGTTGTCGTAGCCGATGTAGGGGTTCAGGCAGGTCACGAGCATGAGTGAGCGGTGGAGGTTCTCGCTCATCCGGTCGCGGTCGGCGCGGATGCCGCTCGCGCAGCGCTCGTCGAAGGAGGCGATCGCGTCGGCGAGCAGGCGCACGGACTGCAGGTAGTCGTAGGCGATGACCGGCATGAAGACGTTGAGCTCGAAGTTGCCCTGGGAGGCGGCGAAGCCGATCGTGGCGTCGTTGCCCATGACCTGCACGGCGACCATCGTCACGGCCTCGCACTGGGTCGGGTTGACCTTGCCCGGCATGATGGAGCTGCCCGGCTCGTTGGCGGGAATCTGGATCTCGCCGAGGCCCAGGCGCGGCCCCGAGGCGAGCCAGCGCACGTCGTTGGCGATCTTCATCATGTTGGCGGCGAGGCCCTTCACGGCACCGTGGGAGAACACGAGCGCGTCCTTGCCCGTGAGCGCGCGGAACTTGTTGGGGTCGGTCACGAACGGGAGGCCCGTGAGCCCGGCAAGCTCCGATGCGACCGCCTCGTCGAAGCCCGCGGGCGCGTTGAGGCCCGTGCCCACCGCCGTGCCGCCCAGCGCCAGGCGGTAGAGGCCGCCCATCGAGGCGAGGAGCTCCTCGCGCGAGCCCTCGAGCAGGCCGCGCCAGCCGGAGATCTCCTGCGGGAAGGAGATGGGCACCGCGTCCTGCAGGTGGGTCCGCCCGCTCTTGACCACGCCGGCGTTCCCCTCCTCCAGGCGTCGCAGGGTGGCCGCCAGCCGGTCGATCGCGGGCAGCAGCCGCCCCGTCACCGCGAGCGCCGCGGCCACGTGCATGGCCGTCGGGAAGGTGTCGTTGGAGGACTGGCTCATGTTGACGGAGTCGTTGGGGTGCAGCGGCCGCTCGAGCGTGACGCCGCGCTCGGCTGCGAGCTGGTTGGCGCGGTTGGCCAGCACCTCGTTCATGTTCATGTTGGACTGCGTGCCGGAGCCCGTCTGCCACACCACGAGCGGGAAGTCGTCGTCGTGCAGGCCGAGAAGGACCTCGTCGGCCGCGGCGCAGATCAGGTCGCGCTCTGCCTCCCCGAGGCGCCCGAGCGCGCAGTTTGCCCGCGCAGCCGCCTTCTTCACCAGCGCGAACGCCCGAACGACCTCCTCGGGCATGCGCTCGGTGCCGATGGGGAAGTTCTCGTGGCTGCGCTCGGTCTGCGCCCCCCAGAGGGCGTCGGCCGGCACCAGCATCTCGCCCATCGAGTCGCGCTCGACGCGCCAGCCGTCCCGGTCGGCGCGCGCGGCGCCCTCGCTCTTCTCGGACACGCGCTACTCCTCCTCGTCGACTGCGACCTCCGAGGTGCGCAGGGGGCGCCCGTCGGACTCTCGCCGCTCCATGCCCGACGTGATCGCCGAGACGACCTCCGCCTGGTCGCGTGCCACCACGCCCAGGTCGGCGCGGACGCCGCGGAAGCGCGGGCTCTTGGCGCAGTCCTCGGCGAGCTGCTTGTTGCTGCGCGCGTCGGAGAGGGCACCGAGCTCTCGCTGGATGTCATCGAGATACTCGCCCATCTGCGCACGCTCGGGGCCCAGGACCTCGCCCAGGCGCTCGGCGACGTAGCGCATCTCCTTGGCGTCGCGGCGTGCCACGTAGACGGCGTCGCCGTCGCGCAGGTCGAGGCCGAAGAGGTCCTCGTCGACCTCGTTGAACTCCACGTCAAAGCGCGCCCGGAAGTCCTCTGCGGTGAGGCCCTCCTCGGCGACCCTGCCCTTCCAGCTCAGCGAGCCCAGGTCGCGCGCGAGGCGCTTGAGGTCCTTCGCGGCATGATGCTTGCGCATGAGCGTGACCAGGGAGGAGCACTCGAGGGCGCGCTCCTTGGCGCACGCCATCGGGAGCAGGCAGTTCTCGCCCAGCTCGCCGCTCTCCATGAGGCCGTCGACGGCGTCGGAGAGGATGTCGAGGGCGCGCAGGCGGGCAGATGCCGTCTGCAGCTCCTTGAGCACGTGCTCGCAGCGACGGTTCTGCTTCTTGCCCTGCCACGGCTCCAGGAACTGCAGCAGCGAGCGCACGCGGCGGATGGCGACCCTGAACTCCAGGAGCGTCGCGGGGTCGTCGGGCGCGGCGAGAAACGCCTTGGCGCTCGCCGCGAGGTCGTCGGCCGATCCGGAGAGCGCGCGCTCGACGACGGCGAGCTCCTCCCAGGAGGCGCACTCGGGACCCGCCACGTACCAGCGCAGGACGCCGCGACCGTCCGCGCCCTCCGGCAGGTCGATCGCGACGGCGGTGCCCTTGCCGAAGGGCCGGCAGCCGCCCACAAGGCGGGAGGCGAGCGTGTCCACGAAGGGGGCGTGGCCGACGGCGATCACGCAGGGCGCGTCCGCCGCCCCGAGCTCGGCGAGAAACGCGGCGACGTCCTGGGCGTAGAGCGACTGGTGGACCTCGATGTCCTCGGCTCCCGTCGAGGCGGCGACGACGTCGGCCGTCTCGAGGGCGCGCACGGCGGGGCTGCTCCAGACGAGGGCCCTCGGGCTGTCGCCGAGCAGGGCGAAGGTGCGGGGATAGGCGGCCCTGAGCGAGCGGGCGCCCGAGTCCGTGAGCCTGCGGTCGAGGTCGGCGCCTGTGGGCGAGGTCGCCTCGGGCGCGCCGTGCCGAACGAGAACCAGCGTCTTCACCATGTATCCCCCGTCCCTCGCATCCGGCGAAACCACCGAGGTTCTAGCATAGCAATTCGCCGCTCGCCGAATGGCTGCGCCGGGGAGCGGCGCCTACACGGTGACGACGCGGCGGCTCCACGCCTGGGCAGGAGCTCTGGCGACGCGTCTGCCGCGCGGCGAGGCGCTCGCACGTGAGGTGGGGGTCAGATCTCACCTAGTACGATATTGCCGAGCTCATGGGCGAACGCCTCGGTGACGAGCGACTCGCCGCCGAGGTGCGCGCCGTGGCCCGCAACGCCTGCCTCGAGCGCTACGGACGCTGAACGGGAGCCAGCGGCTACATCAGCTCGCAGACCTGGGAGGCGAAGGCCACGGGGTCCTCGGGCAGGATGCCCTCGACGAGCAGGGCCTGGTTGTAGAGAAGCCCGGCGTAGAGCCTGACCTTGTCGGCGTCACCGGCCTCCTGCGCCGCGCGAAGCTTCTCGAAGACCGGGTGCTTGGCGTTGACCTCCAGCACGCGCGTGGCCCTGGGAGCGTCGCCCGCCTCCGGGCCGGCCGCGAGGACCTTCTCCATCTCGAGCGTGAGCGGGCCCTCGGAGGTGATCACGGCCGGGGCGCCGTCGGCGGCGAGGCGCGTGGAGACCGCGACCTTCTCGACCTTCTCGCCCAGCGCCTCCTTCATGGCCCCGAACAGGCCCTCGTTTGCCTTGGTGGCCTCCTCGGCCTCCTTCTTCTCCTCGTCGCTCGCGAGGTCGAGGTCGCCGGCGTTCACGTTCTTGAGCTCGACAGTGCGATCCTCGACCTCGGGCTCGGCGCCGTCCGCCACGGCCTTCTCGGCGGCCTCGCGCGCGACATCGTCCTCGTAGGCCTTGGGCAGGCCGGTGGCCGTGAAGTCGCGCATGGCCTGGAAGCAGAACTCGTCCACGTCCTGCGTGCAGAGCAGCACGTCATAGCCCTTGGCGAGCACGGCCTCGACGACCGGCATCTTGGCCAGGCGCTCGCGGTCGTCGCCGGCGGCGTAGTAGACCGCCTTCTGGCCCGCGGGCATGGCGGCCACGTACTCCCGGAGCGTGACCATCCTCTGCTCGCGCGCGCTCCAGAACAGCAGCAGGCCCGCGAGCTCCTCCTTCTTCATGCCGTAGCTCGAGTAGATGCCGTACTTGAGCCCGCGGCCAAAGTTCTCGAAGAACGTCTCGTATGCCTCGCGGTCGTTGTCGCGCATGGCCTCGAGCTCGCTCGTAATCTTCTTCTCGATGCGGCGAGCCATGGCCTGGAGCTGGCGCGTCTGCTGCAGGGTCTCGCGGGAGATGTTGAGGTTCACGTCGGCGGAGTCGACCACGCCGCGCACGAAGTTGTAGTAGTCGGGCAGCAGGTCAGCGCACTTCTCCATGATCAGGACGTTGGAGCTGTAGAGCTCGAGGCCCTTCTCGTAGTCGCGGCTGTAGAGGTCGAAGGGGGCCTTGCCGGGCACGAAGAGCAGGGCGTCGTACTCGAGCGTCCCCTCGGCGTGCAGGCTGAAGGTACGCGCCGGGTCGGTCCAGTCGTGGAAGGTCGACTTGTAGAACTCGGCGTACTCCTCGTCGCTGACCTCGGAGGAGCGCTTCTTCCAGATCGGGGTCATGGAGTTGATGGTCTCGAGCTCGGTGTAGTCCTCCCACTCGGGCTTGTAGTCGTCGCCCGCGTCGGCCGGCCTCTCCTTCTCGCGGCTCTTGGTCACGAGCATCTGCACGGGGTAGCGCACGTAGTTGCTGTACTTCTTGATGAGGTCGCGGAGCTTCCACTCGGAGAGGAACTCGTCGTAGTCGGCGTCCTCGGCGTTGTCCTTGAGGGTGAGGACGATCGAGGTCCCGCATGCGTCGCGATACGCCGGGTCGTCGGCGGGGACGGGCTCGATCGTGTAGCCCTCGACGCCGTCGGAGGTCCAGCGGTGGCACTCGTCGGAGCCCCAGGCGCGCGTGACGACGGAGACCTCCTTGGCGACCATGAAGGCGGAGTAGAAGCCCACGCCAAAGCGGCCGATGATGTCGACGGCGTCGCCCTGTGCCTCAGCGTTGGCCGCCTTGAACTCCTCGGAGCCGGAGTGGGCGATCGTGCCGAGGTTCTTCTCCAGCTCGTCCGCCGTCATGCCGATTCCGTTGTCAGAGACGGTGATGGTGCGGGCGTCCTTGTCAAAGCCCACGTTGATGGCGAGGTTTGCCTGGTCGACGCTGACCGAGCTGTCGGTGAGGCTCTTGAGGTAGAGCTTGTCGATGGCATCCGAGGCGTTGGATACCAGCTCGCGGAGGAAGATCTCCCGATTGGTGTAGATGGAGTTGATCATGAGGTCGAGCAGCTTCTTGCTCTCTGTCTTGAACTTGCGCATGCGGCGCGCCCCTTTCCGTGCAGCTTCTCTAACGTGGGCTAAGGTACCCGTTTTTAGATAATCTTAGTCGCTTGCGCTTAGATGTCGAGTAGGGCGCTCGTGGGGAAGCTCGCGTCGAACGGGATGGCGTCAGGGAGGTCGAGGGGGCCGGCCGAGGCGACGAGCAGGTAGTTGTCCTCGGCGGCGTGCACGTCGTCGACGGCGAGGGCGACCCTGACGTTGGGAAAGACGGCGAGGGCCGTCGCGACCTCGGCGCGCAGGAAGCCCACGTCCGCCCCTCCGTCACGCGAGACGACGTTCATGAGGCAGACGCCGTCGGGCGCGAGGGCGCGCCGCACGAGGCGGAGGGCCTCGACCGTGGCGAGGGAGCGCACGGGCTCGGCGCCGACGAAGGCGTCGAGGACCACCGCGTCGTAGGGGCCGACCGGGCCCTCCAGGAAGGCGCGCCCGTCGTCGCAGATGACGTTGAGCTCGCCGCCGGCCGCGCGCGCCCGGGAGATCGCCTCGTCCAGATAGAACCAGCGGCGGGCGATTCGGACGACGGCAGGGTCGATCTCGACGACGTCTGTCCGCACGCCCGGGTGCTCGGCGACGACGAGCTTGGGGAACGCGAACCCCCCGCCGCCGATCGCGAGCACGCGACGGGCGTCCGGACGCAGCTCGAAGAGTCTGCCGAGGGAGCGGTAGTAAGCAAAGACGGGTTCCATCCCGCGTGGGCCGAGATAGGTGGCCGACTGGTAGACGCCTCCCGTGCGCAGGACGCGGACGGGCGTGCCGGAGTCGTCGCGCGTGGTGTAGACGAGGGCGAGGCCGCCCATGGTCCGCTCGACGTGCGGCCGCGCCCGCCACAGCCACCGCCCCGCAGCCGCGGCAACGCCGACGACGAGCGCCGCGGCGGCGCGCGTTCCTCTCCCGAGCGCCATGTCCGTCCTCCTCTGCCACAAGATAGCGAGCTGGTAGGATTGTTCCCGAAAGGGGTGCCCATGTCACTGAGGCTCATCGTCTCCCCGGCGAAAAAGATGCGCGCGCAGGACGCGCCTCCCTGGCCCGGGCGCGCTCCTGCCCTCCAGGGGCGTGCCGAGCGGCTCGTACGCGCGGTCCAACGCCTCTCGCGCGACGAGGCCCAGCGACTCTGGAACTGCAGCGACCGGCTCGCCGACCTCAACTACGAGCGGTTCCGCACGATGGACCTCGGTCGCGACACGACGGCGGCGGCAGTTGCCTACGAGGGCATCCAGTACACGCACCTGGCGGCAGGGGTGATGGACGAGGGCGAGCTCGCCTGGCTCGACGAGCACCTGCGCATCCTCTCGGGTCTCTACGGCGTGCTGCGACCGCTTGACGGCGTGGTGCCCTATCGGCTCGAGATGCAGGCTCGCCTCGCCGTCGACGGCGCACGCGACCTCTATGGGTTCTGGGGAGGCGCACTCTACGAGACGCTCGCGGCCGAGGGCTGTGACGTCATCGTCAACGTTGCCTCCGCCGAGTACGCCCGCGCCGTCACACCCTGGGTGCGCCCGGACGGCCCACAGGTCACAACCTGCATCTTCGGCGTTCTGCGCGACGGTCGGCTTTGCCAGCCCGCGACCGAAGCGAAGGCAGCACGAGGCACCTTTGCTCGCTGGTGCGCCGAGCAGGGCGTAGAGACCATCGATGAGCTGCCTGACTTCCATGAGCGCGGCTATAGGCTGAGTGTCGAGCGCTCGTCCGACGACTCCCTCGTGTTTGTGCGATCGGTGCAAAACCCCTCTTCGTGTGATTAATCTGCCCCGGCAAGATCAAAACGCTCGCTCGTGTGATAGGAAAACCACCCTCTTACGGCATTCAGTTCAACAATTAGTTTCTACATTTGTTACTCAACAGGGGTTATCCCGACCCGGTGGTCTTAACGGGGAGAAAAAGTCATCACACGAACGGGCTTTTTGATTGTCGGAACGCACGAGCATCACACGAACGGGCTTTTTGACTGAACCGCGCATCGCGACGAGGCCGGGTATGATGAAAACCGGAGCGAGGGAGATTCGATGCCGGACGTCGACGCGATCATAGAGCAGATTCTCGCGGCCAGCCGCTCCAAGGGCGGCAGGGCGTTCGCGAGCACGCGCACCTATGCCGACGAGCCCATCCTCCTGCGCGGGTCACAGCTCGCCAGCTACCTACCCGAGCCCATCCGCCAGATGCGCGCGCTCGCCCGCTGCGGCGAGGCCCGGACGTGGTCCGACGCGCGGCTCTTCGTGGAGCAGGCGCACCTCATGGCCGACTACGTCGACGACTTCCCCTTCGACGGAGAGTTCTCCAGCTACTTTCCCACCTACGAGTCCATGACCAACCCGCAGCTGCGTGGCTACTTCACCTGGCGCGCGCGGGTGCGTCGCGGCAGGGTTGAGCGGACCTCCCCCTCCTTCGCCTTTGTCTATCTCTACGAGCTCGTCAACGGCGTGGGAGCGGCACCGGGGATGGAGGCCTTCCGCTCCATCGAGTCCTTCTGGCAGGAGTATCGCTCCCTCGACCCCGTGCTCGATCGCTACGTGCGTCCTTGGCTGGTGGACTACGTCGCCTTCCACGACCTACCCGTCGAGCTTGCCGCGCCGTACCTCAACACCGCGCATGACCGTGCCGTGGGCGTCCTCCGGCGCGCGGAGCAACGAGCGCTCGACGCGTCTCCACCCAAGGGGCGCCGCCGGCCGCCGCACGCCTTCGGCACCGATCCCGCCGGCGACGAGGAGCTGCTCGGCGCGCTGGACGCACTCTCCACCCATCACATCCGCGAGGGGCGCCTCAACCGGGACGAGCCGGACGCCGTGCGCAGCGTCTGCTGCGCCGTCTTCGCAGACCTCGCGCGCCACTATGCCTCCCACCGCGCCCAGGGGCTCACGGAGAGCCTCTTCGGAACACGGCACGCCATGCCGCACCTGATGTTCGCCTCGGCCGTCTTCTATCCCGGCGGGCGGCACCGAGACTGTGTCGTCGAGCTGGACGAGACTTGCCGCTACGTCTGCCAGAACGGCATCTGGAGCTGCGACTCCCTGCATGACGGGGGCGCTCGCAGCGCCAGGCTCGGACAGGTCCTGCGCGCCGTCGACCGCCAGCTGCGCATCGCCCTCGGCCACCCGAGCCCCCTCAAGGAGCGTGCTGACCCAAAATACCTGGTCAAGATCATCGATCGAGCGATTGGTGACTACCTCGCCTGGCGCGTCGCCCACGCACCGCGGCGCATCGAGATCGACCTCGCCAAGCTCGCGGACATCCGTGCGAGCGCCGCCGAGACCCGCGAGGCCCTGCTCGTCGACGAGGAGCGCGAGGAAGAGACCCCGGCGCCGGAGCCCGCGGCGCCTCCGCAAGGCAAGACGGACGACACCCTTGCGCTCACCGCGGACGAGCTCGCGTTTCTCCGTGGCCTGCTCGACGGGCGCACGCCGGACGTCACCGGGGCGGACCTCCTGGTCGACACGGTCAACGGGAAGCTCTACGACCTGCTCGGCGACACGGCGGTCGAGTTTGACGCGCAGGGCGTCCCCAGACTCGTGGAGGACTACGCCGAGGACGTGCGCGCGGCGCTCGACGGCTAGGCGCGCCCCGCCTCCTCGCGCACGGGCCCGCCAGACGCGTCCCGCCTCCCGAAGAGCACGTCGACCGCGTCGTCAATCAAGATGTCGACGACACGGTCGAGCGTGGCGCGATCGGAGACCCCCTCGGTCATGAGCGCGAGCGCCGCGACGCGCTGCAGCGCCATCGCCACCTCGTGCGCCTCCGCGTCGCGCTCGGGGGCAACGCGCTCGAGCAGGCCGCCTATGATGCCGCTCCCCGCGACGGGCCCCAGCTGAAACCCCTCGGGCAGCGTGAGGCACACCCTGCGGTAGTCCTCCAGCCCGACGCAGCGAAACACCAGCCGCTCGCTGTGCCACACCTCGTGCAGGCACGCGCGGACGCGCGCCTCCTCGGGACGGCCCTCGCCGGCGAGCAGCCCCTCGAACCCCGCGGAGAGCTCGCGTCGGTTCTCCGCGACCATCTCCTGAAGGAAGGCGTCCTTGGACGGGAAGAAGTGGTAGAAGGTGCCCTTGGCGAGACCCGCCCGCCGGGCCACGTCCTCCACGCGCAGCGCGCGGAAGCCCTTGTCGCGCAGCAGCTCCCAGCCGATGTCCAGCATGCGAAGGCGCAGCCCCCTGCGCTCCTCCTCGGAAAAAATCGCCGGCATGATCGCCTCCCGCTCGTCTCCTCCCCCCATTTTGACCGAATAAACGTGACCGATTTTCTTAATCTGGTCACTTTATGGGTGCGCGTGACGTACATTCGTGTACGCCAAGTCAGTCCCCCGACGGCAAGACCGAAAGGAACCAGCGTGAACAAGCAGAGCACATCGCCCTCATCCCCGGCAGAGCTCTCCAAGGGGCAGAAGAACCTCGCCCTCGTCGTCATTCTGTGCATGACGCTCATGGAGATGCTCGACACCACGATCGCCAACGTGGCGCTCCCCACCCTGCAGACCGCGTTCGAGGTGGACATGGCCCTCGTCCAGTGGGTCTCGAGCACGCTGCTGGTGGTGAGCTGCGCGTTCCTGCTCACCTTCGGCCGTCTCGGCGACATGATCGGCAAGGTTCGCGTCTTCCAGTTCGGCGTCGTCACCTTCACCGTGGGGTCGCTCCTGAGCGCGCTTGCGCCGAGCCTGCCCATCCTCATCGCCGCGCGCGCCGTCCAGGGGCTCGGCATCGCTGCCAGCATGGCCAACAACCAGGGCATCATCACCGAGATGTTCGCGGACAGCCGAGGCCGCGCCCTCGGGCTGCTGGCCACCTTCACCGCCCTCGGCGCCATGTCCGGCCCCACCATTGGCGGCACCCTCGTCTCCATAGCCCCCTGGCGCGTCATCTTCCTCATCAACGTGCCCATCGGCATCGTCTCGTTCCTCGTCGGCCTCAGGGTCCTGCCCAACCGCCGCCCCGCGGAGAGGAAGCGCTTCGACGTCAAGGGCGCCGTCCTGCTCTCCCCCGCCATCCTGCTCTTCTTTGCCGCCATCACCCTCATGCAGAAGGGATTCTCGCCCCTGCACGCGGTCATGCTCGCCGCGGCTGCGGTCCTGCTCGTGCTCTTCGTCATCGTGGAGCGCCGCGAGTCCGACCCGCTCATCAACATGGACGTCTTCAAGAACCTCGGCTTCGACGCCTGCCTGCTCACGGCCGTCTGCGTGTTCCTCGCCCTCTCGGGCATCACGGTCATCTCCCCGTTCTACCTGCAGCAGGCCATGGGCATCGCGCCGGGCGTCGCGGGCGCCATCGTGGCGACGTACTCGCTCGTGAACGCCATCGTCGGCCCGATCTCCGGCACCATCTCCGACAAGATCGGCTGCAACATCCCCGTCGTCGTCGGCGCCGCGCTGTTCGCGCTGGGCTTGAGCCTGTTCGCCTCGCTCTCGCTCGACACCCCCATCCCGCTCATCGTCGCGATCATGATGGGGACCTCGCTTGGCAGTGCCATCTTCCAGGCGCCCAACAACTCCCTCATCATGAGCCACGCCAAGCCCGAGATGCTCGGCTTCGTGGGCTCGCTCGGGAACCTCATGCGCTACCTCGGCCAGTCGCTCGGCATCACCGTCTCCATGGCGCTGCTCTACGGCAACATGAGCGACGTCGCCGGCTATCGCGTAACCGCCTACATCCCCGAGCGGCCGGACGTCTTCATCACTGGCATGTCACGCACCTTCCTCATCCTCATGGGGCTCGTGATCGTGGGCATCGTCATCACGCTCGTGCGCATCTTCGTCCTCGACCGCCGCGAAGGCCACACCTCCTAGCAGGTGCCGGGACCGGCGAGAAGAACCAGGTTGTCCGAGCGGCGGGCCAATGCCGCTCCCGAAGGAAAGGATCACCAACATGCGTGGGTACGGCGTCATAGAAGTGAACAACCCCGGCTGGATGGAGAAGGACCGCCCGCAGGTCGGCCCGCTCGACGCGCTGCTGCGCCCCGTCGCGGTCGCACCGTGCTCGAGCGACACGCACTGCATGCACGGCGGGTCGGGTCCCAAGCACAACCTCATCCTCGGGCACGAGTCCATCGGCGAGGTCGTCGAGGTGGGCGAGCTCGTCCAGAACTTCAGGCCCGGCGACATCGTCGTGGTGCCCTGCAACACGCCCGACTGGGAGGTCCCGCAGCTGCAGCGCCGCAACGACAACAACGCCCACGACCGCCGTCTCATCGGCAGCTTCAAGTTCATGGGCAGCAAGGACGGCGTCTTCGCCGAGTTCTACCACGTCAACAACGCCGACGCCAACCTCGTGGCCAAGCCCGAGGACGTGAGCGTCGAGGACGCGCTCATGACCGTCGACATGATGTCGACGGGCTTCTACGGGGTGGAGCAGGCCGACGTGCAGTTTGGTGACACCGTCGTGGTCTTTGGCATCGGCCCCGTCGGCCTCATGGCGATCGCCGGCGCGGCGCTGCGAGGCGCCGGCCGCATCATCGGCATCGGCACCCGTCCCAACTGCGCCGCCCTCGCGCGGGAGTTTGGCGCCACGGACATCGTGAGCTACAAGGAGGGAGACGTGGTCGAGCAGATCCTCGACCTCGCCGGCCCCGTCGACGCCTGCATCATCGCCGGCGGCAGGGCGTCGAGCGTCAACCAGGCGCTCCAGCTCACGCGCCCCGGCGGGGTGATCTCCAACATCAACTACTTCGACGCCTCCGAGACCTTTGAGATCCCCACCGCGCTCTGGGGCCTCGGAATGAGCGACGTCGCCCTCAAGACGGGGTTCTGCCCCGGCGGCGCCTACCGCATCGGCCGCCTGCTCAACATCATCCGCGCCGGTCGTCTGCACCCCGGCAAGATGCTCAACTACGCCTTCGAGGGATTCGACAAGATCGAGGACGCCTTCCGCGTCATGGACGAGAAGCCCCGCGACCTCATCAAGCCGATCGTGAAGATCAGCTGGTAGGACATCCGGCGGCACGGCATCTTCGGGGCCGGTCCCGACCGGCTCGGGCCCCGCCCTTATGTAATAAGAACATCTGTTTGCTCCGTCCCGGGCGCATGCTATCATGGGAGGCCCGTCGGGGAAGGGAGGCTCCGTGACAGGCACGCCGAAGGTGCCCAGGCGCATCGCCGCGGTCATCATCAACTCGCTCAAGGGAGGGGTGGTGCCCCGCATCGGCCTGCCCTATATCACCGTGGGACGGACGGGTGAGATACAAGCGCTCCTGCACGACTTGGATCTCATCGCGGACGGCGGAGCCTCCTTCCGTTTCCTCGTGGGCCGCTACGGAAGCGGCAAGAGCTTCCTCCTCCAGACCATCCGCAATCACGCCATGGGCAACGGCTTCGCGGTATGCGACGCCGACCTGTCCCCCGAGCGCCGCCTTCAAGGCACGCGCGGGCAGGGGCTGGCGACGTATCGCGAGCTGATGCGCAACCTGTCCACCAAGACGCGCCCCGAAGGCGGGGCGCTGCCGCTGGTGCTGGACCGCTGGCTGTCCAACCTGCGCGCCGAAGTGGCGGCAAACGGCATCGGCGAGGACGATCCCGCCTTCGACGGGCACGTGGAAGCGCGCATCTTCGAAGTGGTGAAGTCGGTTGAGGAGATGGTGCACGGCTACGACTTCGGGAAGCTCCTCGTGCGCTACCATCGGGCATGGCGCGAGGGCGACGAGGAGGCGCAGGCGAACGCGGTGAAATGGCTCCGCGGCGAATACCGCACCAAAACCGAGGCGAAGGCCGATCTGGGCGTCAACGCGATCATCGCCGACGACGACTGGTACGACTACCTGAAGCTGTTCGCCACCTTCCTGGTGGGCGCCGGCTACAAGGGCCTGGTGGTGCTCATCGACGAGCTGGTGAACCTGTACAAGATACCCAACGCCATCACCCGCCAATACAACTACGAGAAAATCCTGACCATGTACAACGACACGCTGCAGGGCAAGGCGCGCCACCTGGGCGTCATCATGGGCGGCACCCCGCAGTCCATCGAGGATCGCCGCCGCGGCCTCTACAGTTACGAGGCGCTGCGCAGCCGCCTGGCGCAGGGGCGGTTCGCCAACGAGGGGCTGATGGACCTGCTGGCCCCCGTCATCCGCTTGGAACCGCTCACCTACGAGGAGCTTTTGGTGCTCATCGAGAAGCTGGCCGACATCCACGCGGGCTTCTTCGGCTACCCGCGCAGCATCGGGGAAAACGACCTGGTGTCGTTCCTCCGCATCGAGTTCGAGCGCATCGGGGCGCAGACCCACCTCACGCCGCGCGAGGTCATCCGCGATTTCATCGAGCTTCTGGACATAGCCGGCCAGAACCCGCAGACGAGCGTCGGCGACATCCTGGCGGCGGGATCGTTCCGCACGGCAGAGCCGGGGATTCCCGGAGACGATGGGGCCGCGCCAAGCGTGCAGGGACGGGCGAAGGCCGCCGCAAGCGAAGCCGCCTACGCGGAGTTCACCATCTAGGGGCGCGCCATGGGCACTTTCGAGCGCTATGCGCCCTTCATCCAGGATTTCATCTACCAGCACGAGTGGGAGAACCTGCGCGCCATCCAAGTGGCCGCCGCCGACGCCATCTTCAACACCGACGACAACGTGCTGCTGGCAGCCTCCACCGCCTCGGGGAAAACGGAGGCGGCGTTCTTCCCCATACTCACCGAATTCTGGGAGGATCCGCCCCGCTCGGTGGGGGCGCTCTACATAGGGCCGTTGAAAGCCCTGATCAACGACCAGTTCGAGCGCCTGACCGACCTATGCGGGCAAGCCGCCATACCCGTTTGGCACTGGCACGGCGACGTCGCCGCCTCGCGCAAGGCGCGCCTGATGAAGGACCCGTCGGGCATCCTGCAGATCACGCCCGAGTCGCTTGAGGCGCTGCTGCTGCGGAGGCATTCCGCTATCGCGCGCCTGTTCTGCGATTTGCGCTACATCGTCATCGACGAGGTCCACTCGCTTCTGCGCGGCGACCGCGGGGGCCAGACGCTGTGCCTGATACAGCGGCTGGGACGGCTGGCGAACGTGAACCCCCGCCGCATCGGGCTTTCCGCCACCATCGGCGACCCCCAGCTCACCGGCGCCTACCTGGCCGCCGGCACGGGGCGCGGCACCTTCATCCCGCAGATCGACGCGCCGGGACGGCCCTGGCGGCTGTCGATGGAGCACTTCTACGTCACGGGGGCCCAGGCCGCAGACGACGTCCATCCCTTCGGCCCGCAGGGGACGGGAGGGGATCTCGTGCTCAAACAGTCCTGCTCGCTCGAAACGCCCACTGGGCGTTTCGGCTCGTGCGGAACTGCGCGCGAGACCCCCTCCCGTCCCCTGCGGGCCTGCCCTGCGTCTGCTGCGGAAGATCCCTCGGGTAGAAGCGCTCCTCTTGGGAATGGAAATGGGGTTGATGGCGCTGCCCCCCTCGGAGCCATGGAGAAACCGCAGGTCGAGGCCCCTGCCGACAAAGCACCTGCAGCGGCGGATCCGGGGATCGGGTATGTCTTCGAGCACACTAAGGGGCGGAAGTGCCTGGTGTTCGTGAACTCGCGCGAGGAAGCCGAGGCAGTGTGCACCACCCTGCGCCAGTACTGCGAGGCGAAAGGCGAGCCGGATCGGTTCCTCATCCACCACGGAAACCTCTCGGCGTCTTTCCGCGAGAGCGCCGAGGCGCTCATGAAGGACGACAAGGCGGCGCTCACCACCGTCACCACCGCGACGCTGGAGCTGGGCATCGACATAGGGCGGCTCGAATGCGCGTTCCAGATCGACGCGCCGTTCACGGTGTCGTCGTTCCTGCAGCGCATGGGGCGCACCGGCCGACGCGGGGCGCCCCAGGAAATGAGCTTCGTCATGCGCGAGGAGCGGCCCGAAGCGCGCTCCATGACCCCTGAAAGCATACCGTGGAAGCTGCTCCAGGGCATCGCGCTGGTGCAGCTGTACATCGAGGAACGCTGGGTGGAGCCTCCGCGCCTGGACCGGCTTCCCTACAGCCTGCTCCTGCACCAAACGCTTTCCACCTTGGCATCCGAAGGCGAGCTGTCGCCCGCTGTACTCGCTGCGCGCGTGCTGCCGCTGCCGCCGTTCCATCGCATCTCGCAGGACGATTACCGCCTCCTGCTGCGCCATCTGCTCGACACCGACTTGGTGCAGCGCACGGAGGCCGGCGGCCTCATCGTCGGCTTGGCGGGCGAGCGCATCGTGAACTCCTACAAGTTCTACGCGGTGTTCCAAGAGAACCGGGAATACACGGTGCGCAGCGAATCGCAGGAGATCGGCACCATCGTGCAGCCGCCTCCTGCAGGCGAGAAGATCGCGATCGCCGGGCACGTGTGGGTGGTGGACGAAATCGACCATAAGCGCCATCTGGTGTACTGCACGCAGGCGAAGGGGAAGGTCCCCGCGTACTTCGGCGATTGCCCGGGGGATATCAACACGCGCGTGCTGGAGAGGATGCGGCAGACGCTGAAGGAAGACGCCGTCTACCCCTACCTCCAAAGGAATGCCGAAGCGCGCTTAGCGCTCGCGCGCCACGTGGCGGAAAACGCCGGCCTTGCCGACCTGCCGCTGGTGAACCTGGGAGGCGACATGTGGTGCCTGCTCCCTTGGCTGGGAACCTACGCGTTTCTGGCATTGGAGCGCATCGTGAAGCTGAAGGCGGCGCCCGCATTGGGCATCAAGGGCATCGAATCCGCCCGGCCCTACTACCTGCAGTTCAAGATGCCCTGCTCGGGAGAAGAGCTGCTGCACGAGCTGGGACGCGTCGCCGATCTCCACGAAGCGGGACGGCTCGACCCGATGGAGCTGCTGTACCCCGCCGAGATCCCGCTGTTCGAGAAGTACGACGAGCTCCTGCCGCCCGAGCTGATCCGACGCGGTTTCGCCTACGGCGTGTTGGACCTAGAAGGGGCATGCGCGCGCATCCGCAGTTGGGATGCGGGCCGCGCGCTTGCACGATAGCCGCGCGACCTGCCGTTCGAGCCCCATTACTTCTTGCGCTTGCGCTGCGCGCGCGTCTGCTTGCGCCGGTGGGCCATCTTCTCCTTGGCCTCCTCGCCCGTCGCGGCATCCGCCGCGCCGCCCGAAACCGGGGCGCCCTTCGCGGGCGACGCTCCATCGGCTGCGGTTGCGGGCGGCTCGAAGGCCGCCTCACCCGCAGACGGGGCCACCTCTGCGGAAGCGCCGTCGGAGGGGCGCGTCGCGGACTGCGCCTGCGCATCCTTCGCGGCGGAGCCGTCCGCACCCTTGCCCTCGTTGGCGAAGAACCCCTTCACGCGCGGGTCGTTGGGAAGGTAGCCCAGGTAGCAGCGTTGGATCTCGGAGCCGTACTTGCGCTCCAAGCGCGCGTACTTCTCCTCCCTCGTCTTCCACAGGCTGTACAGCGGCGTCGCCACCGAGATGGTGGAGTAGGCGCCGCAGATGAGGCCGATGGTCATGGCGAAGGCGAAGTCCTTCAGCGTCTCGCCGCCGAACAGCAGCATGGCGATGACCGGCACCAGCTGCGCGATGGAGGTGTTCATGGTTCGGATGATCACCTGGTTCAGCGAGCGGTTCGCCATGGTCGCGAAGGTGCACTTGCCCTCGTCGGACTTCATGTTCTCGTTGATGCGGTGAAACACCACCACCTTGTCGTAGAGCGAGTAGCCCAGGATCGTGAGCAGCGCTGCCACGGCGTTCGGCGTAACCTCGCGCCCCACCAGGGCGTACACGCCTACCACGATGATGATGTCGTGCAGCAGCGCGATGATGGCGCACACGCCCATCTTGTATTCGAAGCGCGTGGCGATGTATGCGACGATCAGGACGAACGAGATGATCAAGGCGACGAGCGAGGACTCTATGACCCCGGCTCCCCAGTCGGGGCCGATGGTGGTCACCTCGATGGAATCGTGCGACCACCCGAACCGATCCGCCACCTGGTTCGCCATGGCGGCGGCATCCTCGGCGGACGTGATGGAGCTGCGCACCAGGAAGCCCTCTTCGCCGTCGGTTGAGGCGGTCTGGACCACGGCGTCCGGCTCGCCCGCATCGGCGAAGGCGTCGCGCACCTGCTCGATGGTCGCATCGCCCGAATCGTGGATGGAGATGGACGTGCCGCCCTGGAACTCGATGCCGAAGTTCATGCCGCGGATGCCCACGATCGCGAACGCCGCCACGATCATGACGATGGCGATGCCGAAGAACACCTTCCGCTTGCCCAAGAAGTCGATGTCGCGCTTGATGAAACGGCCGCGCGGCTTGCGGGAAAGCGTGCCCTCCCGCTCAGCCTCCGCCAGGTCCAAGCAGTCCTTGATCTCCCAGAACGCAGGATGCTTGGGCATGATGCGGGGCGCCAGCAGCCTCACGACGGGCAGGAAAAACACCAGCATCGCCACGAGGTCGCACAGGATGCCCAGCGCCAGCGTGAGGCCGAAGCCCTTCACCGAGGCAGACGCCAGGAAGAACAGCGTGAGCGCGCTCACCAGCGTCACGAGGTCGGCGTCGATGGAGGTGGTGATGCCGTGCCACACGCCGGTCTTCGACGCGGCGCGGACGCTTCTGCCCATGCGGATCTCCTCGCGGAAGCGCTCCATGATGAGGATCGAGGAGTCCGCCGCCATGCCGATGGTCAGCACCACGCCGGCGATGCCGGCAAGCGACAGGCTGAACAGGCCGAAATGCGACAGCAGGGCTAGAAGGCCCAGGTAGAACACCGCAAACACCGCCATCATCGCCGCCGCGATGAGGCCGAGTCCGCGATAGAAGAACAGCAGGTAGACCAGCACCACCGCAAGGCCGATCAGCGCGACCACCACGCCGGACGCGAGCGCATCCTGGCCGAGGGTGGGGCCGACCACCTGGCTTTGCGAGTATTCGAAGCTCACCGGCAGCGAGCCGGACTCCAGCACGGTGCGCATGGCGTTCGCCTCGTCGAGCGTGTAGCCACCCGTGATGGACACGTCTCCGTCCGAGATGATCGACTGCACCGCGGGGGCGCTTTGCACCACGCCGTCCAGGATGATGACGATCTGGCCGTTGGTCGACACCAGGTCCTCGGTGGCCTGGGCGAACGCCTCGGCGCCTTCGGAATCGAGCGACACGTTCACCGCATAGTCGGCCGACGTCTCGCTTGCCTGGCCCACGGTGACGTTCGTGATGTTCTCGCCGGTGACCAGGGGCGTGTAGGTTCCCTCGGGGACCTCGAGCTGCTGGACCTCCCCCGTCGGGAACGCGTTGCCGAAATCGTCGTAGATGACCGACTCGGCGTTGTACTGGCCGTTCTCGATCTGGCTGACGACGTTTTCATCGGTGAACGAATCCAAGCGCGAGAACACGAGGCTGCCCGTGCGCCCGATGGTGTCGAGCGCCTCCTGCGTGTCCGACATTCCGGGGATCTGCACGAGGATCTGGTCGGTGCCCTGCACCTGGACCACCGCCTCGGAGGCGCCCAGCGCGTTGACGCGGCTTTCGATGATCTCGCGGCTGGTCTCCATGTCCTCGGTGGAAGGCGCCTGCCCGTCCTCGCCCGTGGCGGTGAGGACCACCGAAAGGCCGCCTTGGATGTCCAAGCCCTGGTTGATCTTCTCCTGCGGAGGGGTGAACATGAATATGGCGGCGACGGCCAGAAGCGCCGCTAGGACAAGAAGCCAGACGTTGCGCCGCGCTTCGGACGACTTCGGCTTCCTCTTCTTCATCTTGATGTCGGTTGCCACGATGCTTCCAACTTCCTTGTCTAGGATCCTCGTTCGGCGAAAGCGCCCTCGCGCCCTTCGCCCTTCGACGGAAACGCGTTCAACTGGACGGCGAGGGCCTCAAGCAAAACGCATTACGCGAACTGATCTATTTTGCCACATAAGGGCAAGCGGTTCCATTGCCAATCTGTAAGGGTATCCTCAATTCGAAATAAGGTTCGGGCTTGCCGCGAACGGGCGCGGATGCCGGGGCCGCCCGGCGGGACCCGTCGCCTCTCGGCCGCATCCCGCAGCCGCGAGCGGACGCGGATGCCGACTAGAGCACGCCTCGGAACAGATGGCCCGTGGTCGAGCCCGTCGCCTTGGGAACGCAGGATCCGTCGCGCAGCGCCCAATCGCGCGCCTGCACCGCGCGCGCGACCGCCGACCCGGCATCCTTAACGTCCATGAGCGTCGTGTCCACCATGAAAGCCGACACGCCCGCCCGGATGAGCTGCGGCACGAGATGCGCGACGTCCAGGGCGACGCCGTTGTACAGATGGCTGCGGCCGAGGGCGTCGGTCGAAACGGGGAACTCGTAGCCCTTCCTGTCGCGCAGCGCATACGGCTTGGACCGACGCGGGCACGCGGCGCAATCCTGGTTGCACGGGCCTTGGCTCATCAGCAGGCAGTGCTCGCACACCATGAGCTCCTGCGCGCCGATGATGGAAAGCCCCAACGGCACGGGGGAAGATGCGCCCAGCTCCTCGATCTGGCGAAGCGTGAGCTCGGGGGAAAGCCACACGCGGCCGGCGCCCAACCGCGCAGCGCACTCCAGCGACAGCGCGTTCGTCACGGGGACATGGGGGCCCAGCTCGGCAGCCGCCCCTTCGTCGACGGCGCGCACCAGCGACCCCAGGCTGTCGGCGAGGACCGGCTTGCCCGCGGACACGCGATCCCAAACGTCGTCGATGCCCGTGACCGCCTCGCGGGAGCGGCCCTCGGCATCGTGGTCGACGGCGGGCAGCACCACGGCGGTCTGCTTGGGATAGCCCGCCTGGTCCGCCTGGTCGCAGCGGATCCCCTCCATCATCGCCCCACCGCGCTTGTAGTTCGCGGCAGGGACGTACACGGCGTCGGCGCCCGCGCGCTTCGCCACGCGCGCGCAGGCGGGGTTCGTCGCCAACGTCGCCACGACGATGCGCGGCGCGGCGGAGGCGCTACCGTCGGCGTCCGCCGGGGCCGGCCGATCCGCCGCCAGAACGGCGGGGCGGCCTGCCCTTTCCACGCGGCGGCTCTCGCCCCAGAGCGCGAGGAGCCTCCGCTCCAAATCATCCAAAGCGGCCGCGCGGACGCGATGCAGCAACGAGAACCCCGCGCCCACGCCCTCGTCGAGGCGGATGTCCAACGACGAAAGCGAGAACGGGGTCGTCCCCAATCGGTCGACATGCGCCCTCACGTCATCGGCGCAGACCGCCTTCGTGCGGGCGGCTTCGACCTTAGGGCCGGTCGCGACGCCGGCTATGCGGGACGCTTCGGGAAGCTTCTCGGCGATCCGGGCGCCCTCGCCGATGCGGAACTCCATGCGCAAGGGGGCGCCGAGGCGCATCTCCACGGTCCCGTCCACCGGGATGCGCGGCAGCGCGGCATCGTCGGAGAAGGCGTCCGCGGCGCTGCGGACGCGGAAGACGCGGTCGCCCTTGCCCACCGGGCGGTCGGGCTGCGTCAGCACGTTGCCCCGCCCGTCGCGCTGCAGCCTGTCCAGCGTGTAGGCGAAATGCCCCCGCTTCGTCCAGAACTCCAGCACGTCGCCGCAGGCGAGCTCCTTCTGCGCCGCGATGGCCGCGTTCCCTTCCTTCACCGACGCGACCCTGCCGACGAGCACGCCGCGGTTGTTGGGGCGCCCGTAGCTCATGATGCCGTTGCCGCGCTTCCCCTCGAGGTAGGCGGTGGTGAACCCGCGGGAGAACGCCTCCTCCAAGACGCGGCGCTCCTCGTCGCTCGGAGCGCACGAAGGCGAGGCGGGGTCGTCCAGCACGCGGTCGAGCACGGCGCGGTACACCGACGTCACCGCGTAGACGTAGTCCGGCGACTTCATCCGGCCCTCGAGCTTCAACGAGGAAACCCCCGCTTCCACCAGCTGCGGCAGCAGGTCGATGGAGCAGAGGTCGCGGGGCGAGAGCAGATGCTCCCCTTCGGCGGGAAGGGGCTCGTCGCTCCCCTTCTCGATCAGGTCGTAGGGCAGCCGGCACGCCTGGGCGCACATCCCCCGGTTCGCCGACCTGCCGCCGATGAGCGACGACATGAGGCATTGACCGGAATAGCAGATGCACAGCGCCCCGTGGGCGAACGTCTCGACCTCCATGCCGCGCGACTCCGCTTCCGCAGCCAAGCGCGCGATCTCGCCGATCGACAGCTCGCGCGCCAGCGTCACGCGCGACGCCCCCAGACGCGACGCCGCCTCGATGCCGGCGACGCTGTGGGTGTTCATCTGGGTGGAGATGTGCAGGGGAACCTGCGGGAGGAGCCTGCGCAGGGCGATCGCGAGGCCGATGTCCTGGACGATGAACGCGTCAGCGCCCGCTTGGGCGGCGCCGCGCGCGAGCCTCAAGGCGTCGTCGACCTCGGCGGGCAGGATGGCGGTGTTCATGGTCACGTACACCCGCGCGCCGCGCAGATGGGCGTAGTCGCAGGCGGCGCCCAACGTTTCCACTGTGAAGTTGTCGGCGCCGCGCCGCGCGTTGAACGATTCCAGCCCCAGGTACACCGCATCCGCGCCCGCGCGCACCGCCGCATGCAGCGACGCCGCATTGCCCGCGGGGGCGAGGAGCTCTACCGTATCGTGCCGGGTCATGGAAGGATCGTCTTCGTTGCGTCGGGCGGGAGGAGGGCTACTGCTGGCCTTCCGCAGCCTGCTGATCGGATCCCTGCTGGCCGTCGGACGCTTGGCCGTCGCCCTGCTGCTCCTCGCCGCCTTCCTTGCCGGCGGCAAGCTCGTCGCCCGCGCTCATCTTCTCGATGCCCGCGTCGTATTTTTCCTGGATCTCCGCCAAACGCGTCTCGTAGGTCGCCCAGTCGAACGTCTGGGATTCGCCGGCGCTGCTGATTTCGGTGTAGAGGGCCACGTAGTCGCTAAGCGCCTCGCGCAGCGAAGCGGCGCCTTCCATGTAGTTCTGGTGCACGTCGGCGAGGCTTTCGGGAGCCTCGATCGACTCCAGGTCGTCCAACGTCGCCAACGCGTTCTGCGCCTGGGTCTGCATGCCCACCACATCATCGCGCGACACGGCGTCGGTGAAGCCGGAAAGCTGCGTCTCCAAATCGTCCATGACCTGGTTGACCTGGGACATGTACTGGCGGTTCTCGCCTTGCTGCTGGTTCGCGGCGGTGCCCGTCTGGGAGCAGCCCGTCAAAACGGCAAGCGCCGCGGCGGCGGCAAACGCAACCGCGAGCATCTTGAGGGCGAAAGCCTTCTTGGGGGAAGTCATGGAACGGTTTCTCCTTACTATGCGGGTCGGTGCCATATGCCGCGCCGATCGGAAAGGAAACTATAGCCCCGCGCCGCCCCCCCGAGGGAGACGGCGCGCATGTTTTCAGCAAATCGTTAAAAACGTCATGCGGCTTCGGACGAACCGCCCTCGGTGCCGCCGCCGGTCTGGCCGCCGCCTCCGCCGCCGGTCTGGCCGCCGCCCGAGTCGCCGCCGCCGGTCTGTCCGCCGCCCGAATCGCCGCCGCCGGTCTGGCCGCCGCCTCCGCCGCCTCCGCCGCCGGTGTCACCGCCGGAAGGCTTGTCGGCATCCTTATCGGAGTCGGAATCGTCCTTCTTGTCGTCGTCGGCTTCCTTGTCCTTATCCTCGTCCTCGTCTTCGTCCTTCTCCTCCTTGGGAGCCGACACGCCGATGTCGTATTCCGCATCGACGTACTTCTCGTAATGGGGGTTGCCCGCCGTGGGGAACTCCTCGATGGGCTGGCCCGCCAAAGCGACCTCCATGAAGTTGTGGAACACATCGTCCATTCCGGCGTTGCCCACGGGGACCTGGTTGTTCGGATCGCCGATCCAGCAGGCCACGGACAGCTGGGGCGTGATGCCGCAGAACCAGATGTCCATGTAGTTCTCCTGGGTGCCCGTCTTGCCCGCAACCGGCTGGCCGCTGGACAGCCGCGCCATGGTGCCGGTGCCCTCCGAGCTGTTGACGACCAGCTTCATGACCTCGGTGGCCGCATGGGCGACCTCGGCGCTGATGGCGCGCTCGCCCTGCGGGTTCGTGTTGTCGATCAGCACGTTGCCCTCGGAGTCCTCCACCTTCAGGATGGGGGTGGTGTCGTAGCGCGTCCCGCCGTTGGCGATGGTCGCGTAGGCGCCCGCCATCTCCAGCGGCGTGACCGGCGACGAGTCGGCGCCCAGCGTGAGCCCGCCCTCGGCGACCAGATCCGACTTGATGCCCATGCGGTGGGCCGTCTCGACGATCTTCTCGGGGCCCATCGACATCGCCAAGCGGGCGAAGCAGGTGTTCGACGACACCGCGAAGCCGCGGGCGATGGTGCGGGTGCCGTAGTTGGCGTATCCGAAGTTGTGCACGTTCCAGCCGGGCAGCTGAGCCGTGGACGAGCAGTTCACGTACGTCGTCTGGGGGTCGATGCCCTGCTCGATGGCGGTGACCAGCGTGTAGGTCTTGAATGTGGAGCCGGCGGGTCTGCCTCCGCCGCCCGAGCCGGTCGCCAGGTTCACCTTGCTGGAGTTCCAGTCCTTGCCGCCCACCATCGCCTTGATGTAGCCGTTATCGGGGTCCACCGCCGCGATGGCCACCGAAAGCGCGGGGTCGGAGCTTGCCAGCTTGGTGTTCGCGGCCGCCTCCGCCGCATCCTGCGTGGCGGGATCGAGGGTGGTGACCACGCGCAGCCCGCCCTTGAACAGCTCGTCGGAAGTGTAGGCGTAGTCGTTGAGCAGCGTGTCGCGCACGTAGCTGGTGAAGTACGGGTAGGCGTAGATGCCGTCCATCGAGGGCTCCGAGGGGTTCAGCTCCAAGGGGGCCGCCTGCGCCTGATCGTGCTCCTCCTGGGTGATGTCGCCGTTGGAGAGCATGCGGTCCAGCACCAGGTTGCGGCGGGCAAGGCAGTTGTCGGGGTTGTCGATGGGGTTGTTGTAGGTGGGCGACTGGGGGATGCCCACCAGCGTCGCCGCCTCGACCAGCGTCAGGTCGGTCGCGTTCTTCGAGAAGTAGCGCTGCGCCGCCGCCTGGATGCCGTAGGCGCCCGACCCGTAGTTGATGGTGTTGAGGTACATCTGGAGGATTTCCTCTTTCGAGTACATCTCCTCGACCTTGATCGCCAGGTAGATCTCGCGGATCTTGCGCTTGAACGAGATCTCGTTCATCTCGTCGGAGAGGATGGTCTGGCGGACCAGCTGCTGGGTGATGGTCGACGCGCCCTCCTGCCCGCCGGTGAGGTTCACCACCACGGCGCGCGCGATGCCGGCCAAGTCGACGCCGTTGTGCTGGTAGAAGCGCTCGTCCTCGGTGTCGACCGTCGCCATCAGGACGTACTCGTTCACCTGGTCCAAACCGACCGGGTCGCGGTTCTCGAGCTGGAACTCGGCTAGGACGGTAGTCTCGTCGCTTGCCAGCACCGTCGTGGTCTTCGCCTCGTTGTACGCGTTCACCTGGGCGTAGTCGGGAAGATCCTGGAGCCACGACGAGCAGAGGGCCCAAAGGCCCACCGCCCCGGCAACCAGCGCCGTCAGGAGCACGGCGACGATCGAAAGAGCTATGGCGTGGCCGCTTTTCTTCTTGGTGCCAGGCCTGTGTTTAATCGAGCGCGAAGCCACTCGTCACCTCCCGTGAGAGCCGAAGCGCGGGGCGCGGCTTCAGCGGGAGCCCAGGCGCGCGCCGGCTGCCGAAAAGGCGGCAGGCCGAGGGCGGGCCGTCGCTTCCCGAGAGCGTCCCCGGCAGGTCGGAGCGCGAAAACGCCGGCCTGAGCCGCTTCGGATGGAAAACTCCGCTCATTGTATCATCGGCGCGGCTTTCCAAGGCAAACACCACAGTATCGCTTGAATTGCGCAGGTGGCGAACGAGGGCGGGGATGGGCAAAGGGCCGAGGCCGGGCGTCGGGGACCGGACGTCGGGCCAAAGGTCGGGGCCGAGGCGGGACGCCGGAGGGCTAGGCCAGGGTTTTCGTGGCAACCATGTCGACGCCGGTGCCGCAGACGTCGGGGAGCACCACGTCCCCCACGCGGATGGGCGCGGACAGCTTGGCGCGCTTCGCCTCGCGAACCGCCGAGGGCACCAGCTCCTTGGGAATGGGCGCGGCGGTCTTCACGCTCAACGGCTCGGAGAAACCGGGCACGGGCACCGTGGTCGCCACCATGCGTCGGGGCGCGGTCGCCTCGGAGAGGGCGTAGTCCTCGCCGCGCGCGCACGAGGCGCCGCCGATGCAGCGGGCGCCGCCTTCGGCATCCATCGCGACTTCCACGACGCAGCCCGCAGGGCAGCGCACGCACGTCACTTCCCTGATCGCGCTATTCCCCCGCATGGGCCCTCACCTCGATCCTGTCGAAACCGCCCGCATCGCCGAGGGGCACCGGGATCCGCGCCATCTCGGCGGGCACGGCGATGCGCGCCCGTTTGCGCTTGAGCACCGTCTCCGCGCCGTCCGCCGCCACGCCCACCGCCTCCAGCACCGGCTTGCGCATGACCGACGACACGCGCAGCGACAGGGACGCCTCCCCCGCCATGCCGGCGCCGATGCGGACGCGCTGCGGGACGACGTGGCCGACGCCCTCCCCCGGCACCACCGCCACGATACCGCCCGCATGCCCGGCGGCAGGCTCGCCCCGTCCGCCGCGCAGCGCATGCTCGGCCGCCGCGGCGCCCGCCGCGTCCCCTTCCTCCGACGCCCAGTCGGCAAGGTCGTGGACGTGCAGCGAGTTGCCGCACGAGAACACGCCGGGCACCGTGGTCTGAAACGAGGCGTCCACCTCCGGCCCCCCCGTGCGGGGGTCGATCCGCGCGCCCAGCTGCCCCGCCAGCGCGTTCTCGGGGATGAGCCCCACCGAAAGCACCAGCGTGTCGCACTCGATGCGCCGCTCGGTGCCGGGAACGGGCCTGCGCGTCGAGGGATCCACCGACGCCACCCGCACCGCCTCGAGGCGCGCCGCGCCTTCCACCCGCACCACCGTGGACGAGAGGGACAGCGGGATGCCGAAATCGTCGAGGCACTGCACGATGTTGCGCCGCAGCCCCGACGGGTACGGCATGATCTCGAAAACGCCCAGCACCTCCATGCCCTCGAGGGCCATGCGCCGGGCCATGATGAGCCCGATGTCCCCCGAGCCCAGCACCACGGCGCGCCTGCCCGGCAGGCAGCCCTGCAGGTTGATGAACGCCTGGGCCGTCCCCGCGGAGTACACGCCCGAGGGGCGGGCGCCGGCGATGTTCAGGGCGCCGAAGCCGCGCTCGCGCGACCCGGTCGCGAGCACCACCGCCCCGGCGCGCACGCGCTCGCAGCCGCCCGAACTGGCGAGCTGCAGTTCGAAGGCGCCCTCCTCGTCCGGCGCGGGGGACGCTCCCAGGACCGTCGTGTCGCGGAACACGTCGATGGGCAGCCCCTCCATCCCGGCGGATTCCCGGACGGCGTATTCGGGGCCGGTGAGCTCCTCGTCGAAGCGGGCGAGGCCGAACCCGCTGTGGACGCATTGGCCCAGGATGCCCCCGAGCGCGCCCGACCTGTCGAACAGCGCCGTGCGCGCGCCCTTGGCCGCGGCCGCCTTCGCCGCGGCAAGGCCGGCGGCGCCCGCGCCCACGACCGCGACGTCGTAGGAGGCGCCCGCCTCGGGGGCTTTCGGACGGGGGCGCGGCGCGCGAGAGAGCTCGGCGTAATCGGGCCGAGAACCCGTCAGCATCCACGATCCGGCAAGGCGCTTCTCCACCTGGTCGGGCGAGTATCCCAGCTCGCGGCAGACGATGCGCACGATCTCCGGCGTGCAGAAGCCGCCATGGCACTCGCCCATGGTGGCGCCGGTGCGCCATTTCAGCGCATCCAGCTCGAGCACGGGGATGGGCCCGTGCAGCTCGCGGACGATCTCGGCCTCGGAGACCTTGCAGCAGCGGCACACCGCATGCCCCCACAGCGGATCCTCCTTCGCGGCCGCCTCCAGCTCGTCGGGGGACATCAGCACCATGCGGCGCGGGGCGGGCCGATGCGGGTCGAAGGAGGGGTTGGGGCGCGCTCCCAGCGCGTCGGCGACCTGCTGCGCGATGTCCTGCGCGATGGCGGGGGCGGAAGTGAGCCCGGGGGAATCGATGCAGGCGGCATTGAAGAAAAACGGCGCGTCGGGCGCCTGCCCCACTGCGAAATCCCGCGAGGAACCGCTTGCGCGCAGCCCGGCGAAGTTGGCGATCTGCCCGCGCGTGCCCGCATCGGGCCAAGTCCTGCGCGCCCTCTCCACTATGTAGCCGAGCCCTTCCGCCGTCGTGGCGAGGCTTTCCTTCGAATCCTGGACGAAGGCGTCGGGGCCGATGAACAGGTTCCCGTGGATGGTGGGCGAAACAAGCACGCCCTTCCCTTGCGCCCCCGGCACCTGGAACACCGTGCGGTGGAACAGGGCGCCCAAGCTCGTTTCGTAGAGCATGTAGTCGCCCCGCACGGGCGTGATGGCAAGCTTTTCCGCGCTTACCAGGTTGTTCGTCTCGTCGGCATGCACGCCGGCGGCGTTCACCACCGCATCCGCGCGCCACCTGCTGCCCTGCTGCGTGCGCACGATGTATCCGCCCCGTCCGCCGTCCACCGCATCGATCGCGCAGACGCGCTGGGCGAACTCGAACGCCGCCCCGTTCATCGCCGCGTTCTCCGCCGCGCCGAAAGCGGCGCCGTAAGGGTCGCAGATGCCGCCGGTCGGCGCCACGAGGGCGCCGCGGACGTCGGGCGAGAGGTTCGGCTCCAGCTCCAGGGCCTCCTCGCGCCCCACGAGCCGCAGGCCCTCCACGCCGTTTCGCCTGCCGCGCTCGAGCAGGCCGCCCAATGCGGGCAGCTCGTCGTCGGAGAACGCCGCCACCATCGACCCGTTGCGGTAGAACGCCCAGCCCAGCTCCTCCGCCCAGACGGGGAACAGCTGCGACCCGCGCACGTTGTAGAAGGCCTTGAGCGTGCCCGGCTGCGGATCGAACCCCGCGTGCACGATGCCGGAGTTGGCGCGCGTCGCCCCGCAGGCAAGATCGTTGCCGGCCTCCAGCACCGTCACCTGCACATCGTGCCTGCAAAGCTCGCGGGCGATGCAGCACCCCACTATGCCGGCGCCTATCACCGCAACCCGCTTGCGCGCTTCCTGGCTTCGCTGCTCCACGGCGCTTCCTTTCGATCCGACCGAACGGATTGACCTCAAACGGAAGTCTAGCCAAAGAAAAGCCCCTTTTGCCCGTCGCTCGGCAAAAGGGGCGATAACGCCATCTTCGATGTCCGGAAGCGCCAGGCGGGCGGCTTGCGGCACTGCGGCGACGGGCCGCCCCCCGGCGGCGCCCCCCCCGCTCCCCCCCCCGTGGCCCCAGGGCCGCCGGGGCGGGCCCAACCCCCCCCCCGCCCCGCCACCGCGCGCGGCCCGCGGGGGCCGCCGG
>URRZ01000012.1 GCA_900550385.1 uncultured Coriobacteriaceae bacterium | reverse complement strand
GCGCCTTCCAGATGGAGGAGCGGCTCGACCTCGCCGGGTTCTCCACGGTGTGGCGCTCGGTCATCTCCATCGCGCTGTTCGCCGCCGTGCTGGCGGCGTGCGGCGACGTGGTCGCCGCGATGATCGCCGCGACGGCCAGCGAGGCGGTGTGGATCGCCTGCTACGACATCCCGCGCCTGCGCCGCATCCGCAAGGTGGGGCGCCCCGATTTTTCGCCGCGCGCGCTGCGCGGCATCCTCCTCGCGTGCCTGCCCCTGTTCATCGGCTCGTTCCTGTCCATCTACCTAGGCAACATCTGCAAGTACGCCATCGATGCGGTGGGCACCGAGCACATGCAGACCGTCTTCAACATCCTGTTCATGCCCTCGTTCGTCATCAACCTGTTCGTGAACTTCTTCATCCGCCCCTCGCTCACCACCATGGCGGCGCTGTGGGTGGGGCATAAGGCGCGCGATTTCATGCGCATCCTCGTCAAGCTCCTAGCCGTGGTGCTGGGCATCACGGCGGCGGTGGAGCTCGCCTGCGCCCTGGTGGGCATACCGGTGCTCCAGCTGTTCTACGGCGTGGATCTGCAGGGTTGCCTGCCCTCCCTCCTCGTGCTCCTTGCGGGCGGCGGGCTGCTTTCGGCCTCCAACGTGTTCTATAATGCCATGGTCGTGATCCGCTCGCAGAACGGCGTGCTCATCGGCTACGCCGTCGCCATCGCCGTCACCACCCTGGTCGCCACGCCCCTGGTGGCGTCGCTGGGCATCTGGGGCGCGAGCGTCGCGTACGCGGTATCATGCGCGGCGCTGCTGGCGTCGTTCGGCATCATCTTCGCCCTGTTCGCCAAGGTGAAGATGCGGTATTGGAAAAGGGAAGCGAAGGCGCGGTAGCTGAAGATGCCCCGGCAATCCACAGGTAGATACGACGAGGCCACGCTGCGGCATCTGCAGCGGGTGGAGCTGAAGATCCTGGAGGATCTCGATCGCGTGTGCGCCCGGCACGGCATCCGGTACTTCCTGGATTCCGGCAGCGCGCTGGGGGCGCTGCGCCATGGCGGCTTCATCCCCTGGGACGACGACGTGGACGTGGGCATGCTGCGCCCCGACTACGACCGGTTCCTCCGCATCGCCGCCGACGCGCTGGGTCCGGAATACTACGTGTCGGATCCGGTGGGCAACCCCCGCCAATCCGCCCTGTTCACCAAGATCTGGCTTGTGGACACCAAGTTCCACACCGACGAGACCCTGCGCGCGGGTATCGACCAGGGCATCGGCATCGACGTGTTCTGCTACGAGCCGCTCTCCGCCGACGAGGCGGCGGCGCGCCGGCAGGTGCGGGGGTGCCTTCTGTGGCAGCGCGCGATGTATTTGTACCATTCCGCATCCGTCGAGGTTCCGCACGGCGGGGCGCTGGGGGTGCTGGAGCGGGCCGCGTGCCGCGTCGCGCATGCCGCGCTGCGCATCGCGTCCAGCCACGAGTCGCTCCTGCGCCGCTTCGAGGCGCGGGCGGCGGCCGGCAGGGGCAACCCGGGGGAGTGCTGGTTCTGCCCCCCGTATTCGAATTTCGGCCGCTTCCCCGAAGACGTCCTAACGCCCCCCGTGCGGCGGGGGTTCGAGGGCGTGGAGCTTCCGGTCCCTGCGCAACCCGAAAAGTACCTGGAGATCATGTTCGGCGACTGGCGCCAGCTGCCTCCGGAGGACCAGCGGCACCAGCATCGCCCCACGCATCTGGATTTCGGCCGGTATTGAGGTAGAATCCCCTCTTTAGGTGAAACATCGCGATCCTCCCCGAAGCGGGGAGGTGGAAAGAACCGCCAACCCCATGGAACTGCTCGCTTCCGCGCTCAACCTCATCATGCAGCCGTGCTACCAGCTCACCGGCAACTGGTGGCTGGCCATCCTGCTGTTCACGGTCATCGTGAAGGTCATCCTTTTGCCCATGAGCCTGTGGTGCCAGAAGAACAGCATCGTGATGGTCCAGCTCATGCCCGAGCTCAACCGCCTGAAGGTGAAGTACTTCGGCGACCGCGAGACCATCGGCGACAAGCAGAACCAGCTGTATAAGCAGCGCAAGTACCACCCGCTGCTCAGCCTGGTGCCGCTCGCCATCCAGATCGTCATCCTGTTCGGCCTGGTGGACGTCATCCACGGCGTCACCGACCACGGAGCCCCCGGCACCGAGCTTCTGGGCATGGTGCCCGTCGAGGACGGCGGCGTCTCGTGGTTCATGCCGCTTGCCGCCGGTCTTTCCGCCATCGTCATGGGCTTCGCGCAGAACCGCATCAACCCGCTCCAGAAGGAGCAGTCGCGCGCCGAGAAGAACATGACCAACGGCCTGTCCATCGCGCTCTCGTTCGTGCTGGGCATCTTCGTGGCGATGGGCATGGGCTTCTACTGGGTGTGCTCCAATCTCACCTCCATCGCCATCCAAGCGCTGTGCAACATCATCATCAAGCCGGCGAAGTACATCGACTACGACGATCTGAACGAGAGCCGCGTGCAGTTGGAGGAGCTCGAGGCCCTGGGCAAGTCCGACAGGAAGTGGTGGCAGCGCGATCCCAACGCCAAGCGGGAGAAGGCGGATTACAAGCGCTTCTTCAACGTGGTCGGCAAGCACCTGGTGTTCTATTCCGAGGGCAGCGGCTTCTACAAGTACTTCCAAGGCGTCATCGAGTGGCTGCTTGCGAACTCCGACGTCACCGTCCACTACGTCACCAACGATCCCGACGACCAGATCTTCGGCATCGCCGAGGGCCAGCCGCGCATTCGGCCGTACTACATCGGCCAGAAGCGCATCATCACGCTGATGATGAAGATGGATGCCGACATGGTGGTCTCGACGCTGGAGGATCTGGACACCTACTACATCAAGCGCTCGTACGTCCGCGATGACGTGGAGTACGTGTTCACGTTCCATCACATGACCAGCACGCATCTGACGCCCCCGCTCTCCGCGTACGCCGGCTACGACGCCGTCCTGTGCGTCGGGCCTCATCAGATCGAGGAGCTGCGCCGCATCGAGGAGCGCTACGGGCAGAAGCGCAAGACGCTCGTTCCCTGCGGCTACGACCTGCTGGATCGCGTCACCGATGGGTACGCGCAGCTGGTGGAGCGTCGCGCCGCCGAGGGCGCGGACGCCGACCGTAAGCCCACGGTACTCATCGGGCCCTCTTGGCAGGAGGGGTGCATTCCCGATTCGTGCCTCGACGACATGCTTGAGGCGCTTCTGGGCCGCGGGTGGCGCATCATCGTCCGGCCCCATCCCGAGTACGTGAAACGCTACCGCGCGCGCTGGGAGGCGATATTGGCGCGCTACACCGACGTGCCGGAGGACGAGCTGTTCTTCGAGCGCGACTTCTCGTCGAACGAGACGGTGTTCACCTCCGACATCCTCATCACGGATTGGTCCACCGTCGCCTTCGAGTTCGCCTTCTCCACGCACAAGCCCTGCGTGTTCATCGACACCCCCATGAAGGTGGGGAATCCGAAATGGGAGGAGCTGGGCATCCCGCCCACCGACATCACCCTGCGGGACAAGGTGGGCGTGTCGTTGGATCCTTCCGAGATGGGCCGCCTGACAGAAGTGGTGGGGGAGATGCTGGCCCACCAAGGAGATTGGCGCGAGCGCATCGCGCAGGTGACCGCAGAGACCGTGTTCAACCTAGGCTCGGGCGCCGAGGCGGCGGGGCAGTGGGTGCTCGCGCGGCTGCTGGAGCTCCAAGCGCGCCGCAAGGATGCGGACGGCGGCGAAAGGGCCGTCCGGGAAGATGCTTCTTCGGAGCAGGGCGCTTCGGGCTGCGAGGGGAGCTCCAAAGCGGCAGCCCGCATGACGGCGGCGCGCTTCGCGCGCGGGGCACGCAGTGCCGCTTCCTGGGCCCCTGAGGCGTTGGTCGCGACGGCGATCGCGTTTCCGTTCCTGACGCAGCCCGCCTACGCCTACGTCGACCCCTCGGTCATGACCTACACCATCCAGGCCCTCGCCGGCGTGGCGGTGGCCTTGTCGGCCGTGGCCGGCGTCGCGTTCCGCAAGACGCGCAAGAAGCTGTTCTCCCTGTTGAAGATCGACGAGAACGCGCGCAAGGAGGTCGAGCCGGACATCCACCGCGTGGTGGACGGCCTCATCGTGCCGAATGCGGGCGAGGATGCCGACGCCCGCGCCGCCGCGCAGGCGTCGCTTGCGGAAGGCGGTCTGCCCGGTGCGGGCGCCGCCGCTGCGGACGGAGGGGCTTTCCGCCCGTCCGCATCCCGCGGCGGGCTGCGTTGGCGTGCGCGGTTCGGCTTCGCCGCCGTCGCATCCGGCTTCCTCGCGTTCACCCTGCTCATCGTGGCGCCCTTCGAGCTGGTGGCGGCCAACGTGGACAGCCTGCTGCTCGACGTGGGCAGCATCTGGTGGTGCATGGCGCTGCTCGCCCTGGCGGTGGCTGCCGTGCTGGCGCTTCTGCTTTCGGCGCTGCGGGGGAGGGCGTTCGATGCGGGATTCGCGGCGATCCTCGCCGTGGGGGTCTGCTTCTATCTGCAGGCGCTGTTCATGAACCAAGGGCTCCCCACCGCCGACGGCAACGCCGTCTCGTGGCGGGATTTCGCGCCCATCGCCTTCGGCACGGGGGCGGTGTGGCTGGCGGTCATCGTCGCTGCCGTGGCGGGGAGCAGGTTCCGCCCGCGCTTGTGGCGCATCGGCGGCGTGGCGGTGGCGGTTGCCCTGGCGGTGGTGCAGGGCGTGGGAGTCGCCAGCCTGGTGGCCAACCCCCAGGCGCTCAGCTCCGCGCAGACGCGGGTCGACCTGACCGAGGAGGGGCTGTTCGACCTCTCCCCGAAGGGCAACGTGGTCGTGTTCGTGCTGGACACCTTCGACACCGCCTACATGGACCAGGTGCTGCAGGAGTACCCCGACGCCCTGGACGGCTTCGAGGGCTTCACGTACTTCAGGAACTGCACCGGGTCGATGATCCCCACGCGCTATGCCGTGCCCAGCCTGCTCACAGGCCAGTCCGTCGCCAGCTTGGGCTCCTACGACGAATACTTCTACAACGCCTACGCCCATGGGACGTTCCTCTCGGATGTGTCCGATGCGGGCTACACCATAGGCATCTACTCCGATTCCACCGGCATGAACGACGAGGATCCCTCGGTTCGCCAGGAGATCGTCGATCAGACGCTCAACGTCCGCCATATCGACATCCCGGTGGATCCGCTGGGCACCATGGGCATCCTCGCCCAATGCGCGCTCTACCGCGATGCCCCCTGGCTTTTGAAGCCGTGGTTCTGGTACTACACCGACGAGCTCAACAGCGCCATGGTGGCGAACACGGTGCCGCTCGACGACGAGGGCAACCTCGTTTCCGCCGATGCCGATGCGGGCGAGGGCCCCACAGTCTACCGCATGGACGACGCCGGGTACTATCGGAAGCTCCAGGAGCACGGGCTCTCGCTCGACGACGAGGGCGAGGCGGGTGCGTTCCGCTTCATCCACCTCACCGGTCCCCATTACCCCTACGTGCTCGACGAGGACGCCTCCTACGTGGGGGACGGCAACAGCTCGCTGGTGCAGCAGGCGCGCGGGTCGCTGGCCATCGTGGCCGAATACCTCGAGCAGATGAGGGAGCTGGGCGTCTACGATTCCTCGACCATCATCGTCACGGCCGATCACGGCAACTGGTACCTCACCGAGGACATCGACGCCCCGTCCACGCCCCTCATGCTCGCGAAGCCGGCGGCCGCCGGAGGATCGCAGCAGGGCGCCCCGGTGACGGTGAGCGAGGAGCCGGTGAGCCACTACGATCTCCAGGCGACCGTCGTCGAGGCGATGGGCGGCGACCCCTCCGCCTACGGCAGCAGCCTCTACGACGAGCACGACCCTCTCGAGCCGCGCTACTACCTCATGACCGCCGTGCAGCCCGACGGCACGTACGTGGCCTGCAAGGAATACGAGATCGTCGGCGATGCGATGGACTTCTCCAACTGGCGCCTCACCGGCAGGGAGTGGGAGATACCCGAGGACTGAGGTCGGCCGCGCCGTCCTTGCAAGGGTTGACGGTTCCCTTCGATGCGTTCAATTATTTACTTCCCCTTTACAAACATGAACGCTACGTTCATAATGCACGATGCTTAATTGAAACTTGAACATCTTGGGTTCGCCTGAGAGTCTGCGCAGGCTCCTTTCGAAACCCGGGATTCAAAAGGAGCATCGTGGCATTGAACAAGAACGAGTTCGCCGTCCTCGCGGCGTTGGCGAAGGATCCGCGCATCGAGTCGCAGCGCGACCTCGCTTCGGCCTGCGGCGTGTCGCTGGGCACGGCGAACAAGGCGTACCGCGCGGTGAGCGAACGCGGCGAGGTGGACGGCTTCGCCCTCACCGACGCCGGGCTGGCAGCCCTTGCGCCCTACAAGGTGGACAACGCCATCATCATGGCGGCCGGGCTGTCCTCGCGCTTCGCCCCCATCTCCTACGAGCGCCCCAAAGGCGTGCTGAGGGTGCGCGGGGAGGTGCTCATCGAGCGTCAGATCCGCCAGCTGCAGGAGGCGGGGATCCGCGACATCACGGTCGTGGTCGGCTACATGAAGGAGGCGTTCTTCTACCTCGAGGACCTCTTCGGCGTGAAGATCCGCGTGAACGAGGAGTACTTGGAGCGCAACAACAACTCCACCCTCATGCTGGTGCGCAAGCAGCTGGGCAACACCTACATCTGCTCGTCGGACGACTACTTCACCCAGAACGTCTTCGAACCCTACGTGCACCACGCCTACTATTCCGCCGTGATGTTCCATGGCGAAACCGACGAGTACTGCCTCACCTGCGGCGCCGGCGGGCGCATCGTCAAGGTCGCGGTGGGCGGGCGCGACTCCTACGGGATGCTGGGCCATGCGTACTTCGACCGCGCCTTCTCCGAGCGTTTCGTGAAGATCCTCGAGGCAGAGTACGATCGCCCCGAGACGGCTCCCAAGCTGTGGGAGGATATCTACGCCGACCACGTGGCCGAGCTCGATATGGTGATGCGCCCCTACGACGCCGATGTGATCCACGAGTTCGATTCCCTCGACGAGTTGCGCGAGTTCGACAAGGACTTCATCCTCAACGTCGATTCCGCCATCCTCGACAACATCTGCAAGGTGCTCGAGTGCGACCGTTCTGCCATCCACGACATCGTCCCCATCAAGCAGGGGCTCACCAACCTGTCGTTCCGCTTCTCGGTGGGCGAGGGCGTCTACGTCTACCGCCATCCCGGCGCCGGCACCGACGAGATCATCAACCGCAGAAGCGAGACCTATTCGCAGGCGGTCGCCAAGAGCCTGGGGATCGACGACACCTTCATCTACGAGGACGCCGACCAAGGTTGGAAGATCTCGCGCTTCGTCCCCGGCTGCGTGGAGTTCGACTACCACAACCCCGACCACGTGCGCAAAGGTCTTGCCCTGGGCAGGCTCCTGCATGAGTGCGGCCGGAAATCCGAGTGGTCGTTCAATCTCTACGACCAGGCGTGCGGCATCGTGAGGCTTCTGGGGGAGCGGACGTATCCCAGCTTCCCCGACTTCGAGATGCTGCAGAGCCTCGCCGCCCGCCTGGCGGCGGACGTGCAGGGCGACGGCGTGGAGCCGTGCCTGTGCCATAACGACTTCTACGCCCCCAACTTCTTGGTGCATGGCGACCAGATGAGCCTGATCGACTGGGAGTACTCGGCGATGTCCGATTACGCCAGCGACCTGGGCACCTTCATCTGCTGCTCCGACTACACCCTGGAGGAGGCGCAAAAGGTCGTGGGAGTCTACTTCCAACGCGAGCCCTCTGCCGCCGAGATGCGCCATTGCATGGCCTACACGGCGCTCGCGGCCTATTACTGGTTCGTCTGGGCGCTGTACAAGGACGCCACGGGCGACCCGGTGGGCGAGTGGCTCTACCTGTGGTACAAGGCGACCAAAACCTACGGCGCCTGCGCGGTGGCGCTTTACGACGAGATCGATCGAGATGAGAAGAAGGAGAGCAGATAAATGGAGATGATCGGAACCGTAGTCGTCTACATCATCATGGCGTGCGCGCTGGCCGGCGCCATCGCTTCGGCCATCAAGCCCGAAAGCGAGCTCGGCCAGCAGTTCGTCGCGGGCATCGACACGGTCGGCCCCATCTTCCTGCCCGTTGCGGGCATCATGGCGTCCGCGCCGTACCTCACGGCGTTCGTGAGCACCGTGTTCGGGCCGGTCTACAGCGCGGTGGGCGCCGACCCCGCCATGGCCGCCACCACCTTCATCGCGGTCGACATGGGCGGCTATCCTCTGGCCGAGGCGCTCGCCCAGACCAAGGAGAGCTGGATCATGGCCATGATGACCGGCTACATGGCCGGCGCCACCATCGTGTTCACCATCCCCGTGGCGCTGAAGATGCTCCAGAAGGTCGATCGCAAGTACCTGGCGCTGGGCGTCATGAGCGGCCTTCTGGCCATCCCCATCGGCGTTCTGGTGGCGAGCGTCATCATCGCGCTCTCCCACCCGATGATCCGCGAGGCGGTGTCCACCAACGGCGAGGCCACCTACCAGCTGGCGCTCAGTTTCGGGCAGATCGGCCTGAACCTCATCCCGCTCATCGTGATCTGCGTCGCGTTGGCCTTGGGCCTGAAGTTCAAGCCCGACGCCATGATCAAGGGCTTCATCGTGTTCGGACGCGTGATGGAGGCCGCGCTGAAGATCGTGTTCGTGCTGGTGGTCATCGAGTACTTCACCGGCATCTTCACCACGATCTTCGGCGGGTTCGGGTTCGACCCCATCATCGCGAGCGAGGGCGACCCCGAGGTGTTCCGCGCGCTCGAGACCGCCGGCGCCATCAGCATGATGCTATGCGGCGCGTTCCCCATGGTCTACCTCATCAAGCGCTACCTGGCCAAGCCCCTGGCGAAGATCGGCGGCGTGTTCGGCCTGAGCTCCGACGCCACCGCCGGCCTGCTGGCCGCTTCCGCCAACGTGCTGGCGGCGCTTTCCATAGTGAAGGACCTCAAGGCGCGCGACAAGGTGATCGTCATGGCGTTCGCCGTGTGCTGCGCGTTCCTGTTCGGCGATCACCTGTCGTTCACGGCGAACTTCCAGCCCACGCTCATCGTGCCGGTGCTGGTGGGCAAGCTCGTCGCCGGCGTGTGCGCCATCGTCTTCGCCAACCTGCTGGCGGTGAGGAAGGCCGAGCAGCTTGAGGCTGAGGACCTAGCCGCTCTGCCCGGGAGCGCCTCAGATGGGTCCGTTGCCCGCGGCTCCGTCGAGGGCGAGGCCGACCGGCCCCTGCAGGCGCCCGCGTGCGAGGCCGCCGATGCCGATGCCGGGTCCGCCGCCGAACTGGAACCCGCCAAGGCTTAGCGAAAACATGCGAACCCCCGGCCGGTCGGGGAGCTCCGACCGGCCGGGGGGTGAAAAGGGGGGGGGCCTTTTCCCGTTTCGCGATAGCGGCAGCATCGGGCGGACTTGGGCTGTCGAAGGTTCGGCGATGCGAATGGGCTGGGATTTGCGGGACGATCGCCTCCCCGTCATGCGCCGATGGATGCAGGCCCTGTCGTACAAGGGCCGCTGCGTTCACGGAATCCCCGCCCACGCGCCGATGGGTGCAGGGAGCCGATGGGTGCAGGGAGCCCGATGAGCCCATATCGGCGGATGGACGCCTTTCCCCTTCGCGTTCCGACGGGTAGTAGGGTGCCGATTCGTGCAAAATCCGGTAAACCGTGCAATTCGGCATGACCCGTGTAGCAGTTTTCCCGAAATAGCATGCTTTTTCGCTCCACGAGAGCGATGCCGCCATTTCGGCGTGCTTCCCATCAGGCGTTTTGCGAAGATGGGTGAAAGGCAGGCTGCATTGGACGTTCTTTTTCCGGAAAACTGCGCAGCGCAACGCCTCTCATGTCGCAGTTTCTCGGAAAAAGAACGTTTGGGCCCAACTTCGGGCTACGTCTGCCTCTCAACTTCGCGCTGCGCCTGCCTCTGGGCGGGGTGCTACTTCTGCTCGTCCTCCACGTAGATGCCCTCTTGTTTGAACACCGTGGCGAAGGTGCGGAAGAACACCTTCACGTCCAGCGCGAAGGTCACGTTGCGCACGTAGTAGACGTCCAGCGCCAGGCGGTCGTGCCAGGGCAGCGAGTTGCGGCCGTACACGGCGGCGTAGCCGGTGATGCCGGGCTTGACGGTGAGCTTCTCGCCCTCGTCGCCTTCGTAGAGCTCGACCTCGCGGCGCAGGTCGGGGCGCGGGCCGATCACGCTCATGTCGCCTTTCAGGACGTTGAGGAACTGCGGGATCTCGTCGAGGCTGGTGCGCCGCATGAACGCGCCGATCTTGGTCATGCGCGGGTCGTCGGCGCCGTTGTAGGTGGAGCCGTCCTCCATCACCAGGTCGGGGGCGTTGACGCGCATCGAACGCAGCTTGTACATGACGAAGTCGCGCCCGTCCTTGCCCACGCGCGGCGCGTTGTAGAACACCGGCCCCTTGTCCTCGAAATGGATGATGGGCGCCAGAATGGCGATGATGACCAGCACGAACGGCAAGGCGACGATGCCGACGGCCAGGTCGCAGATCCTTTTCCCGAAGCGGAGGTACATCTAGCGCGCACCCTCCGATTCGAGCTGGGACCATGCCTGGCGCAGGCATGCGCAGATGTAGTCGACGTCGCCGTCGGAGAGCTTGGTGTGCAGCGGCAGCGTGACCTCGTTTTCGAACTGCGCAAACGCGTTGGGGAAGTCCTCGATCGCGAAGCCCATGTCGCGATAGGCCGTCAGAAGCGGCAGCGGCTTGTAGTGCACGTTGGACGCGACGCCCATGCCCGCCAGCCGCTCGATCAACGCGTTGCGGAACGCCTGCGATTTGCCGGGCATGCGCACCAGCATCAAATGCCCGCTCGAGGAGAAGCCCCCCGCCTCGGCGCGGGCGGCGGCGTCTTCGGCATGGGAGGCGTCGGCGCCGCTGGCGTCTTCGTAGTGGCGCAGGATCTTCACCGGCAGGCCGGCGAGCCGGTCCTCGTAGCGCGCGACGAGCGCGCGGCGCCGCGCCAGCAGGCCGGGGTAGCGGCGCAGCTGGGCCAGTCCCAGCGCCGCCTGGATGTCGGTCATGTTGCACTTCCAGCCGGGGAAGGCGATGTCGTACTCCCAGGCTCCCGCCTTCGTCTTGGCGAGCGCGTCTTTGGTCTGGCCGTGCAGCGCCATCAGCATGACCTCGCGGTACAGCTCGTCATCGTCGAACAGGCCCGGGCGCCATGCGAGCGCGCCGCCCTCGGCGGTGGTGAAGTTCTTGACGGCGTGGAACGAGAACGTGGTGAGGTCGGCCACCTCGCCGGCGCGCCTGCCGTGGCGCGTCGCCCCCAGCGCGTGGGCGCCGTCGGCGGCGATGGCGATGCGGCCGATGGCCTCTTGGCGCTCGTTGGCGGGCTGGAAACGGTCGCGCGCGGCATCGAGCGCCTTCTCCAGCGCATCGTAGTCGCACAGCCGCCCGGCGATGTCCACCGGAACGATGGCGCGGGTGCGCGGCGTGATCAGCGCATCGAGCGCGGCGTAATCCATCTCGAAGCTGCCCGGCGCCACGTCGGCTAAGACCGGCGTCGCGCCCACATGGCAGATGGGAGAGCAGGAGGCCGTGTAGGTGTAGGCGCTGGTGATGACCTCGTCCCCCGGCCCTATGCCCAAAGCGCGCAGCGCGCACTCCAAGGCGGCGGTGGCAGACGAAAGGCAGGCGACGCGCGCCGCGCCGGTGAAGCCGGCGAGTTCGCGCTCGAGCTCCTTCGTCTTCGGCCCGGTGGTGATCCATCCGCTCTTCAGCGTGTCGACCACCTCGTCGATCTCGGCTTGCGTGATGTCGGGCGGCGAGAAGGGGATCTCGCGCCTCTCCATCACGGTGTTCTCTTCGGCGATTCCGCTCACGGTCGCATCTCCTTATCGCCCCGCCGCCCCGCATGGGCGGGAGGGCGTCTTCCGCGCGTCCGCGCGATTCCGGTTGATCGTGCGCGGCGGCGGTCGCCTTCCGCGCGCATAAGCACTTCATTATCCCGCCGCCGGCGGTGCCGGGTTCCGCGAATATCCAACCTACAGGAAAAATGCTCCAAACGCTCCGGCGCTTCCGTCTGCCCGCGTTCGGGCGGGTCGATCCGCGCGATCCCCTCGCCGCCTTCCCGCCCATCCTCCGGTTTACTTGCTATACTTCCCTCCATGGAAAACACTCCGCAACACAACAGCCGCCCTGCCGCCGATGCCGACGCGCGCTTTCGCGGGCCGCGCGCGGCGCGCAGCAAGCGCATCGCCGTGGTCACCATGGGCGTGAAGCTGGGCGACGAGACGCGCGGCTACACGCGCTTCCGCTTCCTGTCCGAGCTTCTGGTGCGCGAGGGGTTCGAGGTGGAGCTGTTCACCTCGTCGTTCCAGCATTGGGAGAAGGCGCAGCGCGACACCTCGCGCGAGTGCTACCGGACCCAGCCCTACCGCATCTCGTTCATCCAGGAACCCGGTTACCGGAAGAACCTCGACTTGGCGCGCATCAACAGCCACCGCATCGCGGCGAAGAACCTCCGCGCGATGCTGCGCGAGCGCTTCGACGCCGACCCTCGGGCGTTCGACCTGATCTATGCGGAGATCCCGCCCAACGACGTGGCGCGCGTCTGCGCGGAGGAGGCGCACCGCAACCGCATCCCGTTCGTGGCGGACATCAACGACCTGTGGCCCGAGGCGATGCGCATGGTCGCGGACATCCCCGTGATCAGCGATATCGTGTTCCACCCGTTCTCGCGCGATGCGCGCGAGGTGTACCGGCTCCTCTCCGGGGCCGTCGGCACGTCCGACGAGTACGCCGCCCGGCCAGCGAAGGACCGAAGCGAGCCCTATCCCCGCGTCACGGTGTACGTGGGCAACGACCTGTCGCTGTTCGACGCCGGCGTTGCGGAGAACGCCGACGGGATCGACAAGCCCGAGGGCGAGGTGTGGGCGAGCTATGCGGGCACGCTGGGAGCGAGCTACGATCTTGCGACGTTGGTGAGGGCGGCGGCGATCCTGGAAGAGCGCCGCTTGGCCGACGGGGGAGGCGCGCCGCGGCGCACCACGCCGCCGGTGCGCGTGAAGATCCTGGGCGACGGGCCCGATCGGCAGAAGCTCGAGGCGCTGGCGGGGCAGCTGGGCGCCCCGGTCGATTTCCTGGGCTACCAGGACTATCCCAACATGGCGGCATGGCTCTCGAAGTCGGACATCGTCGTGAACTCGCTGGTGAAGACGGCGGCGCAGAGCATCGTGACCAAGATCGGCGACTACCTCGCCAGCGGAAGCCCCATGATCAACACGGGCTCGAGCCCGGAGTTCCGGGGCAAGGTCGCCTCCGACGGCTTCGGCATCAACGTCGAGGCGGAGGATCCCGAGGCGCTCGCCGATGCGATCGAGGAGCTCGCGCGCAACTCGTCGCTGCGCAAGATCATGGCGGCGAAGGGCCGTCGCATCGCCGAGGAGCAGTTCGACCAGCCGCGATCGTACCAGGCGATCGTCGACCTCATCCGCAAGCTGGCATGACGGCCGGCTTGGGCCGAACCGGGGCGCGCGGGAAAGCCGCATCGGGCGCCGGTCGGGCCGCCTTTCCTTTCACCCCTCGACAGCAAGGCGCTGTTGCCATAAGATAACCCGGTATGGATTATCGGCTCGGACATAGCATGGGCATGCCCAAGCCTGGGTCTTCCGGCATGAAAGCGGGAGCCCGGGCATAGTTTCGGCGCGGATGCCGCAGGCCGCGGCGCCTCCGCATGTTCTGTGACGGTACGAGAAACATTGGGAATGCACCATGATAGAGATACAACACCTTTGCAAAACGTATAACGCTGCGTCCGATTCGGCGCATCACGCCTTGGACGACGTCAACCTCACCATCGAGGACGGCGACATCTTCGGCATCATCGGCGCGTCGGGCGCCGGCAAGTCCACGCTCGTGCGCTGCATCAACCTGCTCGAGCGCCCCACGTCGGGCAAGATCCTCATCGACGGCCGCGACGTCACCGACTTCTCCGGCAAGCAGCTGCTCGAGCTTCGCTCGTCCATCGGCATGATCTTCCAGAACTTCAGCCTGTTCCAGCAGCGCACGGTGCTGCGCAACGTGACGTTCCCGCTGGAGCTGCGCCACGAGGGCAAGGGCAGCGCCGCCGAGCGCGCCCGCGAGCTGCTCGAGGTGGTGGAGCTCGCCGACAAGGCCAACAGCTATCCTAGCCAGCTTTCGGGCGGCCAGCAGCAGCGCGTCGCCATCGCCCGCGCGCTGGCGAACAACCCCAAGATCATGCTGTGCGACGAGGCGACTAGCGCCCTCGACACGCGCACGACGGTATCGATCCTGAAGCTGTTGAAGGAGATCAACGCCAGCCTGGGGGTGACGATGGTCGTCATCACCCACTCCCTCGCCGTCGCGCAGAAGATCTGCAACCGCATCGCGGTCATCGATGCCGGGCGCATCGTGGAGGAGGGGACCACCGCCGAGGTGTTCTCGAACCCCAAGAGCCCGGTCACCCGCGAGCTCATCCAAAACGACAGCCTCTCGGGCGTGCCGGACGAGTGGGTCGAGCCTTCGGCCGCCGCGGTCGATTCGGCGGCGGCGGTGCTTGCCGGTGCCGACGTGCGCGTCGGAGAGCCTGCTGCCGAACTCGTCGGGAATGCGAGGTAGCAAGATGGACTTCCTGGCTTCTTTCTTCGACGAATACGGCCTGCTGCTCGCCCAGGGCACGTGGGACACCATCGTCATGACGGTCGTCGCCACGCTGGGCGCCTACGTCATCGGCATCCCGCTGGGCGTGCTGCTGGTGGTCACCGCCCCGGGCGGCCTGCGCCCGCACAAGGCGCTCAACGCCGTGCTGGGCTGGATCGTCAACATCGGCCGCTCCATCCCGTTCATCATCCTGCTCGTGGCGCTCATCCCGTTCACCCGCTGGGTCGTGGGCACCTCGCTGGGCGTCCCCGGCGCCATCGTCCCGCTCATCGTGGCGGCGGCTCCCTTCGTGGGCCGCATGGTCGAGCAGAGCCTCGCCGAGGTCGACGGCGGCTTGGTGGAGGCGGCGCAGAGCTTCGGCGCCAGCGTGTGGCAGATCGTCGTGAAGGTGTTCCTGCGCGAGAGCCTGCCCTCGCTCATCCGCGGCGTGTCCATCACGTTCATCACGCTGTTCGGCTACTCGGCCATGGCGGGCACCGTCGGCGCGGGCGGCCTGGGCGACATCGCCATCCGCTACGGCTACCAGCGCTACCAGGACGACGTCATGATCGCCGCGGTGATTCTGTGCATCGTGCTGGTGCAGGTGTTCCAGAGCGCCGGCGACATCCTGGCGCGCAAGATCGACCGCCGCAATCGGTAGTTCCGCCGGCTTGCCGGCCGCCGGAACCGGCCGACGCTGCGGCCGCCTGAGGCGCTCTCGCCGACGTTGCGAGCGACCTGAAAGTCGAGCAGCGAAGCGGCTGCCGTGCGACTCTCCGGCGTAGAAACGAGCGTCGGGTCCGATCCTCCCCGCCGTTTCGGCGCCATTCTCTACCGTATCGGAAACACGTCGGAAACCGGATTTTGCTTTGATGGTATAAGCGAAATATCCGAAATGATGAATAGGAAGGGGATCCATATGAAGAAGTTCGCTTTGGCGAAGGCGGTGGCAGCCGCCGCGCTGGCAGGCGCCACGCTGGTCGCCCTGACGGGCTGCGGGGGCGGCAGCTCGGAGGGCCTGCAGATCGGCGTGCCGTCCGACCCGACCAACGAGGCGCGCGCCCTGCTGCTCCTGCAGGACCAGGGCCTGATCACGCTCGAGGAGGACGCCGGCCTGCAGGCGACCAAGAACGACATCGCCGACAATCCGAACAACATCGAGATCGTCGAGATGGAGGCCGCTTCGCTGCCCACCTCGCTGCCCGATCTGGACATGGCCGTCATCAACGGCAACTACGCCATCGGCGCCGGCCTGGACACCGCCTCCACGCTCGCCGTCGAGGCCACCGACTCCGAGGCAGCCGACATGTACCAGAACGTGGTCGCCTGCCGCGCGGGCGAGGAGAGCACGCCCAAGATCCAGGCGCTGGTCGCCGCGCTGTCCACCCAGACGGTCAAGGACTACATCGACTCCACCTATAACGGCAGCGTCGTGATGGTCGCCGACGTGGTCGACGAGTCCGCCATCCCCGAGGCCACCGGCGACGACACCGTCATCTCCGTCGGCGCGTCCCCGGCGCCGCACGCCGAGATCCTCGCTCAGATCTCCGACCTGCTGGCCGAGAAGGGCTGGACGCTCGAAGTCCGCGAGTTCAACGACTACATCCAGCCCAACGTCGCCGTGACCGACGGCGAGCTGGACGCCAACTACTTCCAGCACGTCACCTACCTGAACGACTACAACGAGCAGAACGGCACCGATCTCGCCAACGCCGGCGGCATCCACTTCGAGCCGCTGGGCCTCTACCCCGGCAAGACCGACTCGCTTGACGGCCTCAAGTAGGGATCCGGCAGCATAGCCGTTTCGGACGGGCTCGGGAAACCGGGCCCGTTTTTCTTTGCGGCTCGCCCGCGCCGCGCGGGCAGGTGCGTGCTCTCTCAAACGGGTTTCCCGGGGCGGGAGGGCGGAGGGCGTTTGCGGAAGCTTTGCGACTGGGGCGATGGGCTTCGGGCTTTTTCGGCAGGACGGCGCTTCGGTTTTCTTTCCGGCGATGTAACGCGATGGCAAACTAGGGACGCTATACTTCAGGGAATCATGGGCGGATCGGATGACCGCGGTCCGCGTGGCGAGGAAAGGACAGGGCGATGACCCCCAACCCGCAGCAGGATTTCGTGCAGAAGACCATCAAGAGCCGCGACGTCCATTTCGTCAGGTTCTGGTTCACCGACGTCATGGGGAGCATGAAGTCGTTCGCCGTCATCCCCAGCGAGCTGGACAACGCCTTCTCCGAGGGGATGGGCTTCGACGGCAGCTGCATCGAGGGCTTCGCGCTGGAGAAGGAATCGGATATGATCGCCTTCCCGGACCCCACCACGTTCCAGGTGCTGCCGTGGCGTCCCGAATCCAACGCCGTCGCCCGCATGTTCTGCGACATCCGCACGCCCGGAGGGGCGCCGTTCGAGGGCGACCCGCGCCACGTCTTGGCGCGGATGCTGGACCATGCCGCCGACATGGGCTACATCTTCAACGTCGGGCCCGAGCTGGAGTACTACTACTTCAAAAGCCCGTCGAGCCCCGAAGTGCTGGACACGGGCGGCTACTTCGACCTCACCACGCTCGACTACGCGAGCGATCTGCGCCGCGACACCGTCCTCACGCTGGAGCAGATGGGCATTCCCGTGGAGTACTCCCACCACGAGCTGGGGCCCTCGCAGCACGAGATCGACCTGCGCTACGACGAGGCGCTCTCCATGGCAGACGCCGTGATGACCTACAAGATGGTGGTGAAGGAGATCGCCATCAAGCACGGGGTCCACGCCACGTTCATGCCCAAGCCCCTCACCGACGCGCCGGGCAGCGCCATGCACGTCCACCAGAGCCTGTTCGACCTGGACGGCCGCAACGCGTTCTACGATCCGGCGGATCCCGACGGGTTCCGCCTGTCGCCTCTGGCGAAAAGCTACATCGCCGGCCTGCTGAAGTACGCGCCGGAGTTCTGCCTGGTCACCAACCAGACCGTCAACTCCTACAAGCGCCTGGTGGGGGATCCCAAGGCGCCCGTGCAGCTTTCGTGGGCGCGCTCGGACCGCACCAGCATCGTTCGCGTGCCGGGCTACCGGCCCGACAGCGAGCGCGCCTGCCGCGTGGAGCTGCGCAGCCCCGATCCGGCGGCGAACCCCTACCTCGCCTTCTCGGTGATGCTCGCGGCGGGCTTGGCGGGCATCGAGGAGGGCCTCGAGCTCGCGGCGCCTGCGGATGCCGCCGCCGATGCCGCGTCCGGCACGCTGCCGCTGTCCCTCGGCGATGCGGTCGAGCTGTTCGCGGGGTCGGATCTGATGCGCAGGACGCTCGGCGAGCACATCCATGGCTACCTGGTGGAGGCGAAGCGCCGGGAGTGGCTCGAGTACCAAAGCTGCGTGTCCGAATGGGAACGCGATCGTTACCTGGCGGTGCTGTGATGGGCCGCGAAGCGAGGGCGAGGAGGCGGCCGCGATGAAGAAATCGGTGATATTCGTTGCCGACAGCCTCGACAACGCCCACAAGTTCCAGCAGGTGCTCTCCTCTTTGGACGTCGAGGTGGCGGCGGGCTCCTCTTTGCAGTTCAAGAACCTCCTGGTGAAGCATCCCGGCTACGACTTGGTGATCTACGAGGTGCGCGGCGACGTCGCCGCAGGGGTCGCGGCGGCGGAGGATCTGCTCCTGTCCGACGGCAACGGATCGCTTCTGGTGATCCTCTCCGAGGACCAGCTGCCGAACTTCTCCACTCCGGCGCGCGTGAGGTCTGATTTCGTCATGCGCACGGCGACCCCTGCGGAATGCACGCTGCGGGTCCGCCAGCTTCTGTGGCCCGGCAGCGAGCAGACGGCCGCCTCCTGCGTCACGGTCGACTCGATGACCATCAATCTGGCCACCTACCAGGTGGAGGTCGATGGGGAGCCGCTGGACCTCACGTACCTGGAGTATGCGCTGCTGGCGTTCCTCGCCACGCATCCCGGCCGCACCTATTCCCGCGACGCGCTGCTGCGCCACGTGTGGGGCTTCGACTACTACGGCGGCTCGCGCACCGTCGACGTGCACGTCAGGCGCATCCGCGCGAAGCTGGGGCCCGAGCTCGCCCAGCACCTGGAGACCGTGCGCGGCGTCGGCTACCTGTGGAACTAGGGAGCGCTCTATTCGCGGGCTTTTGCCGCGAATTGTCCTGCCGCATGGCAAGATGCCCCGAATAGAGTGCACCCATGCCGTCTGCCGTTCCATCCGGTACGGCGAAACTCGAGGAAGGTTTGCGTTTTCCCAGTTCGCAGGGGAATGCTCCATGCCCTCATCGGGTTCTGCACGAGGCTTCGCGCTCTATTCGAGGGCTTTTGCCGCGTCGACTCCTTTCGTTTGTCGGAAACTCCTGAATAACGCGTCTCATCCGGGGCCGATCCGTTTCATCGCGGTGCCTTCCCTTGCTCTATACTAGGCGGCGGAAACCGATTAGTGAGGAACTCCTATGCCCAAGAAGATCGCCGTCATCGACGGCAACTCGCTGATGCATCGCGCCTACCATGCGGTGCCGCCCACCATGAACGCCCCTGACGGGACGCCCACCAACGCGGTGTTCGGCTTCCTGTCGATGCTGCTGAAGTTCATCGAGATCTCGCAGCCCGATGCGCTCATCTGCGCGTTCGACGCGGGGCGGCCGGCGTTCCGCATGGAGGCGCTCAAGCAGTACAAGGCCCAGCGCCCGCCCATGGACGAGGACCTGAAGGTCCAGTTCCCCATCATCGAGGACCTGCTGGAGTCCATGAACGTGCCGGTCGTGCGCGTGAAGGGCTGGGAGGGCGACGACGTGCTGGGCACCATCGCCGCGCGCGACGAACAGCTGGGCTACCAGACGCTGCTGGTCACCGGCGACAAGGACGCCTACCAGCTGGCAAGCGACCTCACGCGCATCGTCACCACCAAGAAGGGCATCACCGACGTGGCGATCTACGGCCCGGCGGAGGTGGAGGAGCGCTACGGCGTCACGCCCGCGCAGTTCCCCGACTTCCTAGGGCTGAAGGGCGACAGCTCCGACAACATCCCCGGCGTCCCCGGCATCGGCGACAAGACCGCCGCGCGCCTCCTGCAGACCTACGGCAGCATCGACGGCATCTACGACAACCTTGACAAGCTGAAGGGCAAGCAGCTGCAGAACCTCCAGGAGAACCGCGACGCCGCCTTCGTCAGCCGCCGCGTGGCCACCATCGTGCGGGACTTGGATTTCCCGCTGGATCTGGAGGAGGTCGCCTTCCCGAGCTTCGACGTCGCGAAGGTGACCGAGGCGTTCCATGCCGTCCGCTTCAACGCGCACCTCGCGCGCGTTCTCAAGCTGGTGGGGGAGGATCCCGTCAAGCAGGAGGCGCCGCTTTCCTGGGAGCCCGTCGTCACCGGCGACGCGGCGCGAGAGCTCATCGATGCGGCGTGCCGGCGCGGCGAGCGCGTGGGCGTAGCGTTCGTGGAGCCCGAGCAGGTGTCGCTGTTCAGCGACGGCGTGCGCCTGGCGGTGAACACCTCCGAGGGAACCGCGCTGCTCATGGACGAAGAGGGCCTGTCCGCCTTCGCGCGCATCGTCGCCGAGGCGCCCTTCGCCACGCTGGATGTGAAATCCGACCTGCATCGCGTCTACCCGGCCGACACGTCGCTTCCCGCCAAGGTCTCCGATGCCGACCTCATGGGGATGGACGCGTTCGATTTGGGCATCGCGGGATACCTGCTGAACTCGTCGGTGACGTCGTACTCCTACGATGCGCTGCTGGACGCGTACGTGGGGGGAGTGCTGCCCGAGGCGAAGGGCGACGACGTGCGCGCCGCATCCCGGGCGGCCGCCGCGCGCCGTCTGGCGGAGCCGCTTTCCAAGGCTCTCGAGCGCGAGGGGTCGCTTGCCGCCTTCCGCGACATCGACGCGCCGCTGGTGGCGGTGCTGGCCATCATGGAGCGCACCGGCGCGGCCATCGACACGGATCACCTGGGCCGTCTGGGCGACTCCACGCAGGAGGAGCTCGACGCGCTGTCCGAGCGCATCTTCGAGCTGGCGGGGGAGCGCTTCAACCTGGATTCCCCCAAGCAGCTCTCGCACGTGCTGTTCGAGGTGATCGGCCTCAAGCCCCGCAAGAAGAACCAGCGCGGCTACTCCACCGACGCGAGCGTGCTGAAGGAACTCTCCGCCGAGCACGAGGTTCCGGCGTTGGTGCTGCGTTACCGCGAGCTCGCCAAGATCAAGTCGACCTACATCGACACGCTGCCGAAGCTGCGCGCGGGCGACGGGCGCGTGCACACCACGTTCAACGCGACGGTCACCACCACGGGCCGGCTGTCCTCGTCGGATCCGAACCTGCAGAACATCCCCGTGCGCACCGAGTTCGGCCGCCAGATCCGCACGTGCTTCGTGCCTTTGGCGGAGGGGCAGCGCTTCGTCTCCGCCGACTACTCGCAGATCGAGTTGCGGCTGCTGGCGCACCTGTCCGGCGACGAGCACCTCGTCGACGCGTTCTGCAGCGGAGCCGACTTCCACGCCTCCACCGCCGCGCGCGTGTTCGGCGTGCCCGTCGAGCAGGTGACCCCCGAGCTGCGCAGCCGCGCGAAGGCGGTGAACTTCGGCATCGTGTACGGCCAGCAGGCGTTCGGCCTGTCGCAGAGCCTGGGGATCCCCTTCGGCGAGGCCAAGGAGATGATCGACCGGTACTTCGAGGCGTACCCGGGCGTGCGCGCGTACCTGGACGAGACGGTGGCGCGCGCCAAGGAATGCGGCTACGCCGAGACGATGTTCGGGCGCAAGCGGCACATCCCCGAACTGAAGTCCTCGAACGCGGGGCAGCGCGGGTTCGGCGAGCGCACGGCGATGAACCACCCCATGCAGGGCAGCGCCGCTGACATCATCAAGATCGCCATGCGCCAGGTGCAAAGCCGCCTGATGGAGGAGGGCATGGCGTCGCGCCTTCTGGTCCAGGTGCACGACGAGCTGGATTTCAGCGCCCCCGAGGGCGAGGTGGAGGCGCTTTCCGCCATGGTGCGCGAGGTGATGGAGAACGCGGCGCAGCTGCGCGTGCCGCTGGTGGTGGACGTCCAAGCCGGCGCGAACTGGGCGGAAGCGCATTAAGCCGGGTTGTCCGGCGCGGGGGCCTGGCGGAGGGGTCCGTGCTCAAACAGGTCCTCGCCTTTTTAACAACGCGATCTTCGATCGCGTTTAAAGGGGCTGCGGAAACTGCGCGCGGATCCCTCCGTCAGGCCCCCGCGCCTGCGTTTCCGTCGTCGGGCTTTCGTCCGGTTTTCTTGGACGGAGGTGGTTGAGTTGTGGGGTAGTCGAGCCGGGCGCGCTCTGGCCTCATTGCTCGGAAGGGTTGTTCGCGTGCCGAATCGGGGGGGGGGCGTCGGTTTTCGCGCCTCATATTGTGGAAGGGGAAGGTGGAGCGAGGATGCATATGTCAGCAGGAGTGCTTACGCGGCGCTTTGCGCCTCGCTTGATCGTGTGTGTCGGTGTGTTCTCGATTGCTTTTGCTGCATCGTGTGGCTTGGGGTATCTGATGGAAGGGCACGACGTGGCGAGCTCGGCTTTGCTGGCGCTGTTCACTGCTGTTATCTCCCTTTTCCTGCTCCTGTGCGCGGCACGGTTGCTCGACCGGTTCGAAACCTCCCGCGCGGCTCGCGCGAGAGGCGCATCGAACCCCGCAATCGGATGGAAGTTCGCCCTTGGCTGCTTCGGGACGATCTGGTTGTGCTGGCTTTTCTGGTTCGCGCTCTACTATCCCGGATGCACGTCGACCGACTCGATGGACATCCTGAAGATGGTGCTGGGGCTTCCCTTCGAAGCGGACCATTTCCGCTACGAGACGATTAACAGCCATCACCCCATTCTGTACATTGCCTTCGTTGCAATCTTCGCCAACATTGGATCCATGTGGGGCGGGATGGGGGCGGGTATCGCCCTTTGCACATTCGTCCAGATGACCCTTGTCGCCGCCTGCTCGGCCTATGCCGCGCTGTGGGTGGCTCGCCGCACGGGATCGAGGATCGCAGGGGCGGCGGTCGCCATCTTCTTCGCCATCAACCCCCTTATCGGACGCTATTCGGTGACGTTGTGGAAAGACGTCCCCTTCGCCGCCGCGTTGCTCGTCTTTTGCTTGAACTGTTTCGATGCGATCGCCTCTGAAGGGCGCTCTTTTGGGAGGATCTCGTTCAAGATCGGGTTCGTCTCGTCGGCTTTGGCGGTGTTCTTTCTACGCAGCAACGGGTTCGTCGTCGTTGCGATTGCCGTTGTGGCGATGCTCCTCTCATGCGTGCGTGCGCGAAAAACGGTTGCGGCATGGGGAGCAGGCACGCTCGTCGTGCTATTCGTTATCCAATCGACGGTGTCTGGAGCCTTCGGAATAGCCTCGGCTCATTTTTCCGAAAGCATGGCGATACCGTTGCAGCAGATCGGCAGGACGGTTGCGAGCGGCGGCGAGCTGACCGAGGAGCAGGCGGCGTTCATTGACCAGGTGATACCAGCTCGAAGAATTGGAGGAGGCGTATCGGCCGGACACGCCCAACAGCATCAAATTTTCCCCTTATTTCAACGACGAGTTCTTGGACGGGCATAAGCTGGAGTTTCTAGTGACATGGATCTCGATGCTCCCGGCTAATGCGGGAACCTACGTGTCAGCTTGGCTTTGGGAGACCATCGGATTCTGGTATTCGGGCATGAGTAGTTGGCTTGTTGCGGATGCTGGGTACGAGGTCGGTTTGGATGGCGAATGGGGCGGGGTGGACCCGCTTCTTCCGGAGGGGATAGCGAACCTAGGTCTTCTTTCGGGCGATACGCCGATTTCGATCCTGGCGCATATCCTGCCGTTCCTGTGCCGTGCGGCATGCCTGGGGTGGATGGTCGCCGCCGCGTTCGCCCTGCAAATCGGGCGAGGGAAGACGTTGCAGGCTGCCGCGCTTTCGCCCCTGCTCGTCTATTGGCTGACATTTTTGCTCGCAGCGCCCATCTCCAACGAGTTTCGCTATTTGTTCGCTTTGCATTATGCGTTCCCGTTCATCGTGTTCTGCCTGCTGGCTCCGGCGTTCGGATTCCGTGGTCGTGCGAACCCGAGGGAGGGGGTCGGAGGGCGCGAATCTCCACATTCTGCGCATTGATTCCATGTGCGGGATGAGTATAATTCTCTAGGTTGCGCCTAAAGGGGGCGCGGCGTAGGTAGAGTGCGATGATACACGTCGGCTGTGCATCCGACCCTTCGGGGCTTGCGACGGCGACGTCGAAAGTTATCGCCTTGAGAGAGCAGTGCAAGGAGACACTCATGTACGCAATCGTGAAGACCGGCGGCAAGCAGTACAAGGTTGCCCCCGGCGACAAGCTGAACGTCGAGAAGCTCGACGCCGAGGTCGGTTCCCAGGTGGAGCTGACCGCCATCTGCATCGTGGATGGCGACAAGGTCGAGGCGGATCCCGCCAAGGCTGCCGAGACGAAGGTCGCCGCCACCGTCATCGAGCAGTTCCGTGGCGAGAAGCAGCTCGTGTTCAAGTTCAAGAAGCGCAAGAACTACAAGAAGATGCGCGGCCATCGCCAGTACCTGACCCGCATCCAGGTCGAGTCCGTGGGTTCGGCCAAGGCCGAGTAACGAGGGAGGTAGTCTCATGGCTCATAAGAAAGGTCTCGGTTCCAGCCGTAACGGCCGCGATTCCCGCGCGCAGCGCCTTGGCGTGAAGATGTTCGCCGGCCAGAAGGTCCGCACCGGCAACGTGATCGTGCGTCAGCGCGGCACGAAGTTCCATCCCGGCGACAACGTCGGCCGCGGCAAGGACGACACGCTGTTCGCCCTGTGCGACGGCACGCTGGAGTTCACGCGCGGCGTGAAGCGCCGCATCCACGTCCGTCCGGAGGCGTAGGCGCAAAACCGCTTCGGTCGGCCGGCGCCGCTGGCCGCGATTCAATCGGATCCGAGAATGCCCTCTGCAACCCAGGGGGCATTTTCATATACAATCGACCTGTTCGGCACGGGCGAGGGGCCGATGCGCCGCGCGGGCTTCACCGCCGCGGCGGCCTGAGGGCTCTCCAACACCTCAAACGGCAGTGCCGCCGCGCGCGGCGCTCGACGAAAGAGCTGCAATGTTTATCGATAAAGTACGCATACATGTGAAAGGCGGCGACGGCGGCGCGGGCTGCATGTCGTTCCGGCGCGAGGCGCACGTCCCCAAGGGCGGCCCGGACGGCGGCGACGGGGGCCATGGCGGCAACGTCGTCCTGCGCGCAGACGCCAGCGTGTCCTCGCTGATCGACTACCGCTTCAAGCACCACTTCAAGGCGCAGCGCGGCACCCACGGCAAGGGCAGCCGCATGCACGGCGCCAACGGCGACGACATCGTGCTGAGGGTGCCTGTGGGCACCGTCGTGCGCGCCTACGACGACGAGCGAAAGCAGACCGGCGAGCTGCTGGCCGACCTCACCCACGACGGCGAGACGTTCACGGTTGCGCGCGGCGGCATGGGCGGCCGCGGCAACATCCACTTCGTCACCTCCACCAGGCGCGCCCCCTCCTTCGCGGAGCTGGGCGAGCCGGCCGAGGAATGCTGGATCGAGCTGGAGATGAAGCTGATGGCCGACGCCGCGCTGGTAGGCGTTCCGTCGGCGGGCAAGTCGTCGCTCATCGCCAAGCTCTCCGCCGCTCGACCGAAGATCGCCGACTACCCGTTCACCACGCTCGTCCCCAACCTCGGGGTGGCGCGCACCGACGACTACAGCTTCGTCGTCGCCGACGTCCCCGGGCTCATCGAGGGCGCCCATGAGGGGCGCGGGCTGGGGCACGAGTTCCTGCGGCATATCGAGCGCACGGCGCTCATCGTGCACGTGGTCGACCTGACGGGTGGCCTGGAAGGGCGCGATCCGCTGGATGATTACGAGATCATCAACCGCGAGCTCGCCCTGTACGCCGAGGAGCTGGAGGAGCGCCCCCGCATCGTCGTGGGCAACAAGATAGACGCCCCCGGCACCGAGGAGGCGGCCCGCCGTCTCGCGGAGCGCGTGCGCCAGGACTCCATCGCGGCTGCAGGCGGCGACGAGTTCGCCGACAGCCGCATCGACCCGAAGCTGTACCTGATCAGCGCGCTGACCGGGGAAGGCGTCGAGGGGCTCAAGCGCGCCATCGGCACGAAGGTCCGCGAGCTGCGCGAGGCCGCGCGCGAGGAGGCCTCGGCTGCGGAGGTCCAGTACGATCACGTCTGGGAGCTCAAGCGCGAGGCGCGCGACCGCTCCTTCAAGGTCAAGAAGCTCTCCGACGGCATCTTCCGCGTGGAGGGCGGCCAGGTGGAGCGCATGGTCGTGCAGACCGACTGGGATAACGAGGAGGCGCTGACGTTCCTGCAGCACCGCTTCAAGCGCTTGGGCGTCGACAAGGCGCTCGAGGACGCCGGCGCCCGCAACGGCGACGAGGTGCGCATCGTCGGCAGGTCGTTCGCCTTCGAGTCCGCCTCCGGCGCGGACGACCCCTTCGAGGAGCTGGAGCTGTGAGCGGCCGCGCGCATGGCGGCGCGGGCGCGGCGAAAGGCGCCGGCCGCAGGCCGCTGGTGGTGAAGATCGGCACCTCCACGCTCGCGACGGCGGAGGGCCGCATCGACCGCGACTACCTCGGCAAGATCGCCGAGCAGGTGAAGCGCGTCCGCGATGCGGGGTGGAACCCCATCATCGTCACCTCCGCCGCCATCACCAGCGGGCTCGAGGCGCTGGGCATCCGCGAGCGCCCCCGGGACATCCCCAGCCTCCAGGCGGCGGCGTCGGTGGGGCAGGGCGTTCTGACCTCCGCATACGCCGAGGCGCTGGCCCCCTACGGCATCGTCACGTCCCTGGTGCTGCTGACGCGCCGGGACACCGCCGACCGCACGGCGTACCTGCATGCGCGCGACACGTTCGACCGGCTGCTGGACATGGGCGTGGTGCCCATCGTCAACGAGAACGACACCGTTTCGGTCGAGCAGATCCGCTTCGGCGACAACGACACGCTCGCCGCGTTGGTGGCGTGCTTGGTGGAGGCGGAGCTGGTGGTGATCCTCTCCGACATCGACGGGCTTTTCGACGCCAACCCGCGGAAGGTGCCCGATGCGCGCCTGATCGAGCATGTCGACGCCATAGGATCCGACATCCTGGCAGCGGCCGGCGACGCTGGCACCGCCATGGGCTCGGGCGGCATGATCACCAAGATCAAGGCCGCGCGCGTCCTGATGGTCGCGGGCATACCGCTCGTGGTCTGCAACGGCAACCGCGCCGACGTCGTCGTCGATGCGGCGGGCGGGAAGCCGGTCGGCACGTTGTTCTCCGCATCCGAGCGGCCTCACGAGATCACCCCGAAGAAGCTCTGGATCGCCCTCGGGGACGCGACGCGCGGGGCGCTACGCGTCGATGACGGGGCAAAGGCCGCCCTCATCGAGCGCGGCTCGTCGCTTCTGGCGGTGGGCGTCGTCAATGTCGAAGGGTGCTTCGATGCGGGAGACATCGTCGACATCCTGGATGCCGCGGGGCATGTGTTCGCGCGCGGCAGGGTGTCTGCGGATTCCGACGAAGTGGAGCTTGCGGAAGGGCTCGACCAGAAGACGCTTGCGGGCAACCGCCTGCTCGCCCACCTGGCTGAGCGCCCCCTGGTTCACAGGGACGAGCTCGTGGTATTCGAATAGGAAGCCGCGCCCGCCGTCCGGCGCCGCAGAGGCGCCTGCGGGCGCTTCGAACGCGATGGGAGGTTTGCTCTGATGTCGAACGATACGATCAAAGCCGAGGTGCTGGGGATCGCTCAGGCGGCGCGGTGCGCGAGCGTCGAGCTGGGGCAGACCAGTCTGGCGGAGCGCGACGGCGCCCTGCGCGCGATGGCCCGCGCGCTGCGCGAGCACGCGTCCGTCATCGTCGAGGCCAATGCGCTCGACATGGAGGCAGCCCGCGACGCGGGCACCAAGGAGAGCCTGCTCGACCGCCTCATGCTGGACGGATCGCGCGTCGAGTCGATGGCGGCGGCGCTGGAGGATCTGGTGGCGCTCCCCGATCCGCTGGGCAAGGTCCAGGAGCGCCGCTCCATGTACAACGGGATCTCGCTTGAGCGCGTCAGCGTCCCGCTGGGCGTGGTCGCCGTCGTGTACGAGGCCCGTCCGAACGTCACCGCCGACGCCGCGGGCATCTGCTTGAAGTCGGGCAACGCCTGCGTCCTGCGCGGGGGCAGCATGGCGGCGCGCTCCAACGCGGCCATCTCCAAGGTGCTGCACGACGCCGCCGTCGCCGCCGGTATGCCGGAAGGCTGCATCGGCTCCGTGGCGTCGACCGATCGCGCGGCGACCGACGAGCTCATGCAGCTGCATGGAATCGTGGACGTCCTCATCCCGCGAGGCGGGGCGGGGCTGATCAGCCACTGCGTCGAATGCTCGAAGGTCCCGGTCATCGAGACGGGGACCGGCAACTGCCACGTGTACGTCCACTCCTCGGCGGATTTCGGCATGGCGCGCTCCATCGTCGAGAACGCCAAGTGCCGCCGCTACGGCGTCTGCAACGCGGCGGAGACGCTTCTGGTCGACCGCGCGATCGCCGAGGCGTTCCTGCCGGAGATGCTCGCGCTGCTCGCGTCCCACGGCGTCGCGCTGCATTGCGACGACGTGTCCTTCGCCGTAGCGGAGCGGCTCGCGCAGGCCGGCGATGCGATCCGGCTCGACCGCGCCTCCGAGGAGGATTGGGGGACCGAGTACCTCGCGCCGGAGATCGCCGTCAAATGCGTGGAGGACGCGGCGGAGGCGATCGACCACGTCAACCGCTACGGAACGCATCATTCCGAGGCCATCGTCGCCGATCCGTCGGATCCCGCAGGCGCCGCCGCCATCGAGCGCTTCCTCGCGCGGGTGGACGCCGCCGCCGTCTACGCCAACGCCTCGACCGCGTTCACCGACGGCGGGCAGTTCGGCATGGGCGCCGAGATCGGCATCTCCACCCAGAAGCTCCATGCGCGCGGGCCGTTCGCCCTCGAGGCGCTGACCTCGTACAAGTACGTCCTGCGCGGTGACGGGCAGGTGCGCTCCTAGCATGGCGGGGGATGCAGCGGCGGGCATGGCCGCCCCGTCGGGAACGTCGGGGAAGCCTTCGGTGCCCGGGTTCAGCGAGCGGTTCGACTCCCTCGGCGCCGACGGCGCCCGGGTCCACTTGGGGATCATGGGGGGCACGTTCGACCCCATCCATATCGGGCATCTTGCCGTCGCCGAGCAGGCGCGCGAGGCCATCGGGCTGGACGCGGTGGTCTTCGTGCCTGCGGGCATGCCCGTGTTCAAGCTCGACCGCGCGGTGAGCCCCGCCGCCGACCGTTTGGAGATGTGCCGCCTCGCGGTCAGGGACAACCCCGCGTTCGACGTGAGCGACATCGAGATCCGCCGCGGGGGCCGCACCTACACCGTCGACACGCTGCGCGAATTGAAGGCCCTGCTCCCCGAGAACGTCGAACTGTGGTTCATCACCGGCGCCGATGCGGTGGCCAGCATCGTGAAATGGCGCGAGAGCGCCGCCATCGCCGGCCTCGCGAAGCTGATCGCGGTCACCCGGCCCGGGTTCCCCCTTACCGAGGAGAAGCGGGCGGAGATCGAGCATGCGGGCAACTTCGACGTCGCCTACATGGAGGCAACGGCGCTTTCCATCTCGTCGAGCGATCTGCGGGCGCGCGTCGCGGCGGGCAAGTCCATCCGCTACCTCACCATGGCGAGCGTGAGGGACTACATCGAATCGCATGGGCTGTACCGGGAGGGGGATCATGCCTAGTCCGGATAGGGGGGGCGTGGCCGCCGCTGCGGCGGGGGAGGCCTCCATGGAGGGGAAGGGCGCTTTGTCCGACGGGTTCTACGAGGCTCGCCGGGCGGAGCTCAAGGCGCGCCTTCCGAAGACGAGCCGCTACCGCCATTGCCTGGGGGTCGCCGAAACGTCCGAGCGCCTCGCCGGGCTCTACGGAGCCGATCGGCGCAAGGCCCGCCTTGCCGGCCTGCTGCACGATTGGGACAAGGGGTACGACGACGCCGGCATCCGCGAGCGCGTGGCGGAACTCGGGCTCGAGGTCGATCCGTTCCTTTTGGAGCGCATGCCCCAGCTCCTCCACGGCCCCACGGCGGCGGTCGCCCTCGCGCGCCGCTTCCCGGAGATACCCCCCGACGTGATCAGCGCCATTGAGAAGCACACCGCCGGAGCGACCGAGATGAGCGATCTGGACATGATCGTCTACATCGCCGACGTCATAGAGCCCGGCCGCGACTTCCCCGGTGTGGACGAATTGCGTGCTCTTCCGGAAAAAGAATCGCTGGAGGAGCTTTTCGTCGACGTCGCGGCGCACGTCTTTGCTAACCTTATCGACAGAAGGCGTTTCATCCATCCGAAATCGCTGGAAGTTTGGAACCATTGCATCGCCCGGCGGGCGGAAAGATAGGAAAGAGGAATCGCATGGTGGAAAACGGCATCGAGGAAACCCAGGAGGGCACCGCATCCGAGGCGGCGGACGCCAAGCAGGCGTTCTCGCGCGAATGCGCGCTCATCGCGGCGCGCGCGGCCGATGGGAAGAAGGCCTCCGACATCCTCGTGCAGGATGTGCGGGAGCTGGTGAGCATCACCGACTACTTCGTGATCGTGACGGCGGCGAACTCCCGCCAGGTCGAGGCGATCATCGACGAGATCGAGGACGCGCTGCGCGAGCAGGCCGGCGTCAAGCCCAGCCATACCGAGGACAGCCGCGACGGATCGTGGTCGCTGCTCGACTACGGCGATGTCGTGGTGCACGTGTTCATGCCCGAGGCGCGCGAGTACTACCGCTTGGAGGAGCTGTGGAACGACGCGCCTGTGATCGACCTCGCCGCCGAGGCGGGCTTGGACGGCGTGCAGTACTCCGACCGTATTTCCAAGATGTTGGAGCGCTAAGGGGCCTTTCTTTCCCCGCTTTCGCGCGGAGGCGCTAGCGGATCCTCAGGTCGCGTGCGGCCGGCAATCCGTAGGCGCCTTCGGCGCAGGAGACGGCGCGCTCGATCGCGCGCTGCATGGCCTCGGTGGCGAGCACCGAGACTGCATCAGGGTCGGCATCCACCTCGCCCGAGGCGCAGGCGAACACGGTGTCGCCGTCGTTGAGCGTGTGGACCGGCTTGATGGCGCGGGCGTAGGCATCGTGCACGCACGAGGCGGTTTTCGTCGCCTGTGCTTTGGTGATGCGGGCGTTGGTGAGCACGCAGCTGATGGTGGTGTTCGTGGTGGCGGGGGGCCGCCCGGCAGCCAGCTCGACCGAGCGTTCGAACGCATCGAGCGGGTCGAGGATTCCGCCGTCGTCAGCGCGGGTTCCTGCTATCTGCACGCCGTCTGGGCCGATCACGTGCCCCAAGGCGTTTACGGCAACGAGCGCCACGCATGCCAGATCCCCCCGTCGCAGGCCCGCCGTCCCGAAGCCCGACTTCATGGCCCGTTCCGCTCCGAGGAGCTTTCCCACGCTCGCGCCGCAGCCGGCTCCGACGTTGCCTTCCGCAAGGGTGCCGCCGCCCGCCAGCGCCTCGATCGCCGCGGCGCGCCCCATCGCCTTGTCCGGATGGGCGTTCTTCCCGACCAGCAGGTCGAACAGGCAGGCCCCCGCCACGATGGGCACGTGCGCGCCGCCGAGCTCGAATCCGATGCCCCGCTCGGCAAGCGCCTCCATAACGCCGCACGACGCCTCCAGCCCGAAGGCGCTGCCGCCCGAGAGCACCACCGCGTGGACCTTCTGGATCATGTTCTCCGGGCGCAGGAGGTCGGTCTCCCGCGTGGCGGGCCCGCCCCCTCTCACGTCGACGCCGCAGACGGCCCCTTCGGGGGCGACGATGACGGTGCATCCGGTGCCGGCGCCCTTGTCGTGGGCGTGGGCGGCGCGGAATGCCGGCAGGGCGGCTAGATCGGCTTTGCTCAGCATGTCTTCTCCTCGGGCGTCGTTTCCTTCCTTTGCCATTGTAGTACCGCGCCCCGCCTTCCGCGCAAGGGATTCGGCGGGGCATGCATGCGGCGCCCGTGTTGCCCGGCGCTTCGGGGAGGGGTACAATCGGGGTGTCTGGGCGCTTGTGCGGACCCGTGAAAGGTCGCACGCATGTCGACGTATCTCGAATCTTCCGCATGCGTCGGACGCCGTCCCCGGCACCTCGCCTCGCTCCGCTGCTTCCACCGACCCGATCTCATCGCGCGCCTTCTGCGCGATCGCGCCGTCGCCCGCTTCATCGTCGCCCCCGACGGGTTCGGGAAGACGAGCCTGGCCTTCGGCTACGCCGATACCGTGTTCGCGTTCGAGCACGTGATGTGGCTGAACGCCAAAAGCCCGTGCTTCCTGCGCGACTTGGACTCCGGCGTCATCGCCGCGGGGCTGCTCAAGGTCGACGGGCACGCCGCCTTGGCGGTGATCGACGACCTTCCCCCGCTCGGCTCCGAGCGGGCGCGCGCCCTCTCCCGCGAGATCGACGGCCTCATGCGCGCCGGATGCGAGGTCATCGCCTGCTGCGCGCCTTCCTGCGATGCCTACGCCTCGCTCCAGAAGGACCGGCTGAAGCTGGGCCCGTCGGATCTTCTGGTCTCCGACGACGAGCTCGCGTTGGGCATCGACGCCGCTTTCTCGGAGGAGGCTCCAGGCAGCGCCTCGCGCGTCCCGGGTCTGCGCTGGGGCAGGGGAGCGGCGCCCGGCGCCTTCCTCTCGGGCATCGCCAAGGAGGAGTTGCCGTCCGATTTGGTGCTGGCGATGGTGGTGATGCTGGCGCTCGTCGAGGGATCGATCGACGATCTGGGCGCGTTCGAGGCCGGGGGCGAGGAGCCCGTCCGCATCCTTTCGGAGGAATACCCGTTCCTGCGCATCGACCTGCGAAGCGGCGGCTTCAGCGCCCCGCCGTTCGATCCGGAGGACATAGCGCGGGCGTTTTCCGGGAAGCTCGATGCGGCGGCCGGCAGGTCGTGCTTCGCCGATCGGACGTCTTTGGCGTGCGGCATCGCCGACGTGCTGCTGGCGCGCGGGGAGGGAAGCCGCGCCTGCGGGCTGGTGGGCGCCCTGTGCCCGCGCGAGGCGAAGGCGGATTGGCTCGCAGGGCGGGCGGCCGCGCTTGCGCGCCAGGCGTGCTTCCTGCCGGCGAGCGACCTCGCCGCCCATCTGGGGCGCGGGGGACGCTCGCGGGGCGGCGAGCTGGAAGCCGGCGAGGCGTGGCGCGCCGCGTTCCTCGGCGATGCCGAGGCGGCGTGCCGCCACGCGCGCAAGGCGGCGGCGTCCCGATCGGAGGGCCCGCAGGTCATGGGCCTTTTGGCGATCGCCCGCCTGGGGCTGGGGAAGGAACGCGCGGATGCCGCGAGCCGCCTTGGGGGATGGGCGTCCCAGCCGTTTCCCGCCGATGGGTCCGAGGGGCTTCCCGTCGCGCGCTGGACGCGGCCCCTCGCGGCGATGTGGGATGCGGCGCGGGTCCCACCGGCGCGGGCGCGCGAGCTCTGGGGCTATTGGAGCGCCGGGAGGGCGCATCCCGACGCGCTGTCGATCGCCGCGCTTTGGCTGTTCGAGGACGCGAGCCGGCCGCCCGCCGGCATGGCGCCCGAAGGCGACGGGGGCGCTTCCGACGGCGAAAGCGCCGGCTGGGGCGTGGTGCGCGATGCCGCGCGCCTTGTCGGGGGGCGGATCGAGGATGCGCAGGGGCGCGCGCCGGACGCATTCGCGGCTTTGGCGTGCCTGATGTGGGAGGGGTTCGTCCGCTCCACTGGCTTCGCGCCCGAACGCGATCCCCTGGACAGCCCCTCCGCCGTCCGCGCGGCCCGGGATGCCGAGGCCGTCGTTATGTCGCAGCGCCGCGAGCTGGAGCGCCGCCGCCGCGAGGACGAGCGGTGGCGGGCCGAATACGCGGCGACGCACCCCGACGCCTTCTTGGACGGGCGCTACCGCGTCGGGGAGCGGCCCGGGGCGGCCGGCGCGCCCCTGTTGACCGTGAACGTGTTCGGCGGCTTGGAGGCGTTCATCGGAGACGAGAAGGTGGACCCGGCGAAGCTGCGGCGCCAGAAGGTGAAGACGCTGCTGTCCCTGCTGGTCATGGGCAGGGGGCGCGACATCTCGCGCGATCGCCTGATGGCCGCGATGTGGCCCGACGCGGCCGGCGCCTCGACGCGCAAGAACTTCTACACCATCTGGTCGCTGCTGCGCAAGGCGCTCGCCCTTCCCGACGGGACCTGCCCCTACCTCATACGGCAGCAGAACGCCTGCCGCCTGGAGGGCGGCCTGCTGCGAAGCGACATCGTGGATTTCGACGACGTGTGCCGGACCCTCCTGTTCGGATCGATGGACACCGACGGGTGGGCGCGGCTCTCCTCCGAGATAGAGCACCGCTTCTCGGGGGAACTCCTCCCGGGAGAGAAGGGGACCGAGCCGATAGAGCGCATGCGCGCCGAATGCCGCGCCCGTCTGGTCGACTCGCTGGTCGGCGCGTCGCGCCGCCTGGTCGCGCAGGGGCGCACGCAGGAGGGGCTGTGGTTCGCGCGCGCCGCGCTGGCGCGCAACCGGCTGCGCGAGGACGTCTATGTCGCCATGATGGAGGCGCAGGTCGCGGCCGGCCAGAGGGCGTCGGCTCTGGCGACCTACTTCGATTGCCGCCGCGCGCTCGCAGACGAGCTGGGGATCGACCCGTCGCTGGACACCATGGCCCTGTACCGCAGCATCATCGAGGAGGAGGACGGCGTGGATTTCTGACGCGGCAGCCCCGCCGTTTTCGCAGGCGGAGGGCGGGGAAGGCGGGCGAGGGCGCGCGATGGGCGCCGCCTGCCCGCCATGTGTGTAATTCCGTTGGTGCTATCGCGCATGTGATAGCATGATGCTGTTTGAACTCATTCCGGCATCGCTCCGGACATCGCGGCAGCGCCCTGCCGCGCCAAGACGAAGGGACGGCTCCAAGACATGGCTGGATTCCTCTCCAAGCTCCTCACCGTGGGCGAGGGCAAGCAGATGAAGCGCTACCAGGCGAAAGTCGACGCCATCAACGCGCTCGAACCCTCGATGAAGCAGCTTGGCGACGAGGCCCTGCGCGCGCTCACCCCGCGCTTCCGCGAGCGCCTGAATGCGGGCGAGCCGCTCGACGACCTGCTGGTGGAGGCGTTCGCCGCCGTCCGCGAGGCGTCCGCGCGCGTCCGGGGGCTGAGGCACTTCGACGTCCAGCTCATCGGCGGCATGGCCTTGAACGACGGGCAGATCGCCGAGATGAAGACCGGCGAGGGCAAGACGCTCGTGTCGACGCTGGCGGGCTACCTCAACGCGCTGGGCGGCGAGAACGTGCACATCGTCACGGTGAACGACTACCTCGCCCGCCGCGACAGCGAGTGGATGGGCGCGATCTACCGCTTCATGGGCATGGAGGTCGGCCTGATCCAGAACGGCATGCGGATCGACCGCAAGAAGCCCGCCTACCAGGCCGACGTCACCTACGGAACCAACTCGGAGTTCGGCTTCGACTACCTGCGCGACAACATGGTCACCCGCGCGTCGGCGCGCGTGCAGCGCGGGCACCACTTCGCCATCGTCGACGAGGTCGACTCGATCCTCATCGACGAGGCCCGCACCCCGCTGATCATCTCGGGTGCCGGCGCTCAGGCTGCCGACACCTACAACAAGTTCGCCCGCGTCATGCCGGGTTTGCGCGAGGGCGTCGACTTCGAGATGGACGAGGCGAAGCGCACCATCAACGCCACGGAAAGCGGCTTGGAGCGGATCGAGTCGATGCTGGGCATCGACGACATCTACGCCGACCCCACCGGCCTCCTCCCCAACCACCTGCAGCAGGCGCTGAAGGCGCAGTTCCTGTTCCATCGCGACGTGGACTACGTGGTGGTGGGCGGCGAGGTCAAGATCGTCGACGAGTTCACCGGCCGCATCATGGAGGGCCGCCGCTACTCCGAGGGCCTGCACCAGGCGCTCGAGGCGAAGGAGCACGTGCTGGTGCGCGAGGAGAACCAGACGCTGGCGACCATCACGCTGCAGAACTACTTCCGCCTCTACTCCAAGCTCTCCGGCATGACGGGCACCGCCATGACCGAGGACGCCGAGTTCCGCCAGATCTACAAGCTGCCGGTCGTGGCCATCCCGCCCAACAGGCCGGTCATCCGCAAGGACGAGAACGACCTGGTCTACCGCACCATCGACGCGAAGTTCAACGCGGTGGCCGACGACGTGGCCGAGCGCCACGCCGTCGGGCAGCCCTGCCTGATCGGCACCGTGTCCATCGAGAGCTCCGAGCGCCTTTCGCGCCTGCTCGACAAGCGCGGCATCCGCCATGAGACCCTCAACGCGAAGAACCACGAGCGCGAGGCGCACATCGTCGCGCAGGCGGGCCGCCTGGGGGCGGTCACCATCGCCACCAACATGGCGGGCCGCGGCACCGACATCCTGCTGGGCGGCAACCCGGAGGTGCTCGCCGAGGACTTCCTGCGCGGCAAAGGCTACGATCCCGACCGCACGCCGGAAGAC
>URRZ01000011.1 GCA_900550385.1 uncultured Coriobacteriaceae bacterium | reverse complement strand
GGGTTCGAGTCCCCGACGGTCCACCATCTGAAATCAAAGCCCCGGCAACGGGGCTTTTCCTTTTTCCTATGCCTGTCCAAAGTCTCAAACCCGCGGCAGATCGATGTTCGCTGGTTTTTGCTATTTCCGGCGGTGCGAGAATCCCGGCGCCGCCTCCCTTCGGGCGTTTTATGGAACCTTCTTTCGCTTGGCGCGGCACTGTGCGATAATGCCAAGTCGGTGCGCTTGCGCGGCCCTCGAAAACGGTCGGCCCGAGGCGCGCTTCAGGCGGCGCGCAGACGCCGCCGGATGCCTTGAGGCACAACGTCAATGATGGAGGAAAGCTACGTGGAAACTAAAGTAGAGTCATTGGAAGGCAATCGCGCCAAGGTGTTCGTCACCGTCGATGCCAAGCAGGTCGACTCCCGCATGAAGCAGGCGTATCGCGACGCCGCGAAGAAATACAATTTCCCCGGGTTCCGCAAGGGCAAGGCCCCGCGCCCGGTTATCGACAACGCGCTGGGCAAGGATTACATCGCCGCCACCGTCAGCGACGACCTGGTGAACGACCTGTACCCCCGCGCCATCGATGAGGTGGGCATCTACCCGGTGGGCAACCCCGAGTTCAGCGAGGACATGGGCCTGGCCGCCTCCGGCAAGGACTTCGAGTTCTGCTTCGAGGTCGAGGTGAAGCCTTCCTACGAGCTGTCCAGCTACGACCCCGTCGAGGTCGAGCTTCCTCCCGAGGGCGCGACCGCCGAGGAGGTCCAGGAGCAGATCGACCAGCTGCGCGAGCACTACTACGAGCTGGTCGATTGCAACGCCGCCACCAAGGTCAAGCCCGAGAACTGGGTCGAGCTTGCCATCAAGGCGACCGATGACGCCGGCGAGGACATCGAGTCCATCAGCTCCGAGTCCCGCCTGTGGGGCATGGATTCCGCGCTCCTGCCCGAGGCCTTCAACGACGAGCTGATGGGCATGAAGAAGGGCCAGACCAAGTCCTTCGACATCGACATGCCCGAGGACGCCACCGTCATGACCGCCCCGCTGACGGGCAAGACCGAGAAGATCCACTTCGAGGTGGAGGTCAAGGTCGTCAAGAAGAAGGTCCTGCCCGAGGTCACCGACGAGTGGGCCAAGGACAAGCTGGGCTTCGAGAGCGTCGAGGACATGCGCTCCGGCATCGAGGACTCCATCAAGACCCAGAAGGACTCCATCATCCCCCGCATGAAGGAGATCTCCTGCATGGGCGAGCTGGCCGACCGCCTGGAGGGCGAGGCGCCCCAGGCCATGTGCGAGCAGGTCGAGACCCAGCTGCTCCAGGACTTCTTCCAGCAGCTGCAGCGCCAGGGCATCACGTTCGACGCGTACCTGGCCGACCAGGGCATCACCACCGACCAGTTCCAGCAGGACGTCAAGCGCCAGGCGGTCGATAGCGTCAAGCAGGACCTGGCCCTGGACGCCTGGGCCCGCCACTTCGGCCTGGAGGTTTCCGACGAGGAGATCTCCGAGGAGTTCCAGAAGAGCGGCGCGAAGGATCCCGCCGCGCTCGAGAAGGAATGGCGCGAGGCCGGCCGCATCCACCTGCTGCGCGAGGGCATCCTGCGTTCCAACGCCGCCAAGGACGTGATGGACAAGGCGAAGGTCACCGAGGTCGTCCCGGGCGCCGAGGAGAAGAAGCCCGCCAAGAAGTCCTCCTCGAAGAAGGCCAAGAAAGCCGACGAGGCCGCGGAGGCCAAGGAGGAGACGGCCGACGCCGAGTAGCTTCCGGTCTTTTATCACAGTTTCCCAACGGGCGCGCCGATGGTGCGCCCGTGTGCTATAACGGCATACGTATGTAACGGGCGGCGCGAGGCGCCGCGCAAGGTTAGCGAGGTACAGCCATGGGCTACGATCCCCATCAGACTCGATCGGCGCTGATCCCCTACGTCATCGAGCAATCGCCGCGTGGCGAGCGCAGCTACGATATCTACTCTCGCCTGCTGAACGACCGCATCGTCTTCCTTGGCGAGGCGATCGACGACCACGTCGCCAACTCCGTGGTGGCGCAGCTGCTCCACTTGGAGAGCGCCGATCCCGACAAGGACATCGCGCTCTACATCAACTCGCCGGGCGGCAGCGTGTCGGCGGGCCTTGCCATCTACGACACGATGCAGTTCGTGAAATGCGACGTGTCCACCATCTGCCTGGGCATGGCGGCCTCCATGGGGTCGGTGCTGCTGGCGGGCGGGGCGCCGGGCAAGCGCTTCATCCTCCCGAACGCCCAGGTGATGATCCACCAGCCCATGGGCGGCACGGGCGACGGCCATGCTCAGCAGACCGACATCCAGATCATGGCCGAGGAGATCAAGAAGACGCGCGAGCGCCTGGAGGGCATCCTCGCCAAGCATTGCGGGAAAACCCAGGAGCAGCTGCACGCCGACTGCGAGCGCGACAACTGGCTGACCGCCGAGGAGGCGGTGGCCTACGGGCTCGTCGACCGCATCACGGTCTCGCGCGCAGCCTCCTCCGAAGAGAAGAGCGAATAGGTCACATGGCGAAGGATTGGAACGACGGCTTCCAGGCCGATGACGATATCGTCTGCGCATTCTGCGGCAAGCGCACCGGCGAGGTCGCCGCGATGATCTCGGGCCCGAACGGCATCTACATCTGCGACGAGTGCATCTCGGTGTGCGCGGACGCGATGATGCGCGATCTGGGCCTTTCGATCTCGTCGATGCAGGCGGGCGCCGAGCAGGCCCCCGCCGGGCGCCACGCCCGCCGCGAGGGCGCGCAGCAGGCTGGCGCGCCGGCCACCCCCGAGCAGATCCTCGGGCAGCTGCCCACGCCGCATCAGCTCTACGCCGAGCTCTCCGAGCACGTGGTGGGGCAGGAGCAGGCCAAGCGCGCGCTGTCCGTCGCGGTGTACAACCACTACAAGCGCATCAGCCTGGGCGCCGATGCGCGCGACGGCGACGTGGAGCTCGCCAAGAGCAACATCATGCTGCTGGGCCCCACCGGCTCCGGCAAGACGCTGCTCGCCCAGACGCTCGCCCGCACGCTGCAGGTCCCGTTCGCCATCGCCGACGCGACCACGCTCACCGAGGCGGGCTATGTCGGCGAGGACGTGGAGAACATCCTGCTGAAGCTCATCACCGCGGCCGATTTCGACATCGACCGCGCGCAGATCGGCATCATCTACGTCGACGAGATCGACAAGATCGCGCGCAAGGCGGAGAACCTCTCCATCACGCGCGACGTGTCGGGCGAGGGCGTGCAGCAGGCACTGCTGAAGATCGTGGAGGGCACCGAGGCAAGCGTCCCGCCGCAGGGCGGGCGCAAGCACCCCCAGCAGGAGCTCATCCACATCGACACGACCAACATCCTGTTCATCCTGGGCGGCGCGTTCGTCGGCTTGGCCGACATCATCGCAGCGCGCGTGGGCAAAAGCGGGCTGGGATTCTCCGCCGAGCTGCCCGAGAGCAAGAAGCAGGCCGAGGCCGAGCTTTTGGCCCAGGTGCTGCCCGAGGACCTGAACAAGTACGGCATGATCCCCGAGTTCGTGGGGCGCATCCCGGTGATCACCTCGCTTAACGAGCTGTCGGAGGAGGATCTGGTCCGCATCCTCACCGAGCCGAAGAACGCCCTGGTGAAGCAGTACAAGAGGATGTTCGAGTTCGAGGATTCGCAGCTCGAGTTCGAGCCCGACGCCCTGCGCGCCATCGCCCGCGAGGCGGTCGAGCACGGCACCGGCGCCCGCGGCCTGCGCTCGATCTGCGAGCGGGTGCTGCAGGACGTCATGTACGATCTGCCCGAGACGCAGGGCCCGACGAAGGTCATCGTCCGCGCGAGCGACATCGACAACGACACGGCGCCCGAGATCGTGCCGCTGAAGGACGCCGCGCCGGCGGGCAAGGCCGTCCCCGCAGCCGAGGTCAAGGTCGTGGCGGCGGACCAGCAGACCGCATAGCGGAGGCGCCCCTGCGGCCCCGGGTCGTTTTCGGTGGCGGCGGCGCGCTTCCGCCCTGCATTCCAGGCGATGCACCAAGCGATGCGAAGGAAGTAACCCACATGGAAAACATGCCCAAGACCTACGATGCCGCCGCCGTCGAGCAGCGCATGCTGGACAAATGGATGGCGGGGGAGTACTACCGCCGCAACCCCGGCGTGGGCGACTGCACGGTCACCATCCCGCCGCCGAACGTGACGGGCGTGCTGCACATGGGCCATGCGCTCGACGACACCATCCAGGACACGCTCATCCGCATGAACCGCATGCGCGGCATCTCCACGCGCTGGATCCTGGGCACCGACCATGCGGGCATCGCCACGCAGACCAAGGTCGACAAGAAGCTCGCTTCCGAGGGCATCTCGCGCCGCGAGATCGGCCGCGAGAAGTTCATCGAGGCGTGCTGGGACTGGACGCGCGAGTACGGTGGGCACATCGTCGAGCAGATCAAGCGCATGGGCTGCTCCATCGATTTCTCGGATCCGCATTTCACCATGGACCCGGACTACGCCAAGGCCGTGCGCAAGGTGTTCTGCGACTGGTACCACGACGGTCTGATCTACCGCGGCAAGCGCATCGTGAACTGGTGCCCGAACTGCACCACCGCCATCGCCGACGACGAGGCGGAGTACAAGGAGGAAGACGGGCACCTGTGGCATCTTCGCTACCCGCTGGTCGAGCCGGTGGGCGGCGTGGAGTACGTGGTCGTGGCCACCACGCGCCCCGAGACGATGCTCGGCGACACCGGCGTCGCGGTCTCGCCGAAGGACCACGACAAGGCGAAGTTCGTCGGCGCGAAGGTGAAGCTGCCCATCGTCGACCGCGAGATCCCCATCTTCAGCGACTTCTACGTCGATGCGGGCTTCGGCACCGGCTTCGTGAAGGTCACGCCCGCCCACGACCCCAACGACTTCGCCATGGGAGAGCGCCACGGCCTCCCGAAGGTCAACATCTTCGACGAGACGGCGCACGTGGTGGAAGGCTACGGCGAGTTCTCCGGCATGAGCCGCGACGAGTGCCGCGAGGCGGTGGTCGCGTGGTTCGAGGAGCACGGGCTGCTGGACCATGTGGAGGACCACCACCACTCCGTCATGCACTGCTACCGCTGCGACTCCACGCTGGAGCCGTGGCTGTCCGAGCAGTGGTTCGTGGCCGTCGACAAGCTGAAGGGGCCCGCAACCGAGGCAGTGACCAGCGGCAAGGTGACGTTCCATCCCGCACGCTGGACGCAGACCTACCTCACGTGGATGGAGAACCTGAAAGACTGGTGCATCAGCCGCCAGCTGTGGTGGGGCCACCGCATCCCGGTGTTCTACTGCGACGAATGCGGCTGGACCGACGCCCTCATGGAGGATGCCGAGACGTGCCCGAAATGCGGCGGCAAGCTGCGTCAGGACGAGGACGTGCTGGACACCTGGTTCTCCAGCCAGCTGTGGACGTTCGCCACGCAGGGCTGGCCGGACCATCCGGAGCTGATGGAGGGGCACCATCCCACCACCGCGCTGGTGACCGCGCGCGACATCATCGCGCTGTGGGTGGCGCGCATGATCATGGCGTCGACGTACTTCTGCAAGGAGATCCCGTTCAAGGACGTGGTCATCTACGCCACGATCCTCGCCAAGGACGGCACGCGCATGTCCAAGAGCAAGGGCAATGGCGTCGACCCGATGGACCTCATCAGCATGTACGGCGCCGACGCGATGCGCTTCAACCTGCTGACGCTGGTGACCAACAACCAGGACGTGCGCTTCGACGCTGACATCGACAAGAAGACCCACGAGCTTCTGGGCAGCCCGCGCACCGAGCAGGCGCGCGCGTTCGTCACAAAGATCTGGAACGCCAGCCGCTTCGTGCTGGGCAACCTGGAGGGCTTCGAGCCGGGCGAGCCGGCCGTGCGCACCCAGGCCGACGCATGGATCTTCAGCCGTCTGGCGCAGCTGTCCAAGCAGGTCACCGAAGGCATCGAGACGTACCAGTTCGGCGAGGTCGCCCGCGAGCTGAACGCGTTCTTCTGGAGCGAGTTCTGCGACTGGTACATCGAGTTCTGCAAGGCCGACCTGCGCGAGGGCGCCGATCCCGCCGCCCGCCTGCAAACCCAGCGCAACCTGGTGTACGTGCTGGACAATGCCCTGCGCCTGTTGCATCCGGCCATGCCGTTCGTCACCGAGGCCATCTGGGAGCACCTGCCCCATGCCGAGGGCGAGGCGCCGGCGCTGATGGTGGCGAAGTGGCCCGAGCCCGAGACGCTGGTCAAGTGGGTCGACGAGGACGCTGAGCGCGCCGTGGGCATGCTGTGCGCCGTCGTGGGAGCCGTGCGCTCGACGCGCGCCCGCTACGGCATCGCCCCGCGCCAGGAGCTCCAGGTGGTCGTGAACGCCCAGGAGGGCGCCGTGGAGGTGCTGCAGGGGCTCGCGCCGCAGATCACGTCGATGGCGCGCGTGTCGTCGCTGTCGATCGCGGCCGGGGCGCAGAAGCCCGCCGAGAGCGCTGCGGTGGTCGTGGAGGGCGCCGAGGTGTACTGCGTGCTCGCCGGGCTCATCGACTTCGACGCCGAGCGCGCCCGCCTGCAGAAGGAGCAGAAGAAGCTGGCGGCCGATGCGGCGAAGTTCGCCAAGAAGCTGCAGAATCCCGGGTTCCTGGCGAAGGCGGCGCCGGAGATCATCGAGAAGGACCGCGCCAAGCTGGCCGACTTGGAGGACCAGCTCGCGCGCGTGGAATCCGAACTCGCCGTTCTGAACTAGGCTTATTTGCTATAATGTTGCACCGTGCGCAGTGGAAACGCGCCGCGCACGGTGCTGTTGTATGCGATCGCGCCGTCCTCGCGCGTCGCCGATTGAGAGATCGGGGTAGATATGAGCGAACTGCTGTCCCAGCTTTGGACGCCCGAGCTTCAAGCCGCGTTCACGGCGGTCATCGTGGTGCTCGTCATTCTGTACGTCCTGTCCATCATCTGGGTCGCGCGCGACGCCTACCAGCGCGGCACGTCGTGGATCTGGTGCCTCATCGCGCTGATTCCGTTCCTCGGCGTGGTGGCCTACTGCCTGCTGCGTCCCTCGCTTCTGCAGATCGACCGCGACGAGCAGGAGCTCGAAATCGCGCTGAAGCAGCGTCAGCTGATGAAGTACGGCGAGTGCGCCAACTGCGGGTATCCGGTGGAGGACGACTTCATCCTGTGCCCGAACTGTCATCAGCGCCTGAAGAACATGTGCCCCACCTGCCATCGCGCGCTCGATCCCTCGTGGACGGTGTGCCCGTACTGCGCCACGCCGATGCAGGGCGGCCAGCGCCGCCCCCAGCGCCAGCGCCGTGCGCCGCAGCCCCAGCAGCAACAGCAGCAGCCGCACGTGCACGTCGAGCAGTAGCGGCGCTTACATTCCGAACGGCAGCCCCGGCATCGAGCCTTCGCGAACTGCCTCCCGCTTTCTTGGGCAGGAAATATAAGTCCAAAAGATGGGAGGCGGTTCCCTGCGGATCGATGCCGGGGCTTTTCCCTATTCCGGCTGGGCTAGAGGTACTACGGTAAGCGGCTACGGGGATCGATGCCGAGGCTTTTCCGTATTCCGGCTGCGATCGGGGCACGTGATTGTGCTTCGCGATGGGATTCCGTACTTTTCGGGCGAAACCGAGCAACTTGAGCGTTGCGCTGCGCCGTTTTGCCGGAAAAGAACGGATCAGTGCGAAAGGGAAGCGCATTCCTGACGATCGGAAGCGCATAAGCGCAGGTGACAATTATATGCAAGCTACTATAATTGATGGAGCGAGTTTTCGATCCATACTATTCCGCCGTTTTCGTACAGCACGATGGCGGTAGGTGACCGGTTTCGGCGAAAAAGAACGGATTAGCGGATTTCGGCGCGCCAGCAGGCAGGAGCACCGGATCCGTCGGATCCGCCCGTTCACGCAGGGGGCGCCCGATACGCCCGCTCGCATGGGCAGCCGGGCAGTCCGATGCGCGCGGGAGCTTCAGGAGCATCGGTCTGCGCGTGGAAACGTTAGCATAGGCGCATCGGGCTGCACGCGGAGACGTTCGCGCGGGCTACTTCCCGTGGGAGGACCCGGCCTCCTGCGAGGAGCTGGAAGTGGGCGTCGGGACATCGGCGCGCGCGGAGTCTTCGGGCGTGATGGTCATCGACTGGAAGCGATGCTCCATGAAGGAGTCGTCGTAGTTCTTCGCGTAGAACTCCTCGATGGGGGAGGTGGGCTGGTAGCCCGACTCGCGCTGGTACCAGCAGTCCAGAGCCTGCAGCGTCATGACGCCGTTCACCAGCATGAGCGCAGCGCATAGCGTGGTGACGCCGTAGCGGGCCTTCCACGGGATCAGGTTGATCAGCTTCAGGAGCCACGGCAGGCAAAGCTTGATCCACACGCATCCCAGCGCGCCCCACATGCACATGAACAGCGCGCTCGTGCGGCCGTCGAACAGCAGCGCGATGGGGTCGGGGAACAGCCCGAAGATGGTGGAGCCGGTGTAATCCCACGCGACGGCGCCGAACGCCGTCTGCATGAACCACGACACCGCAGCTTCGAACAGGCCGCCGATGACGGCGCTCACCAGGAAGATGATGAGGAAGTTGCTCTTGTAGAAGCGGTTGAGCGCGATGGTCATCAGCACCGCGCCGAACCCGTAGATGGGCGAGAACGGACCGAACAGCATGCCGGTGCGATCCTGATAGACGCCGGGATCGACCACCACCATGTGGTAGACGGTCTCGATGACCAAGCCGAGGAAGCAGCACACCACGAACACCCAGAACAGGTTGAAGAAGTCAAGCTCGATGAAGCCGCGGTCGCCCTTCGCGCGGCCGAGCGTGCCGGCTTTCGCCTCGGCCTCCAGCTCTTTGTCGCGCGCGATGCGCTCGCGGCGGCGTTCCTCGCGCAGCGTGGGATCGACGGTGACCGAGATGACGATCTGGATGCCCAGCTGCACGTACGCCCAGATGGAGTTCGCGCCCGTGCCGTGCAGCATGATCTCGAGGATCAGCCCCACGACGCTGATGGCGACGAGGGCGTACGCCATCAGGGCGGCGTAGCGGCGCCTGTTCTTCAGCAGCGAGTAGCCGAAGATCAGCATGACGACGGCTTGGACGCCCATCAGGAAGAATTGGAAGACGGTGAGGATGAACGTGAGCGAGGCGTTGTTCGATCCCGCCGTGAGGCTGATGTTGCCGGTGACGGAGAGGGCGATCACCGTCGCCATGAGCGCCAGCACGAGGATGGCAGCCACGAAGCAGTACAGGCCGTAGACCTTGTACAGCAAGGGGATCTTCCTCTTGTCCTGCGGCTCTTGCGCGGCGGGGTTGCTCTGGGCTTGCTCCATGGCGATCGCTCTCTTTCGCGGCTGCGGCGGCTTCGCGCCGGACGGTATGCGACGCCCCCGCGCAGCGCATGCGCCGCAGCGGGGGCGTCGGGTGCTCGTGCGATTATACCCGATGGGACGGCTGGCATGCGCCCTGATGACGGATCGTTACCGGGGTGCGCGAAGGCGCTGCCGTCGTCCGCCTCTGCGGATGTTCGCGGCTTTTCGCGGTGACGAGCTGGCGGGCGGGGCGGGGTAGTGGCATACTAGGGCGGCTGCCGCTTGGGGGAGATGCTCCGGGCGGCCATACGATCCAACGTGCAGGCGCTTTGTGCGCGCCCGGCACCAGATGAGCGCAGGCGCTTTGTGCGCGCCCGGCGCAAGAAAGGAAACGAGCATGAACATCATCCTTCCCGACGGATCCGTCAAGGAGCTCGCCGAGGGCGCCACCATCGCCGACGTGGCCGCCTCCATCGGCGCGGGCTTGGCGAAGGCCGCGCTCGCCGGCAAGATCGACGGCGCCCCGGCCGACCTCAACGCGCTCGTGCATGACGGCGCCACCGTCGAGATCATCACCGCGAAGTCGCCCGAGGCCCTGGGCATCATGCGTCACTCCTGCGCGCACGTGATGGCCGAGGCCGTCCAGGAGCTGTTCCCCGGGGCGCAGATCGCCTTCGGCCCGGCCACAGACGACGGCTTCTTCTACGACTTCGAGCTGTCCCGCTCGCTTTCGCCGGACGACTTCGAGGCCATCGAATCCAAGATGGCGGAGATCGTGAAGGCAGACGAGCCGTTCGTCCGCGAGGTCGTCTCCCGCGACGAAGCGAAGCGGATTTTCGCCGACCAGCGCTTCAAGCTGGAGCACATCGACGAGCTGCCCGAGGGCGAGGAGATCAGCATCTACCGCCACGGCTCCTTCGTGGACCTGTGCAGCGGCCCGCATCTGCCCTCCGCCGGCAAGATCGGCGCGTTCAAGATGATGAAGCTGTCCGGCGCGTTCTGGAAGGGCGACGCCGAGCGCGAGCAGCTGCAGCGCGTGTACGGCACCGCGTTCTTCAAGCAGAAGGAGCTCGACGAGCATCTGCACAACCTGGCGGAGGCCGAGAAGCGCGACCACCGCAAGCTGGGCCGCGAGCTGGGCATCTACATGATGGACGAGGATGCCGGCGTGGGCCTGCCGCTCTACCTGCCCAAGGGGGCGCGCGTCATCCGCACGCTGCAGGAGTGGCTGCGTCGCGACCTGTACGAGCGCGGCTACGAGGAGGTCATCACCCCGCACATCTACAAGGCCGACGTGTGGAAGACCTCCGGCCACTACGACTACTACAAAGAGAACATGTACTTCTTCAACATCAACGAGGGCACCGATGAGCAGCCGCGCCTGTCCGAGTACGGCGTGAAGCCCATGAACTGCCCGGGCCACGTGATGCTGTACCGCAACGAGATCCACTCCTACCGCGACCTGCCGTTGCGCTACTTCGAGTTCGGCACGGTCTACCGCCACGAGATGAGCGGCGTGGTGCATGGCCTGCTGCGCGCCCGCGGCTTCACCCAGGACGACGCGCACGTGTTCTGCACGCGCGAGCAGGTGGTGGACGAGGTGGTGGCAATCCTCGATTTGGTCGACCACATCATGAAGACCTTCGGCTTCGAATACTCCGCCGAGATCTCCACGCGTCCCGAGAAGTCCATCGGCACCGACGATATGTGGGAGCACGCGACGAGCGCCCTGAAGGAGGCGTGCGCGCGCCACGATCTGGCCTACGACATCAACGAGGGCGACGGCGCGTTCTACGGCCCCAAGATCGACATCAAGGTGAAGGACGCCATCGGTCGCACCTGGCAGTGCTCCACGGTGCAGGTCGACTTCAACCTGCCCGAGCGCTTCGGGCTCACCTACCGCACCGAGGACAACGCCGAGGAGCGCCCGTGGATGCTGCACCGCGCCATCTTCGGCTCCATCGAGCGCTTCCTGGGCATCCTGATCGAGCACTACGCCGGCGCGCTGCCGCTATGGCTGGCGCCGGTGCAGGTGGCCGTGCTGCCCATCGCCGACCGCCACATCGATGCCGCGCACGAGCTGGAGCGCAAGCTGAAGGCCGCCGGCGGCCGCGTGGAGGTTTACGAGCAGAACGAGCCCATGCGCGTGAAGATCGCCAAGGCGCAAAGTCAGAAGATCCCCTACATGGTGGTTCTGGGCGACAAGGAGGTCGAGGAGGGCACCGTCAGCGTCCGCGACCGCCACGAGGGCGACCAGGGCTCCTGGCCGGTGGAGAAGCTGGTCGAGATCATCCGCGACGCGGCACTGTAGCGTTATCCGAGCGGCGCCCATCCCGACAAGGGAGGGCGCCGCTGCGCGATAGGATGAGAAAAGGGGACGGAGGTTTTCTCTCATTTTCGCGAAAATGAGAAAAAACCTCCGTCCCTTTTTCTCATCCTACAGCAATCCGCCCAAGTTGCCGGCGAGCTCCATCAGGGCGAACCAGAGCGGCGGCACCGCCAAGGCCGGCAGCAGGTTCATCGTCGATATCTCCTTGATCTTGAGGATCGACAGTCCCGATGCCAGGATCAGGAAGCCGCCCACGATGGAGATCTCGGCCATCAGCCCGTCGGTGAGCAGGGGAGAGGCGAAGCTTGCCAGCAGGTAGATGCCCCCCTGCCAGCAGAACAGCACCGGCGCGGCGAACGCGATGCCGTAGCCGAAGGTGGAGGCGAGCACCATCGAGGTGACGAAATCCAGCGTGGCGTTGGTGAACAGGAAGGTCTCGTCGCCGTAGAGCGCGCTGTTGATGGGGCCGAGGATCGAGAGCGTGCCGATGCAGAACAGCATGATGGCCGTGGAAAGCCCGCGCGCCAGGTTCGACCCGTCCTTCGCCCGCCCGCTGACCAGCCTGTCGAAGCGCCCCTCGATGTCCAGCGCCGTGCCGGCGATGCCGCCGATGGCGAGGCTGGCGATGAACAGCACCGGGTAGGCGCTTGCGGGCATGTTCTGGACCACGGCGTTGACGCCCAGGCCGAACGCCGCCAAGCCCATGGCGGTGTAGAGGATGCTCTGGTACTTCTCCTTCAGCCCGCGCCTGATGGTGCCGCCGATGAGGCTGCCGGCGATGATGAGCGCGGTGTTGGCGATGGTCCCTATCATGCGGCCGCCTTCCTCTCCGATGCAGCATGCGTCGCTCCTCGGAAAGCGCTCCGGACGCTGCGCCGATGAGCGCGGGCGGCTTCCCGCATGCCCGCCGCCCGGATCCGGCCCGTGCGGGCGGCCTCCATTCCATCAGCCGGCATCATCGCACCTGCTTTCCGCATTTCTCGCGATGCGAATAGGCATGGTCGATGATCGTCGCCAGAAGCGGCATCAGGAACACCGTCACGGCTCCGGCGGCGACCAGCGTGCCCGCCGTCCCCGAGGGCATGGCGCCGGCATTCACGGCGACCGTCGTGACGGCGACGATGATAGGAAGCGCGGTGGTGCAGTACAGCGACACGGTCAGGCGCTCGTGCACGCATAGGTGGGCGCGCGCCTCCTTCCCGATGGACAGTGCGATGAAGATAGGGGCGGCTCGGACGATCAGCAGCAGCAGGATGAACGAGACCAGGAGCAGCGGCTGGTCGAACACCGCCATCACGTCGATCTTGGCACCGGACACGACGAAGAACAGCGGGATGAAGAAGCCGTAGGCCATGCCCTCCAGCTTGCGCTCCAGCTCGTGGTCGCCGTCGGGGACGATGTAGCGCAGGACGAACCCGGCGGCGAAGGCGCCCAGCACGATGTCGAGTTGGAACACGGCGGAAAGCGCCACCAGCCCGACCAGCAGCACCACGACGGCGCGCACCAGCGTCTGGGAATTGGTGTGGCGCGTGCTGTTGGCGAACGCGAACAGGCGGCTGCCGGCGCGGTGCATCTTCGAGGGGATGATGGCCGCCAGCACCGCCACCGCGACGAACAGTGCCAGGATGGCGAAGGTCTGCCACGTGCTGCGCGTCGAGAGCAGCACCGCCATGGCCAGCACGGGGCACAGCTCGCCCCAGGTGCCGTAGGCCAGGATGGCGTCGCCGACGCGCGTGCCGGAAAGGCCGCGTTCGGCCAGGATGGGCAGCAGCGTCCCCAGCGCGGTGGTGGTGAGCGCGATGGCGACCGCGATGCCGTCGATGTGGCTGACGGAGAAATCGGGGGACAGCCGCACCACGATGAAAGCGAGTGCGATCGAGACGACCCATGTCAGAACGCCGCGCTTGCCCTGCGAGCCGGTGAGGTTCGAGGGGTTGATCTCGTAGCCGGCGAGCAGGAACAAAAACGCCAGGCCCAGCTCGGATATCAGCTGGATGGGCTCGGTGAGCTGGATGGCGCCGAGGAGGTGGGGGCCCAGCACCATGCCGCCGATGAGCAGGAACACGGTTTCGGGCACGAGCTTGCCCGGAACGAGGCGCGCGGCGACGGGGCAGGCCAGCGCGACGAGCGCGATGATGAACAAAGAGACGAAATCCTCGGCCATGGTCGCCTTTCGAACGGAGGTGGAGCGAAGCCGCCGCGAAGGGGCGCGGCTTCGCCGGCCGAGCGCATCCTTGCGACGCAACGCCTCATTGTAGCGCATGGGCGCCAAGATGCCTGCGGCGTGCTACACTCGCATCGTCCCGCAACGGCGGGATCCCGCCAAACGAGGAAAGGATCGGCCCATGATCATCACCACCACGCAGAACGTCGAAGGCTATCGCGTGTCCGGCTACTACGGGATCGTGTTCGGAGAGGTCATCACCGGCATCAACCTCCTCAAGGACTTCGGGGCAGGCATCCGCAACCTGGTGGGCGGCCGCTCCAAAGGCTACGAGGACGAGCTGTTGACCGCGCGCAACGAAGCGCTCGCCGAGCTGGAGCAGCGCGCGGGCGAGATCGGCGCGCACGCGGTCATCGGCGTCGACATCGACTACGAGGTGCTGGGGCAGGGCAACATGCTGATGGTGACGGCTTCCGGCACGGCGGTGACGCTCGAGAGGGCGTAGGCGGCCGGGCGCGCTACGCTTCCAAGTAGGCCTGCAGCCCGTCCCAACAGCGCACGGCTTCGCAGCACCCCTGCTCGTAGAGGTCCATCAGCTTTCCGGGATCCTTCTCCATGTTCGAGATGGAGACGGGTTCCGGCGGCCTGATGACGAACACGTCGCCGCGTTCGTGCAGCTTCGGCAGGGCGCGGTAGAGCCGGTTGTAGTCCGCATGGCGGCATTGCAGCCGCTCGAGGTAGAACGGGTAGTCGGCGTAGACGCGGTGCAGGAGGGGCAGGAGCTTGTTCGGCTCCTTGACGTAGTCCTCCGCCTGCGTCAGCACGACGATGCGCTTCGTTCCTTCCGGCGCGGTGAGCAGCGAATGGAGGTAGGGGACGCTGTCGCACGTCCCGCCGTCGAGGAGGATCTTGCCGTCGACCTCGACCGGCTTGCTCACCAAGGGCATCGATGACGAGGCGATGACGTAGGGCATCCCGGATTCCGAGTCGGCCAGCGCGTGGTAGTCGGCCTCGCCGGTCTCGAGGTTGCTGGAGACCGCCACCAGCTGCAGAGGCGAGTCGTCGAAGGCGCGCACGTCGAAGGGCTCGAGCTCGTTGGGGATGGCGTCGAAGGCGAACTCCCTGCCGTAGGCGTTGCCCGTGCGCGCGAAGCTCTTCATGGAGAGGTAGCGCCAGTCGTCGCAGTACTTCATGTTCAGGTAGCACGACCTGCCGACCGCGCCGGCGACGTAGTTGTAGCCGCACAACGCCCCGGCCGACACGCCGATGGTCCGGCGGCAGAACAGCCCCCTGTCCATGAACACGTCCAGCACGCCTGCGGTGAACTGGCAGCGCATGGCCCCGCCCTCCAGGATGAGGTCGGCTTCCACGGGGTCCGCCCCGCGCCATGCGGGCGCGGTCCCGTCGACGGGGTTCGGGGTTCCGGCCCCGCCCCGATCGGGACGGGCCTGCTGGTCGAATGTCGCTTCCATGTCACGCTCCTTCTTTCCCATCCCATTATATCGCCGGGGGTGGGCGCTGCCCCGCCGTCCGCAGCTGATGACGAGACGTTACCTTGCGCCACGCGCCAGCAGCCAGGCTCTGACGGCTTAGGGCGTCGCGCCTCCGCCGCCGGGCCGCCGTAAGGGCGGGTCCGATGCCCCGCGCTGCCGTTCCAAGCGCCTGGACGCCGTTTGCCCCGCGATTCCGCTTCGATTGCGGGTCGGCGGTCGCGGAGCGCTACAATACGTCGGAACAATCCGTGATCGAGCGGGGGCCGCGCGCATCCCGCGGGGGTCGACGGGCGTTTCCCGAACCCAAAGGAGGCTGATCGCCATGAGCGAGATCGTTTCTTCTTCCGATTTCGAGTCCAAAGTCCTCGAAGCCGATTGCCCGGTGATGGTCGACTTCTTCGCGACGTGGTGCGGGCCCTGCAAGATGCTCGCGCCGACGCTCGAGGAGGTCGCTGCGGAGGTCGCCGGCAAGGCGAAGGTCTACAAGCTCGACATCGACCAGAGCCCCGACATCGCCCGCCAGTACAACGTCATGAGCGTGCCGACGCTCATCGTGTTCGAAGGCGGCTCCGTCAAGAAGCAGGCCATCGGCGTGCAGGGCAAGCAGGTGCTCCTCGACATGCTCTCCTAGCGGACGGCTGCATTTTCGCCGCCAAGCGCCCCGCATGCGGATCCGTGCCGCATGCGGGGCGCTTTTCGTCGGGCGAGGTTAAGCCTGCGGTTGAACCCCGACGGCCCATGTGCGCGTTTCGTGCATGCTTTCCTTGCTCTCATTTGGGAATATGCTGGATAGATGCTAAAATAGCGAAAGATATGCGTTGAATCGCGCATCTCGGCACGCAGTCGAATCGCAGAATCTGTTTGTGGGAAGGAATGTCAATGGACGAAACAGGGGTTCTTGGGCTGCTCGAAGAGCTTTCCATCCTCCTTGAGGATTCCAAGCCGGTTTTCGGCAAGAACAATATGCGCCAGGTGGACATCAACGCCGCCTTCGAGATCATGGATGAGATCCGCGACACGTTCCCCAGCGAGTTCTCGCAGTCGCGCCAGATCGTGCGCGAGCGCCAGAGCCTGCTCGACGACGCCGAGGCCGAGGCCAACCGCATGATCGAGGACGCGCGCAGCCAGGCGATGACCATCGCCAGCGAGCAGGAGATCGTGCGCATCTCCCAGCAGCAGGCCGACCAGATCCTCGCCGACGCCCGCGAGCTGGAGCGCCAGACCCGCGCCGGCGCCGAGGACTACGCCGACGAGGTGTTCGGCCACGTGGAGAACAGCCTCGACACGCTGCTGAACAACGTTCGCCGCTGCCGCGACCGCCTGAACGCCAACTCGATGGCGCAGGGCCGCTAGGGCGTCGGGCCATGGATCCGCTTCGTATCACCATGCCGCAGGAGCTGTTCGCCCCTGCGGCCTACGAGCACTTCGACGGCGAAGCGTCCATCCCCGTGCTCAAGGCGGGCCCCGACCTGTACGATTTCGAAGGCCCCCTTGCCTGGCAGGCCGATGTCACCAACACGGGCGACGCGCTGCTGGTCACCGGCGAGGTGCGCGGGGTCGCCCGCACCGCCTGCGCGCGCTGCCTCGAGCAGTTCTCCTTCCCCGTGGTGGGGGAGATCGAGGGCTATTTCCTCATCGACGCCGATAAGGAAGCCCCCGACGAGATGGAAGACGATGAGTTCGAGGTCCTCCCCGACGATCGCGCCATCGATTTCATGCCGCTCATCACCTCGGCGCTTTTGCTGGAGTTTCCTTTGATCCCGCTTTGCGACGACGATTGCAAGGGGCTGTGCCCGTCTTGCGGCGCGGACCTCAACGAGGGGCCGTGCGGGTGCGGGGCCGACGCCCAGGTGAAAGCCGAAGGCGACCAAGGCGCCGCCCCCGAGCGCAAGAACCCTTTCGACGCGCTGAAGAATTACGACTTCGGCGAATAGGCGGTTTCCCCATGACGATGCCAACGCAAGGCGCCCCGGCGCCCGGCAAAGCGCGCGCCGCGGCGGCCGAGCCCGCCGAGGGGGTCGGGGCGGAAGCTGCCGGAGCGGCGGCGAGGGGCGCGGCCGGCGATACGCGCGGGGATGGGCCCGATGCGCCGGCGGTGTCGGCGCTGCAGGTGCTCAAGCGATTCGTCGGCTACTACCGGCCGTTCCGCTTCCTATTCTATTTCGACCTGCTGTGCGCCACGGTGCTCGCCGCCATCGATCTGGCGTTCCCGCAGTTCCTGAGCTTCTTCACCGAGGATTTCTTCCTGCGCCCCGCCGACCGGGTGCTCGGCTCGCTGGGATGGATCCTCCTGCTGTTCGCCCTGCTGTACGCCGTGCGCACCGCCTGCCAGTACTTCATCACCGCATGGGGGCACATCATGGGGGCGCGCATGGAGGCCAACATGCGCCGCGACCTGTACCAGCAGTACCAGCGCCTGAGCTTCTCGTACTACGACCGGCACAACACCGGCGTGATGATGAGCAAGATCGTCAATGACCTGTTCGACATCTCGGAGCTGGCGCATCATGGGCCGGAGAACCTGTTCATCTGCCTGCTGAAGATCATCGGCTCGTTCGCTTTGCTGTTCCTGGTGAACGTGCCGCTGACGGCCATCATGCTCGCGGCGACCGTGCTGATGGCGGCGTATTCCTTCTGGCGCAACTACCGCAAGCGCATCATCTTCACCGAGAACCGGCGCAAGATGGCCGACATCAACGCGCGCCTGCAGGATTCGCTCGGCGGCATCCGCGTGGTCAAATCGTTCGGCAACGAGGCGGTGGAGCTGGGCAAGTTCGAGGAGAGCAACCGGCGCTTCGTGGACACCAAGGAGCGCTCGTACCGGTTCATGGGTTCCTTCCATGCCGTGAACTCGGTGTTCACCGGGGTGCTGTACACCGTCACGGTGGTCGGAGGCGGGTATTTCGTCGCGACGGGCGGGCTTGCCGTCACCGATCTGGCCATCTACGCGCTCTACATCGGCATATTCCTGTCGCCCATCGAGCAGCTCATCAACTTCGTCGAGACGTTCCAGAAAGGCTACGCGGGCTTCCGGCGGTTCTCGGAGGTGCTGGCCGTGCGCCCCGACATCCAGGACGCCCCCGGCGCGCTGCCGTTGGCGCAGGCGGCGCATGAGGGCATCGTGCGCGGCGAGGTGCGCTACCGCGACGTGCATTTCGGCTACGACGAGGATGCCGAGGTGCTGCGCGGGTTGGACCTGACGGTGCCGGCCGGCGCGACCGTCGCTCTGGTGGGCCCGTCGGGCGGCGGCAAGACCACCACGTGCTCGCTTCTGCCGCGTTTCTACGATCCGGCGAGCGGCTCGGTGGAGATCGACGGGGTGGACGTGCGCGGGGTGACGGTGGCGTCGCTGCGCGAGGCGATCGGCATCGTGCAGCAGGACGTGTACCTGTTCGGCGGCTCCATCCGCGACAACATCGCCTACGGCAAGCCCGGCGCCGCCGACGAGGAGGTGCGCGAGGCCGCGCGCAAGGCGAACATCCTGGAGTTCGTGGAGGATCTGCCCGAGGGCTTCGACACGCAGGTGGGGGAGCGCGGCGCGCGCCTATCCGGCGGCCAGAAGCAGCGCATCGCCATCGCCCGCGTGTTCCTGCGCGACCCGCGCATCCTGATCCTGGACGAGGCCACCAGCGCGCTCGACAACGAAAGCGAGCGCGCCGTTCAGCACTCGCTGGCCGAGCTCTCGCGCGGGCGCACCACGCTGATCATCGCGCACCGCCTGTCCACCATCCGCGGCGCCGACGCCATCGCGGTCGTCGACGAAGGGCGCGTGGTGGAGTTCGGCACCCACGACGAGCTCCTGGCGCGCGGCGGCACCTACGCGAAGTACTACCGGCTGCAGTTCGGGGAGTAGGGGCGCCCGCGGTCGAGCCGGGGCCGCCCGAGACGGGAGCCTGCGCGCTCGCCGCCCCCTTCGCGTCTCCGCCCTTTCGCTTTCGCCGCGTCGGGCGCCTTTCGATGCAGCAATTATGGATTCGAAATACCGTCTTGCGCATGCGTGGTCATGTGGGTATACTACTTTTTCGCGTGTTTATTGAATCAGGGCGGGCGAGCAGGCCTCGCCCGGCTTTAAAGAAGGAGCAGTGTCATGGCAGTACCCAAGTATAAAAAGGGCCGCGCTCGCACCCATGCCCGTCGCAGCGCCAACGATCGCATCGATTCGCCGTCCCGTTCCGTGTGCCCGAACTGCGGCGAGGTGAAGCTGCCGCATCGCGTGTGCCCGAGCTGCGGCTACTATCGCAACCGCGAGGTCATCGAGACCGAATAACGGCAGAGCCCAACGCTTTGATGCAAGCCTCCTCGCAAGCCCTCGATGCGGCGCGAGGGGGCTTTTTGTTAGCGCTACTACGATAGGCGGGCGATGGGCCGCAGCGCGCATGCGCGGCGGCGGTATCGCGACGACCGAAAGCGAGGCCGAGATGGCGGAGAAGATCACCATATCCGTTGATGCGCTGGGCGGCGATAACGCCCCCGACGTCGTGCTGGAGGGCGTGGCGCAGGCCCTCGCCGCCGACGAGGATCTGAGCATCATCCTGTGCGGGCCTGACGAGGTGGTGTCGCCGTTCTCGGCGGTGCACGACCGCTGCGTGGCGCAGGCCACCACCGAGGCGATCTCGATGGGCGAGCATCCCGCGCAGGCGGTTCGCAAGAAGAAGGATTCCTCGATCGTCGTGGGCTGCCGCCTGGTGAAGGAGGGCGCGGCGCAGGGGTTCTTCTCCGCCGGGTCCACCGGCGCGTGCCTCGCCGCCGCGACGCTGGTCATGGGGCGCGCCAAGGGCATCGCCCGGCCGGCTCTGGCGACGGTGATCCCCTCGCCGGTGCGCCCGGTCGTCATGTGCGACGTGGGGGCCAACGCCGACTGCAAGCCCGAGTACCTGGTGCAGTTCGCCCGGATGGGGAGCGTCTACGCGCAGAAGATGCTGGGCATCGAGAACCCGCGCTGCGCGCTTTTGAACATCGGCGAGGAGGAGGAGAAAGGCTCCAAGCTCGCGCAGGACGCCCATAAGCTCATGCGCGAGAAGCTGCCGAACTTCGCCGGCAACGCAGAGGGGGGCGATGTGCTGGCGGCGACCTACGACGTGTTCGTCTCCGACGGCTTCACCGGCAACGTGTGCCTGAAGACCATCGAGGGGACCTCGAAGGTGCTGTTCAAGACGCTGAAGGGGATCATGTACTCGTCCGTTGCCACCAAGCTGGGCGCGCTCACGCTGAAAAGCGGCATGAAGGACCTCATGGTGCAGGTGAGCCCCGACACCTACGGCGGCGCGCCGCTTCTGGGGGTCGACGGCGCCTGCATCGTGGGGCACGGGTCCTCCAACGCGCTGGCGGTGCGCAACGGCATCCTCACCGCGGCGAAATCGGTGCGCGAGCGCGTTTCTGAAATAATCGCGCAGACCGCGACCGCGTAGCGGGGCTTGGTTAGAATAGGTGAATGGCGAAGCCGCCGATCGGGCGGCATATCGATGCGCCCGCGGGGCGCGGCGTAAGAGGCAGGGGAAATGGAGTTCGCGGAAGAACAACGAAGCAAGCTGGACAAGGCGCAGGAGATCCTCGGTTACCGCTTCGGCAACGAGCAGCTGCTCCTTTCCGCCGTGACCCATCCTTCCGCCGTCGAAGGGCGCGCCGTCAAGTACTCCTACGAGCGTTTGGAGTTCCTCGGCGACAGCATCCTGGGCGCCATCGTCGCCGCGACCGCCTTCGAGCGCTTCCACGATTTGGACGAGGGCGGCCTGACGCGCATCAAGGTCGCGCTCGTCGCGGGCACCACGCTTGCCGACGTCGCGGACCATCTGGGGTTCGCCGACATCATCGTGTTCGGCTCCTCCGAGACGGGCACCGGCAAGCGCGGCCTCCATTCCGCGCTGGAGAACGTGTACGAAGCGGTGGTGGGCGCCCTGTTCCTCGACGGCGGCGTCGAGGCGGCGCGCGCGTTCGTCGACCGCACGCTGATCCCGCGCATGTCGCCGGAGCTGGCGCTGGAGCCGGAAAACCCCAAAAGCGCGCTTCAGGAGAAGCTCCAGGAAGACGGCATAACCCCCACCTACAAGCTGGTTGAGACGCAGGGCCCCCCGCACAACCGCACGTTCGTCGCGCAGGTGTTCGCCGGGTCGCAGGGCCTGGCGCTGGGGACCGGCCGCACTAAGAAGGAGGCCGAGAGCCAGGCGGCCAAGAGCACGCTCGCGCGCTTGGGCGAGTTCTTCGGTTTGGGCGTGGACAGCGCCCAGCGCGCCGAGAAGGCCGAGGCGGCGAAGCAGGCGAAGGCCGAGCGCGCCGCGGCGAAGGCGGAGGAGAAGGCGCGCCGCAAGAGCGAGCGCGAACTCGCCAAGCAGCGCAAGACCGGGGCGTAGGGCGCGCGATGTACCTGAAGTCGCTCATCCTCAAGGGGTTCAAATCGTTCGCCGACCGCAGCGTGCTGACGCTCGAACCCGGCATCACCGCCATCGTCGGCCCGAACGGGTCGGGCAAATCCAACATCTCCGACGCCGTCCTGTGGGTCCTGGGCGAGCGCAACGCCAAGAACCTGCGCGGCCAGGCCATGGAGGACGTCATCTTCGCGGGGTCCTCGGCGCGCAAGAGCGTCGGCCTCGCCGAGGTCGACCTTGTGCTGGACAACTCCGACGGCACGCTTCCCGTCGACTACTCCGAGGTGTCCATCACGCGCCGCATGTACCGATCGGGCGAGAGCGAGTACCTGATCAACGGCTCGCCCGCCCGACGCATGGACGTGCTGGACATCCTGCACGACTCCGGGTTGGGCACGGGCACCCATTCGATCATCAGCCAGGGCAACCTTGATTCCATCCTGCAGTCCAAGCCCGAGGACCGCCGCGCCCTCATCGAGGAGGCTGCGGGCGTGCTCAAGCACAAGCAGCGCAAGGCGAAAAGCGCGCGCAAGCTCGAGCGCATGGACCAGCACCTCGCCCGCGTGAAAGATGTCGCGCAGGAGGTCGAGCGCCAGCTGGGGCCCCTCGCCCGCAAGGCGAAGCGCGCGCGGACCTACCAGGAGCTCACGGCGCAGCTTTCCGATATGACGATCTCGCTCGCCGTGGACGACCTGCGCGCGCTCCAGCGGTCCTGGGACCAGGCGGTGGAGCGCGAGAAGGCGCTCGAGGCCGAGCTGGAGCAGAAGCGGCAGGCCATCTCGCAGGCCGAGCAGGAGGCGGAGCGGGTGCAGGAGCTCATCCGCAAGCAGACGGCCGACGCGGGGGAGCTTTCGCGCCTGCATCGGCGCGCCTCGTCGGCGGTGGAGCGCTTCGACGCCGCGACGCTGCTGCTGCATGAGAAGCGCCGCGCCGCGCAGACCTACGTGGCGGACCTGAAGGTGTCCCTGGAATCCGATAAGGCGCGGCGCGCGCAGGCGCTCTCCGACAAGGCGGAGGCGCAGGCGCAGCTGGCGGAGGCGAAGGCGAAGAAGGAAACCGCCGACGCCGAGGTGGCGCGCCTGTCCGCCGAGCACGCGCGCCTCACTCAGGAGCATCGCGACGCCGACAAGGAGATGTCCCGCCTGGAGAAGGACCGGCGCGGGGCGCAGACGGCTTCCGAGCAGGCGGGCCGCGATCTGCAGCGCACGCGCGAGGAGCTTGCGGCGGGCGTCGCGCACGCCAAGCTGGTCGAGGCGCGCCAGCAGGAGCTCGCATCGCAGCTTGACCGCGCGATCTCGGAGGCGTCGGAGAAGGACTCGGCGCTGGAGAAGGCGCGCCGCGAGCTGTCCGGCTTGGAGGAGTCGGAGAGGGCGGCGCGCGAGAAGGCGGGCGCCGCGGTGAACGCGCGCGAGCAGGCGCGCCGGGCGCTGGACGAGGCGCGCGACGCGGCGTCGGTTCTCGCCTCGCAGATCAAGGGCCTCGAGCAGATGGAGCGCACGACGGCCTCGTCGGGGCCGGCGCGCTCGTGGCTGCTCGACCATGCCGGGGAGGTGGGGGGATCCCCCGCGCCGCTTTCGCATGCGCTGCGCGTCGCGCCCCGCTCCGAGGCGCTGGTCGAGCACTTGCTGGGGCCCGATGTCGCCGCCCTGCTGGTGGACGAGCTGTCGCATTCCGGCGCCATCGCGCGCCGGTTGGAGGCGGAAGGCGCCGCCGGCGAGGTGGTGCTGGTGCCCCGAGGCGGCGGCAGCGGCCCCCTTCCTTCGCGCGATGCGGCCGCGGCTTGCGGGGGACGCGCCCTCGTCGACGACGTGGAGTGCCCGCAGGAGGTGGCTTGCGCCGTCGAGGCGCTGCTCGGCGACGTGGTTGTGTGCGCCTCCTTGGAAGAGGCGCTCTCCGCTCATCGCGGCGACGCGTCCGGCATCCGGTTCGCCACCGAATCGGGCGAGGTCGTTTGGCCTTCCGGCAAGGTGACCATCGGCCGCGGCGTCGACGAGGGGCGGGAAGGCGTGCTCGCGCGCGCCCGCCGCTTGGAGGGCTTGAGAAGCGAGCTTGCCGCCGCCGTCGAGGCGAAGACGGCAGCCGAGGCTTCGCTGTCGGATGCCGAGGAGGCGCTGCGCACGGCGCAGACCGACAGCCTGCATCTGTCCCAATCGCTGGCGACGGCGCGCGGCGCCGCCGAGGCGGCCGAGGCGGAGGCCCGCGCCGCGCAGGGCAAGCTCTCCTCGCTCAAACGCGAGCAGGAGGACGTTGAGCGCCAGCGCACCGACGCCTCGAAAGCGGTCGATGCCGCCCGCCCCACCGTCGAGGCTTTGGAGAAGCGCATCGTCGAGCTGGATGAGCGCGTCCGCTCCTGCGACGTGTCGCTTGCCGAGCTTCGCGAGAAGCTGGCGCCGCTTCGCAAGCAGGCGGCCCAAGCGCGCGACGAGCTGACTCAGGCGCGGCTTTCGGCCGCGACCTTGGCGGAGCGGCAGACCTACACCGCGCGCATCGTGGACGCCCGCGCGCGCGAGCTGGCGGAGCTGGAGCGTGCCGACGAGCAGGCGCGCGCCTCGCTCGTCCGCAAATCGGCCGCGGAGCACCGTGCCGTGCCGCTATTGGCGTTGATGGAGGAGCTGGCGGATTCCGCTCGCCGCCGCGCGCGATCGCTGGAGGAGCGCGCCTCCTTGGCGCAGGATTCGTCTTCGGGCCTGCACAACCAGGCGAACGAGGCGCGCGCCAAGGCGCGCGGCGCCCACGACGCCTTCGACGAGGCGAACTCCCGCATGGGCCAGGTGCGCGTCGATAAGGGCCGTCTGGAAGTCCAGGTGGATGCCGCTGTGAACGCCATCGTCCACGACTGCGGCATGCCGCTTGAGAAGGCGCTGGCCCTCCCCGAGCTGGAGGACCGCGCATCGCTTGAGGGCGAGGCGTTCAAGCTGCGCCGCCGCATCGCGAACATGGGCACTATCAACCCCGACGCAGCCCAGGAATACGATCAGCTGAAGGCGCGCTACGATTACCTCGCGGCCCAGCTGGACGACCTTGAGACCGCACGCCGTTCGCTGGCCAAGATCGTGCGCGTGATCGATGCCCGCATGAAAGACGATTTCATTCGCACGTTCGAGACGGTGGACGCGAACTTCCGCGAGATATTCTCGGTGCTGTTCCCCGGCGGCTCCGCCCAGCTTTCGCTGGTGGACCCGGACGACCTGGAGAACACGGGCGTGGAGGTGGCCGCCCAGCCGCGCGGCAAGCGCATCACCAAGATGATGCTGATGTCGGGCGGCGAGAAGTCGCTGACCGCGCTGGCGTTGCTGTTCGCGGTGTACCGCACGCGCGCCACGCCGTTCTACATCCTGGATGAGGTGGAAGCGGCGCTCGACGACACCAACCTGCGGAGGCTGACGGCGTACCTGAACTCGCTGCGCGACACCACGCAGCTGATCATGATCACGCACCAGCGCCGCACGATGGAGATGGCCGACGTGCTGTTCGGCGTGTCCATGCAATCCGACGGCGTCACCAAGGTAGTGAGCCAGCGTCTGGAGCATGCGCTCCAGCACGCCGAGTAGGGGAGGGGCCTCATGGGCTTTTTCGAGAAGATCAGCGAGGGGCTGGCGCGCTCGCGCGACCGCTTCAAGGAGCAGATGAACGTCCTTTTGGACCGTGGGCCCGCGCTCGACGAGGAGTTCTGGGACACGCTGGAGGAAACGCTGATCCTGGCCGATGTGGGCGGCATGGCGGCGTCCGACATCGTGGAGCGCCTGCGCGACACCGCCACGCGCCAGGCCCTGCCCGACGCCTATGCGGTGCTGGACCTTCTGAAGGAGCACATCGCCGAAACGTTCACGCCCGGCGGCGATCAGATCCTCGGCGGCGACCAGGCGCTCGTCCTGTTCGTCGGCATCAACGGGACGGGCAAGACCACCACGGTGGGCAAGCTGGCCAAGGAGGCGGTCGATTCCGGGCGCAAGGTGATCCTGGGCTCGGCCGACACGTTCCGCGCCGCCGCCATAGAGCAGCTGGAGGTATGGGCCAAGCGCGCCGATGTGGAGATGGTCACGCGCGAGCGCGGCGCCGATCCGGCCAGCGTCTGCTACGATACCATCGAGCGGGCCGAGGCCGAAGGCGCCGATCTGGTGCTCATCGACACGGCGGGCCGCCTGCACACCTCCGCCGATCTCATGCGCGAGTTGGAGAAGGTCGTGAACGTGGTGCGCAAACGCTCGTCCATGCCCGTCTACACGGTGCTGGTCATCGATGCCACCACCGGGCAGAACGGCCTGCAGCAGGCGCGCGAGTTCAACCGCGCGCTTGATCTGGACGCGCTGATCGTCACGAAGCTGGACGGCACGGCGAAAGGCGGCATCGCGCTGGCGGTGTCGCACGAGCTGGAGCTGCCCATCATCAAGATCGGCGTGGGCGAGGGCATCGACGATCTGCGCGACTTCGACGCTCAGGATTTCGCCGCCGCGTTGATCGGCGACTTCGACGCCGGTGAGTGGCGATGAGCGTGGAGGTGCGCCCGTATAGCGAGGGCGACATCCCGCGCATGCGCGCGATCTGGAACGAGGTCGTGGCAGCGGGCAACGCGTTCCCTCAGGTGGACGGCCTCGCCGACGATGCGGAGGCTTCCGCCTTCTTCGGCGGGCAGACGAAATGCGCCGTGGCGGTGGCGGATGGCGAGGTCGCGGGGCTCTACATCCTGCACCCCAACAACATCGGGCGGTGCTCGCATGTGGCCAATGCCAGCTATGCGGTGGACGCCTCGCGGCGCGGCGGCGGCATCGGCCGCGCGCTGGTGCTGGACTCGCTGGCGAGCCTTGGGCCGTGCGGCTTCACCGGGCTGCAGTTCAACGCCGTTGTCGCAAGCAACGAGGGCGCCCGGCACCTGTACGAGAGCATCGGATTCACGCGCATCGGCATGATCCCCGGGGGCTTCCGCAACGGAGCCGGCGAGTTCGAGGACATGTTCATCTACTACCACGGCGCCTAACGCCGGGCGATGCGTGCCGGGCGTCGTCGCCGCGCCGCATCGTCTTGCGGGGCGGCTGCGCGGGGGCGGTCGCGCGCGGGGTGGCGTCGCCTGCCTGTGGTGCCGCATCGCGGAAGAGCGGCGTCGCGGCGCCGGCCGTTTCGAAGGAGGAAGGCCCATGATCTCCGCAGATGAGGCGCTTGCGCGCCTGAAGCGCGGCAATGCCGATTTCATCACGATCCGCGCGCACGAGCGCGACCTGTCCCCGCAGCGCGTCGAGGAGCTCTACGCCTATGGCCAAAGCCCGTTCGCCGTGGTGGTGGCATGCTCCGATTCGCGGACGGTCCCCGAGCACATGTTCATGATGGGGTTGGGCGACCTGTTCGTGGTCCGCGTGGCGGGCAACGTGGTGGGCCCCGCCGAGCTTGCCAGCGTGGTGTACGCCTGCGAGCATCTGGACGTGAAGCTGGCGCTGGTGCTGGGTCACACCGGCTGCGGCGCCATCGAGGCGTCCGTCCAGGCGGCCGACGCCGGGCAGACGGGGGAGGGCGTCATGGGGCCGCTGACCGAGCCCATCTGCGCCGCCATCGGGAGCGAGCGCGACCCCTACCATGCGAGCGAGCTGAACGTGCGCGCCGGCATGACGGCGCTCGGCGCCTGCCCCGAACTTGCGCGCCTAGCCGACGAGGCGGGCCTGCGCATCGCCGGCGCCATCTACCACACCCACTCCGGCAAGGTCGACTTCCTGGAGTAGGCGCTTAGGACGGCTTCGCTTTAGGACGGCTTCGCGGATAGGCATGCTGCTCCGCTGCTTCGAACGCTTGCAACTCCAAGAATCGAGGGAAATGCGCGATCGGAGCCTTCCGAAACGGGCTTAAGGTGCCGATGAAGACGCGCCCACCGGGTCTTTCGCGCAAAAGAGCAGGAGAAACGGAATCCTCCGAGCGCCTCGTCGCCGCTTCGCTCGCGCAAAAGCCCGGAATCTTGGAGTCGAGGTGCCGATTGATTCTTGGAGCCGAGGTGCCGATTTCCCGCTCGGGGCAGGCGAGACGGCGGGCGCGATCGAAGATTGGCTATAATGCTGGGATGCCGCTCGCTGCGAGCGGTTAGAAAGCCACGCGACAAACGAACCTGCGGGCGATCGCCGTCTGGCGCGCCCGCTTTCCGCCGATGCCGACAAGGAGCATACCCCATGCTTGAAAACCTCTCCAACCGCCTGCAGGGCATCTTCTCGGGCCTGCGCGGCAAGGGACGCCTCACCGAGGACGACATCAACTCCGCCATGCGCGAGATCCGCCTGGCGCTGTTGGAGGCCGACGTCAACTTCAAGGTGGTCAAGGAGTTCATCTCCCGCACCAAGGAACGCTGCCTCACCGCCGACGTGATGGATTCGCTCACGCCTGCGCAGAACGTCGTGAAGATCGTCATGGACGAGCTGGCGGGGCTTCTGGGCGGCGAGGATGCGAAGCTGCAGCTGGCCCCCAACCGCATCCCCAACGTCATCATGCTGGTGGGCCTGCAGGGCTCCGGCAAGACCACGGCTGCCGCGAAGCTGGCGTATCGCCTGAAGGAGCAGAACCACAGCCCGCTGCTGGTCGCGTGCGATGTGTACCGCCCCGCCGCAGCCGACCAGCTGCAGACCCTCGGCGGCGAGATCGGCGTGCGCGTGTACCGCGGCGACGGCGTCGACCCGGTGAAGATCGCCAAGGAGGGCGTGCAGGATGCCATCGATAACCTGCGCGACGTGGTGATCGTCGACACGGCGGGCCGTTTGCATGTCGACGAGCAGATGATGGAGGAGGCCCAGGCCATCAAGGAGGCGGTGGAGCCCGACCAGATCCTCATGGTGGTTGACGCCATGACCGGCCAGGACGTGGTGAACGTGGCGTCGGCCTTCGCGGAGCGCGTGGATTTCGACGGCGTCATCATGTCGAAGATGGACGGCGACGCCCGCGGCGGCGGCGCGCTTTCCATCAAGCAGGTCACCGGCAAGCCCATCATGTTCATCAGCGCGGGCGAGAAGCCCGACTCGCTGGAGCAGTTCCATCCCGACCGCATGGCCAAGCGCATCCTTGGCATGGGCGACGTGGTCAGCCTCATCGAGAGCGCCATGCGCGTGCAGCAGGAGGAGGAAGAGGCCGAGGCCGCCGAGCGCCTGGCGAAGACCCAGATCACGCTCGATGACTTCATCGACATGAACCGCCAGATCCGCAAGATGGGCGGCGTGGCGAAGCTGCTTTCGGCCCTGCCCGGCGGCGACAAGGCGCTGTCCACGGGCCAGGTGGACGAGAAGGCGCTGGACAGCATGGAGGTGATCATCAACTCCATGACCAAGCAGGAGCGCGCCAAGCCCGACATCCTGAACGGCAGCCGCCGCGCCCGCATCGCGCGCGGCGCGGGCGTCAGCGTCACCGAGGTGAACCAGCTCATCAAGAAGTTCAACGAGATGAAGAAGATGATGAAGAAGATGATGCCCGCCGCCGAGGAGATGATGTCGGGACGCGGCAAGAAGGGCAAGAAGGGCAAGCGCGGCCATCGTCGGGGCATCCCCGGGATGCCCGGCGGCCTGCGCCCCTCGGACCTGAAGCGCCTGCAGGACATGATGGGGCAGTAATCGTTCCGTCGGCCTGACGGCCGACGGAACGAGCCGACACTGCGGCCGCCTGGGGCACCCGGCCTTCGCGCGATCCCGAAGGCTTGCGTACCGAAGTACGCGGCGCCTTCGCGATCCCGCGAACTCCGGGCACCCCAGACGGCCTCGCTGACTTATGCTCGACCTGCGGGGAGGTGGTGACGACTTCATCTGTTGTTCCGTCGGCCGGCAGGCAGGCGAAACGGCAATCGTGGTGTTTTCAGGACACTGCTTGCCAAACCTCCGGGCCAGCCGTATTATAAGCAATCGCTGTTTTCGCGGATCGGGTTGCACGATTCGCAACCTGTGCATAGAAGTGTTTCGAATAGCTAACGAAGGAGTCTTTCCATGGCAGTGAAAATCCGCCTCGCCCGTCATGGCGCGAAGAAGCGCCCGTACTACCGCGTCGTCGTCGCCGATGCCCGCAGCCCGCGCGACGGCCGCTTCATCGACGAGGTCGGCCGCTACAACCCGTGCGTCGAGCCCGCCGTGGTCGAGTTCGACCTGGAGAAGGTGGACCAGTGGCTGAAGAACGGCGCCCAGCCCACCGACACCGTCGCCCGCCTTCTTAAGCAGGCCCGCGAGCAGGCTTAGGCGCCATGTCCGAGCAGACGGAAAACATCGTCGGCCTGGTTGAGGCCATCGTCGAGCCCCTGATCGAGTTCCCCGACGACTTCGAGATCGAGGCGATCGAGAACGAGGACGGCTCGCTGCTCATCGAGATGCGCGTCAACGAGGAGGATGCCGGCAAGGTGATCGGCCGCCAAGGGCGCATCATCAAGTCGATCCGCACGCTCGCGCGCGCAGCCGCTTCCCGCACCAACACCCATGTCGATGTGGAGCTGCTCGACTAGATGCGCGAATGGGCTGACGTCGCCACGTTGGCGAAAGCTAAGAACATGGAGGGAGGGTTCGTCGTGCGCGGCGCGGCGGGCCTTCCCTTTTTGCTTGAGGGCGGCATGGAGGTCGCCTTCGTCCCGCCGGTGCTCGACGCCCCCCGCCGCGCCCATGTGGCAGAGGCGGTGCAGCAGGGCGATGCGTTCTACGTGACGTTCGACGAGGTCGCCGACCGATCCACCGCCGAGTTGCTGGCGGGGTGCCATTGCCTGGTGCGCCGCGCCGACCTTCCCGAAGGAGCGCTCGCCGCCGGATCGCGCGGCCTTGTTGGCTGGACGGTCCGCGACGCCTCCGGATTCTCCGGTACGATCACGGCGGTGATCGAGAATCCGGGCCAGATGCTTCTGGAGCTTGCATCCGAAGACGGCGGGACGGCGCTCCTCCCCTTGGTCGACGACTTCATCGACGGCATCGACAAGGACGCGCGCATCATCGATGTCGACGCCCCTGCGGGGCTGTTCGACCTCCAGTAGGGCCCGCGCGCCCTTTCATGTAAGGAGCGATCGTGCTCGTAGAGACGCTTTCCACGTTCCCCGCCATGTACGATTCGGTCATGGGCTCTTCGATGATGCGCATAGCGCAGGAGAAGGGCATCCTGACGTTCAAGGCGCACGATCTGCGGGATTGGACGCATGATCGGCATCGCACCACCGACGACGAGCCTTATGGCGGCGGTGCCGGCCTGGTGATGAAATGCGAGCCCATCTACGAGGCGTTCGAGCAGATAACGGCGGAGGGCCCTCGGCCGCGCACCATCTTCCTGGCTCCCGGCGGGAGGCGCTTCGACGACGCTTTGGCCTGCGAGCTCGCCCGGGAGGAGCGGCTCCTGTTCGTTTGCGGCCACTACGAGGGCATCGACGAGCGCGCGTACGCTTTGGCCGACACGGTGATCTCGCTGGGGGACTACGTCCTCACCAGCGGCGAGCTGGCCAGCATGGTGGTCATCGACGCGGTCGTGCGCAAGCTCCCCGGCGTCTTGGGCGCCCCCGACGGCGCATCCGACGAAAGCTTCGCCGACGGCCTTCTGGAATACCCGCAGTACACGCGCCCGGCGAACTTCCGTGGGGCCGAGGTCCCGGCGGTGCTGCTGTCGGGCAACCACGCCGCCATCGCCCGCTGGCGGCGCGAGATGAGCCTCGAACGGACGGCTCGCCTGCGCCCCGACTTGCTCGAGGACGCCCCCTTGGCGCCGTCCGACCTCGATTTTCTGAAATCTTTATCCGTGGACGCGGGCGGCAGGGCCTAAAGCGGTATCATGTTCGTTTGCGGCCTGCACTCCGATTTGCCAGCTTGCGCGTTGCCCGCCGGGCATCGCGCATCGTCGTGGACGGGCCGCAAACGGGTGGTTTCGTAGGCGATTTCGCGCAGGGGCGCGATCGCGGGAAGGGACGCAGCGTCGATGGACTCTGGCCAGCATGCAAAACGTCAAGGCTCCGGGTTCCTGGGCTTCCTGCTGAGGCTCGTGGGCTTGGTGGTGGCCGTCATCGTGTTGAGCGCAGGCCTGCGCGCGTTCGTCTTCCAAGCGTACGAGATACCCTCCGGTTCGATGGAGGAGACCATCATGACAGGCGACATGGTGTTCTCCGAGAAGGTGTCCTACTACTTCAGGGACGTCGAGCAAGGCGACATCGTCACGTTCAGCGATCCGCTCTCCCCGGGGCGCGTGCTCATCAAGCGCGTCATCGCCGTGGGCGGCCAGACGGTGGACATCAACGACGCGGACGGGCTGGTGTACGTCGACGGCGTGCCCCTCGACGAGCCGTACACCAACGGCTTGCCGTCCTACCGCCTTCCCAATTCCATCGCGAACGTGACCTATCCCTACACGGTGCCGGAAGGCGAGCTGTGGGTCATGGGCGACAACCGGACCAATTCCCAGGATTCCCGCTATTTCGGCTCGATCGATAGGGAATCCGTGACCGGCAGGGGGGCGCTGATCTACTGGCCCCTCGAGAACTTCGGCGTATTGGAGTAGGCGGCGCTGCCGGTTCCGGCAGCATCCCGCCGCTCGAACGATAGCGAGGCCGCGCGTTGCGGCCGAGGCAAAGGGGATAAGGAGAGACAGTGGCATCTGAAACGATCAATGCCGGGGCGCCGGGAGCTGCGGCTTGCGCGCCGACGTTCCAGGACGTCATCATGAACCTGCAGTCCTATTGGGCGGAGCAGGGCTGCGTCGTTCTGCAGCCCTACGACAACGAGGTGGGCGCGGGCACGTTCCACACCGCCACCACCCTGCGCGCATTGGGCCCCGCCGCGTGGCGCACCGCCTACGTGCAGCCGTGCCGCCGTCCCACCGACGGCCGCTACGGCGAGAACCCCAACCGCATGCAGCACTACTACCAGTTCCAGGTCATCCTGAAGCCGTGCCCCGTCGACTCCCAGGAGCTCTACCTCGGCTCGCTGGCCGCCATCGGCCTCGACCCGGCCGAGCACGACGTGCGCTTCGTCGAGGACGACTGGGAGAGCCCGACCCTGGGCGCCTGGGGGCTGGGCTGGGAGGTCTGGATGGACGGCATGGAGGTCACCCAGTACACCTACTTCCAGCAGGTGGGCGGCATCGAGGTCGACCCGGTTCCCGTCGAGATCACCTACGGCCTGGAGCGCATCGCCATGTACGCGCAGGGCGTCGACTCGGTCTATGACGTCGTCTGGTCCTATCTGCCCGATGGCACGCCCATGACCTACGGCGACGTCTTCCACGAGAACGAGCGCGAGTTCTCGACCTACAACTTCGAGGTCGCCGACGTCGAGATGATGCGCGGGAAGTTTGACGACTACGAGCGCGAGTGCCACGCCTGCCTCGACCGAGCCCTCCCGCTGCCCGCCTACGACTGCGTGATGAAGTGCAGCCACGCCTTCAACCTGCTCGACGCGCGCGGCGCCATCTCGGCGACCGAGCGTGCCAACTACATCCTGCGCGTCCGCACCATCGCCAAGCTCTGCTGCGAGAGCTACCTCGCTGAGGTCGCGGGCACGTCCGACGACAAGAAGGGGGAGGTGGCCTAGATGGCCGAGACCCGCGACTTCCTGCTCGAGATCGGCACCGAGGAGATGCCCTCGGCGCCTCTCATGAACGCCTCGCGCCAGCTCGGGGACCTCGTCGCCAGGGGGCTTGACGCCGCTGGGCTCGCGCACGGCGAGGTGCGCGTCATCTCCTCGCCCCGGCGGCTGGCCGCTCTCGTCTCTGACGTCGCCGTCGCGACCGACGAGGTGCACGAGGTGCGGCGCGGCCCCAAGGCCGCCATTGCCTTCGACGGGTCGGGCCAGCCCACCAAGGCTGCCGCCGGCTTCGCGCGCAAGTGCGGCGTGGACCCCTCCGACCTGGTGAGGCGCGTCGACGCGGACGGCAGCGAGTACGTCTTCGCCGAGCGCAGCATCCCCTCGCGCGACGCCGTCTCGATTCTCTCGCCGCTCTCCGCCGAGGTCATCGGCGGCCTCCAGTGGCCCAACTACCGCAGCCAGCGCTGGGGCAGCGAGCACGCCACCTTCGTGCGCCCGATCCGATGGATTTGCTCCCTCCTCGGATCGGAGGTCGTGCCCGTGGCGTACGCCGACGTCACGTCCTCCAACACCACGCGCGGCCATCGCGTCCTCGCGCCCGGGGAGCACGTGGTGTCGTCTGCCTCCGACTACGAGGCCACGCTCGAGCGCGCTTTCGTGCTGTCCGCCGAGCGTCGCGCCGAGGCCATACGCGACGGCATCGCAAAGATCGAGGCGGATCGCGGCGGAGCGCGCGTGGACACCCCCAAGCGGATCTTCGACGAGGTCGTGAACCTCTGTGAGTGGCCGACGGTGCTGGTCGGTACCTTTGACGAGGCGTTCCTCGCCGTCCCGCACGAGATCATCTGCGAGTCCATGCTTTCCAACCAGCGCTACTTCCCGGTCTACGACGCCGCGGGCGACCTCACGCGCGAGTTCGTCGTCGTCTCCAACGCCGACCCCCGCGTCTCCGACACGGTCGTCTCGGGCAACGAGCGCGTGGTCCGCGCCCGCCTCGACGACGCCAAGCTCTTCTACGACGAGGACCTCAGGCGGCCGATGGAGGAGTTCGTGCAGCGCCTGGGCTCGGTCACCTTCCAGGAGCGCCTGGGCACGATGCTCCAGAAGGTCGAGCGCATGGAGGGCCTGGCCGCCGCGATCGCCGCCCAGGCCGGCGAGGACGAGCGCGGCGTCGCCGCCTCGGCGCGCGCGGCCCATCTCGCCAAGGCCGACCTCGTCTCCCAGGCCGTCGTCGAGTTCACCAACCAGCAGGGGGTCATGGGCGGCTACTACGCCGCCGCCGCGGGCGAGCCGGCCGAGGTCTGCGCCGCGATCCGCGAGCACTACCGCCCGCGCTTCGCTGGCGACGAGCTCCCCTCCGGCACCTGCGGGCGCTGCGTCGCCATCGCCGACAAGCTCGACACCGTCTGCGGCATCTTCGCCATCGACGAGCCGCCCACCGGCTCCTCCGACCCGTATGCGGTGCGCCGCGCTGCCATCGGCATCATCGCGATGCTGCGCACCCTGCCCGGCTGCGACCTCCGTCGGCTCATCGGCCTCTCGCTCGACGCCTACCGCACGCAGGGGCTCGACTTCGACCCCGTGGCGGTGGCTGAGGCGGTCGAGCGCTTCTTCCGCGGCAGGCTCGTGGCCATCGCCAAGGACGAGGGCCTCCGTCCCGACACGATCGAGGCGGTCTCGGCCGTCGGCGTCATCGACCCGATCGAGTTCATGGCCCGCGCCCACGCCCTCGAGGACGCGCGCTCCCAGCGTCCCGAGCTCTTCGACGACCTGGCCACAGCCTATGCCCGCGCCGCCCACCTCGGAGACGCCGCCCTCGGGTCCGAGGTCGACACCGACCTGCTCTCCGATGCCGAAAGGAGCCTCTACGACGCCTGCGAGCGGGGACGCGCCTCCGTGGAGGCGGCGCTGTCGCACGCCGACTACGCCGGTGCGCTCTCCGCCCTTGCCGAACTGAAGTCGCCCATCGACCGATTCTTCGACGACGTCCTTGTCATGGACGAGGATACTGCGGTAAGGGAGAACCGTCTGAGGCTTCTCAACCGTTTTGTTGGGGTCTTTGCGGACGTCGCCGACATCGGGGCGCTCTCCCGTCGGAAGTAGGGTAGTGTGACGGTGGGCCGCACGGCCCCGCCGTTTGGGGGACACAGGAGGAATGCGATGACCAAGCTCGATCTGGACGACGACATCTTCGGTGAGGTCGTTCCCATGATCTACGTTCTGTCCGACGCGCGCGGCGAGACCGCCAACACCGTCGTCATGGCCGCCGCCGCCCAGTTCGGGGACGCTTCGGTGGAGATACAGCGCCTCTCCAACGTCAAGGACGTCGACACCGTGCGCACCTTCTTCGACGAGAACTACGAGCCGGACCGTCCCTGCGCCGTTTTCCACACCTTCGCGAACGGCACCCTCCGTCGGGAGATCCGTCGCGAGCTCGACCGCCGCGGCATCCCCTCCATCGACCTGCTCGGCCCGGCGGTGACCGTCATCTCCACGCTCACGGGCGAGGAGCCGAGCCACGAGATCGGCGCCGTCTACGACAGCCCGGCCTCGTCCGAGTAGCCGTCGGGACACAAGCCGTCGCGGGGCGCTCGCGGTTGCGGGCGCCCCGCGCGTTTTGGGCGGCTCGCCGACGCCCACTGACCGGTCCCCACAAATACCTTGCTGATTGCACATTCCTTGCTAGAATGTGGCAGAGCGTGGAGCGTGCGCGTCCACGGTGTCGTAAGTGCGCCCCGAGGGGCGTCCGGACATAAGAAAGCAAGGGAGAAAAATGGCAGAAAAGCACGTCTACCGCTTTGGCTTCGACGCCAACGGCAACAACGTGACCGAGGTCGCCGGCGACTCCGTCGACCAGGCCAAGTGGATTACGGGCGGCAAGGGCGCCAACCTCGCCGAGATGGCCAACATCGGCCTCCCCGTCCCTCCGGGATTCACGATTACCTGCCAGACCTGCGTTGCCTACTCCAGCGCCGGCAACGTCTGGCCCGAGGGCGTCCTCGATGAGATCGACGAGTACCGCAAGGACCTCGAGGAGCGCATGGGCAAGAAGCTCGGCGACTCCGAGGACCCGCTGCTCGTCTCCGTCCGCTCCGGCGCCCCGTTCTCGATGCCGGGCATGATGGACACCGTCCTCAACCTCGGCCTCAACGACGACTCCGTCCAGGGCCTCATCAAGCAGACCGAGAACCCGCGCTTCGCCTACGACTCCTACCGTCGCTTCATCCAGATGTTCTCCGACGTCGTCATGGGCGTCTCCGGGCAGCTCTTCGAGGACGCCATCAACGCCAAGAAGGCCGAGAAGGGCGTCAAGCTCGACACCGAGCTCGATGCTGACGACCTCAAGGACCTCGTCGAGACCTTCAAGCAGATCTTTGCCGACAACGTCGACACCGAGAAGTACCCCGAGGTCGTCGTCGACGGCAAGGTCGCCTTCCCGCACGACCCGCTGGTCCAGCTGCGCCTCGCCGAGCAGGCCGTCTTCGGCTCCTGGAACACCGACCGCGCCATCCTCTACCGCAAGCAGAACAAGATCCCCGACGAGCTGGGCACCGCCGTCAACGTTCAGGTGATGGCCTTCGGCAACAAGGGCAACACCTCCGCCACCGGCGTCGCGTTCACGCGCAACCCCGCCGACGGCACCAACGAGCGCTACGGCGACTTCCTGG
>URRZ01000010.1 GCA_900550385.1 uncultured Coriobacteriaceae bacterium | reverse complement strand
CGGCGGCCAACATCACCACGATGCAGATCGGCACCAAGCCGGAGGAGTCCTGCGCGCTCGTGTACATGAATGTCGAGGGGGACGTGTCCGAAGCGGTGCTCGACCGCCTGCGCGGGGCCATCGATCTGCGCAACCTGTGGAAGATCACCTTGTAGCGGCCATCGACGGCTCCGATGGCGGGCTATAGAAAGATTTAACCGTGTCCAGCGGCGCCTCTTACCGGGGGCGCCGCTGGTTTTTGCTATGATGCTTTCGGTCAATTATGTCCGCGTCTCGGACGCGAACTGTCGGAAGAAGAAAGAAGGACGGCATGACACGCAAGATCGACATCTTCGATACCACGCTGCGCGACGGCGAGCAGTCGCCGGGCGCCTCTATGAACACGGAGGAGAAGCTCGTCATCGCCCGCCAGCTCCTTCGCCTGAACGTCGATGTCATCGAGGCCGGCTTTCCCATCTCAAGCCCCGGCGACTTCGAGTCGGTGCGCCGCATCTCCGAGCTGGCCGGCGACGCGGCCGTGGTGTGCGCGCTCACCCGCGCCGTGGACAAGGACATCGACTCGGCGGCCGATGCGCTGAAGTTTGCGAAGCGTCCCCGCATCCACACCGGCATCGGCGTGTCGCCCTCGCACATGCGCGACAAGCTGCGCATCACCGAGGACGAGTGCATCGAGCGAGCGGTGCATGCGGTCAGCTACGCCAGGAAGTACGTGGAAGACGTGCAGTTCTACGCCGAGGACGCGGGCCGGTCGGACTTCGCGTTCCTCGCGCGGGTCATCGAGGCGGTCATCAAGGCGGGGGCCACGGTGGTGAACATCCCGGACACCACGGGCTACTCGCTGCCGGAGGACTTCGGCGCGCGCATCAAGTACCTCATGGACAACGTGGCCGGCATCGACGATGTCACCGTGTCGGTGCACTGCCACAACGACTTGGGCATGGCCACGGCGCTGTCGCTGGCCGGCGTGCGCAACGGGGCCACGCAGATCGAGTGCACCATCAACGGCCTCGGCGAGCGCGCGGGCAACACGGCCATGGAGGAAGTGGTCATGGCCATGCGCATGCACGGCGAGGAGCTCGATGCGCACACCGACATCAACACCCGCGAGTTCATCAAGGCGAGCCGCTTGGTCAGCTCCATCACCGGCATGAACGTGCAGGCCAACAAGGCCATCGTGGGCGCCAACGCCTTCGCCCATTCCTCGGGCATCCACCAGGACGGCGTGCTGAAGAAGCGCGACACCTACGAGATCATCGACCCCGCCGAAGTGGGGGTGGGGCAAAGCCAGATCGTGCTCACCGCCCGCAGCGGGCATGCCGCCCTCAAGCACCGTTTGGAGGAGCTCGGCTATGACCTGGAAGGCGAGGCGCTCGACGAGATCTACGAGGCGTTCCTCAACCTCGCCGACAAGAAGAAGGAAGTCTACGACGAGGATCTGGAGAGCCTCATCAACGAGCGCGACCGCAACGTCAGCGCCATCTACACGCTCGAGGGCGTCCAGATCAGCTGCGGCTTCCCGCTCACGCCCACTGCGACGGTGACGCTGCGCAACCAGGAGGGCGAGGTCGTGACGGCGTGCGAGTACGGCACCGGCCCGATCGATGCCATGTGCAAGGCGGTCGACCATATCGTGCAGGTGGAAAACGACCTCACCGAGTTCTCGGTGCAGTCCATCACGCGCGGCATCGACGCGCTGGGCGAGGTGACCATCCGCGTGGCGGCGCCCGACGGGGCTGTCTACACCGGCCGCGGCTCCGACGGCGACATCGTCGTCTCGTCGACCAAAGCCTACCTCAACGCGCTGAACCGCCTCCTGAACGACAAGCTGAAGCAGCGGGGGTAGAGCGAACGCAGCGGCTGGAGCTGGCACGCTGCCTGTGATTCGTTCCTCGTGCACACGCTATTCGCGATATTCTTCCTTTCGCGATGGGGATGGCGGGACGAACGCCGCGAATAGTGCGCGGTTATCCCGTTTTGAGCGGCGTTATGCAGTGTCCCGGGTTTAAGCTTGAAGGGTTTCCCCAGATCACGCACCGCAGGCTGCCTGCTTTGACGATGGGGGTAGGTCGGCTTGCGCTCTATTCGCGTGTTTCGGGCAGCGTGCATAAGGGGCGGCCTCGAGTGGCGTTGGATGATTTTGCAGGAAGAATGCGCGAGATTCGCAGGAGGATCGTGGGTCTACCGCGCTAGATTCGCGTTGGGCTCACGCAAGTTCCGGCAGGTTGCCACGGGGTCGAAACCGCAAGCTGCGGGATGTATGCTTCCGCCATGGATGCACCGCTTTCACATGTTTCCGCTGCGAGGTTCTGGCTGGCGTACGGCGCTCCTGGAGTTCCAAGAGTCATAGGGTCGCTTTCTTGCTCGGACTATTTGTTTCGCGCGCCCACGAGCGCCTATCACCAACGGGCGCGGCGGCTCGGATTCCTTGGCGAGGATATCCATTACCTGGTCTCTTCTCAATCGCTTCGTCACGGCAGGACGCATGCGCGGTTCCATTCGTGCGGGCACGAGCTTCCTCCCGACTCGATCGTGCTTCTCGACAATGGCTTGGCGGCATGCTCTCCTAAGCTCACCTTTGTCCAGATGGGGACGAAGTTGGACATCCCTTCGCTTGCGCTGCTGGGGATGCAGCTATGCGGGATCCACGCCATAGATCCGTTCCATAATCAAAGGGAGATCGTTGGTCAAACGGGCGGCGGACGCTTGGCCGATCTGCCGAAGAGAGCGCAGCTGACGGAAAGCGAGAGGCTCGGCTTCTTCGTGGGCTCCTGCTCGCGCCTTGCTGGAAGCCGCCGCGCGGCGGCTGCGGTGAAGCTTGTCGTGGACAGAAGCCGTTCGCCTATGGAGAGCGCGACGGCGCTGATGCTATGCGCACCGCTTTGGCGAGGAGGCTACGCGCTTGGGAGGCCCGAGATGAACCGCAGGATAATGTTGCCGGTAGGGCTGCACGAACCGTATGCCGCTGCCGAGTCGCGTAGCGCAGCGGAAGCGCCCTATGCCGAATGCGACTTCGTCTTCGTTAAGGATGGCAAGACGGTCGTCGTGGACTATCACGGGGAATGGTCCCATTCCGGCGAGGGGAACATCCATCATGATTCGCTGCGGTCCAACGCGTTCACCTCGCTCGGTTTCACGTACTTCACGCTAACCAAATGGCAGTTCTTCGACCTCGGGCTCCTCGACAAGGTTGCTAGGCAGATCGGCGCGGCTTTAGGCAGAAAGCCCCGTGTGCGGTTCGACGATTACGACCGCAGGAAGATCCTGCTGCACGCAGCTGCGGCAAGCGCGGTGAGGCGAGGTTTCTTCGACATGGTCGGCGACTAGCCCTTCGCTGATACTCGTTGCTTGATCCACGCTGCGATGTTCGCCTGCACAGAGCGACGACGAGTGCAATCGCTCGAAAAGGATTGGTGAAGGCATCTCGCAGGAAAAGATAGCGAAGGTTACCGTGCTGATGAGGGACGAGGGTGATCCACGCGTCCCGATGGATCGGGTGGGAGTGCGATGACGGATGCTTCGTAGGGAACCGCTCTATTCGTGTGCATTTTCCATTCTTGCTCACTCCTGCTGGACACTTTTTACGAATAGAGCGCATGAGGGCGTTGCGAGCTGGCGCAAGTCCGCCCGCTCCGCGTTCTCACCAGGAGAAATGGCGAAGTGAGCCGATGGGCTGCCGTGAAAACGAGGTTTCGACGCGCTAATCGCGCGATTTTGGTAACCGAGGCGTGTGAATGTGGAAGATGTAGACGAATAGAGCGTCGAGTTGCTGTCGCGGACAAGCGCCATAGCGTTGCCGTTGATCGCGTCGCCGCTATCGGTGGTTCGAAGCTTTCGGCGCGGCGACTTCGGGAATTCGCCTTATCGGCGCCGCCTTAGATGCCGCAGGCGCTTCGATACCGCCGAAGCCCGAATTGTTGCCTATCTGGAGAGAGGATGCGTTTAAGCTGAAAATGCGCCGAAAGGCGTGAGGCTCCGACGGGGATTCGTCGTGTTCGCCCCGAACGGTAGCGCATGCCGCATGGCGCGGTCAGCTGAGAAGGCGCCCGCCTAGGGCGCCATGCGCACGGAAGGAGCCCTCCGCATGAACAATCCGGCACAGCAATCCTATCAGCTCTACATCGGCGGCGAGTGGGTCGACGCCTCCGACGGCGGCACCATCGACGCCTACTGCCCCGCCAACGGCGAGAAGCTGTCCACCATCGCCGACGCCACCAAGGAGGACGTCGATCGCGCGGTCGACGCCGCTTGGAAGGCGTTCGAGACGTGGGGCAAGACCGACAAGGCCCAGCGCGCCATCATCCTGAACAAGGTCGCCGACATCATCGAGGAGAACGCGGAGCACTTCGCCCTCATCGAGACGCTCGACAACGGCAAGCCCATCCGCGAGACGCGCGCCATCGACGTCGCGTACTCGGTCGACCACTTCCGCTATTTCGCCGGCTGCCTGCTAGCCGATACCGGCGAGGTCGACCTGCTGCCCGGCAACATGATGTCGCTTGTCCTGCACGAGCCCATCGGCGTCGTCGGCCAGATCGTGCCGTGGAACTTCCCGTTCCTGATGGCCGCGTGGAAGCTCGCCCCGGTGCTCGCCGCGGGCGACTGCACCGTGTTCAAGCCCTCTTCGACCACGAGCCTGTCGGTGCTCGAGCTTGCGCGCCTGACGCAGGACGTCATTCCCGCCGGCGTGTTCAACGTGGTCACCGGTCGCGGCAGCAAGTCGGGCCAGTATATCCTGGACAACCCGCGCATCTCCAAGCTGGCGTTCACCGGATCCACCGAGGTCGGCCGCGACGTCGCCCGCGCGGCGGCCGAGCGATTGATCCCCGCCACGCTGGAGCTGGGCGGCAAGTCGGCCAACATCATCTTCCCCGATGCCAAGTGGGACATGGTCCTCGACGGCGTGCAGCTGGGCATCCTGTTCAACCAGGGCCAGGTCTGCTGCGCCGGCAGCCGCATCTTCGTGCACGAGGACGTCTACGATAAGTTCGTCGAGGACGCCGTCGCCGCGTTCAACAAGGTGAAGGTGGGCATGCCATGGGAGGAAGGCACCCAGATGGGCAGCCAGATCGACCAGCGCCAGGCCGACAAGATCCTCGAGTACGTCGAGATCGCCAAGCAGGAGGGCGGCAAGGTCCTCTGCGGCGGCGAGCGCTACACCGAGGGCGAGTGCGCCAACGGCGCCTTCCTCAAGCCCACGCTCATCGAGATCCCCAACAACAAGTGCCGCGTGGCGCAGGAGGAGATCTTCGGCCCGGTGGCCGTGCTGCAGAAGTTCAGCACCGAGGAGGAGGTCATCGAGCTGGCCAACGACTCGATCTACGGCCTGGGCGGCGCCGTGTGGACCCGCGACATCAACCGCGCGCTGCGCGTGGCGCAGGGCGTGCGCACCGGCCGCATGTGGGTGAACACCTACAACCAGATTCCGTCGGGCGCCCCGTTCGGCGGCTACAAGGAATCCGGCATCGGCCGCGAGACCCACAAGATCATGCTGGAGCACTACTGCCAGACCAAGAACATCATGATCAACCTGAACGAGCAGCCCTCCGGCTTCTATCCGGCCGAGTAGGCGAGGGCCGCTTTCCGGGCGGCGACCCGCCCCTTTCTCAGGTGATAGGCGTTTTCAAAGCGTCGCTTCCTTCGGGAGGCGGCGCTTTTCCATGCCCGCGCGAGCCGGCGCGTGAAATGATTACGAGCATGTTAATGCCTGCGGGCTTTTCCGCATGTTGCGCGATAATGGGCAAACTGAATTGCAAGATGAAGCGACGGGGTCATCCTGCCCGACGGGCATGGTTGGCCCTGTCGTTTCCCTGAGAATCTAAGGAGCGTGAGTAATGGAAGAAGCGAACAAGCTCGGCAGGAAGATCACCACGCTGCGAGAGGCGCACCACCTCAGCGCGCAGGATCTCGCCGATCGCTGCAGCTGCGACGTTTCCGTCATCGAAGGCCTCGAGGGCGGCCAGCTGCCCCCTTCGCTTGCGCCCCTGATCAAGATAACCCGTGCGCTGGGCGTCCGCCTGGGCACGCTCATGGACGACGACGAGGAGATCGGCCCCGTCTACATCGACGCGGACCAGATGGAGGAGGTCCAGCGCCTCAAGAGCCTCCAGACCGCCAGCGACGCGGGCGACCTGAGCTACTTCAGCCTCGCCGCCGGCCGTCCGTCGCGCCACATGAACCCGTTCGTCATCACCGTCGACCCCTCCGACGAGACCGAGCACCACTTGGTCGGCCATGAGGGCGAGGAGTGGCTGTTCGGCGTCGAGGGTCAGATCGAGATCGAGTACGGCAAGGGCAACGTCTACGTGCTCGGCCCCGGCGAGAGCATCTACTACGACTCCATCGTCCCGCACCAGGTGCGCGCCCACGACGGCCAGAAGGCGAAGTTCCTCGCCGTGGTTTACGAACCCATGTAGGCCGGAGGCAGGCATATGGCTGAAACCGAAAACAAGCGCATCCCGGTGATGCCGGAGGACGTGGTTGCGGCCGCGAAGGCGGCGGGGGAACCCATCCCGGGATCCCAGGACTACCCGCTCCATTCCGAGAAGACCATCGGGCAGTATTTTCGCGACCAGGTGGCCGTCGATCCCGCCCATGAGTTCGTGGTGTATCCCGACCGCATGCTGCGCTGGTCCTACCAGGATTTCGACGACCGCACCGACAACCTCGCGCGAGGCCTGCTCGCCATCGGCATGGAGCCGGGCGACCACTTGGGCGTGTGGGCGCGCAACATCCCCGACTGGCTCACGTTCATGTACGCCTGCGCCAAGATCGGCGTGGTGATGGTCACCGTCAACCCCGTGTACAAGAGCCACGAGCTCGACTACGTGCTCAAGCAGTCCGACATGAAGGCGCTGTGCGTCATCGACGCCTACCGCGACGTCGACTACCTGCAGATCATCCGCGACCTCGTGCCCGAGTCGCTCACCCAGGAGCGCGGACATCTGGACTCCAAGAACTACCCCTGCCTCAAAAATCTCATCTACATGGGTCCCGAGAAGCATCGCGGCTTCTACAGCGTGCCCGAGCTCATCCTGCTTGGCCGCTATGTGGACGAGGATGCGATCTCCAGAGCCGAGGAGAAGTTCGACAACAACGACGTCGTGATGATGCAGTACACCTCGGGCACCACCGGATTCCCCAAGGGCGTCATGCTCACGCATCGCAACATCCTCAACGATGGTTTCTACATCGGCGAGGGCCAGAAGCTCACGCCTCTCGACCGCGTCACGCTGCCGGTGCCGTTTTTCCACTGCTTCGGCTGCGTGCTGGGCGTGATGGCGTGCTTGACGCATCGCTCCACGATGATCATCGTGGAGGAGTTCGACGCCAGCCTGGTCCTTCAGGCGATCCACAAGGAGCGCGCCACGGCGGTCTACGGCGTTCCGACGATGTTCATCGCCGAGCTCAACCATCCCGATTTCGACACGTTTGACCTGTCGAGCCTGCGCACGGGCATCATGGCGGGAAGCTCGTGCCCGCCCGAGACCATGCGCGAGGCGATCGACCGCATGAACCTGCGCGAGCTCACGATCTGCTACGGCCTCACCGAGACGAGCCCCGTGTTCACCCAGACGAGCGCCGATGACGACCTCGAGCACAAGTGCGAGACGGTCGGCAAGCGCCATCCTCCGGTGCTCGTGAAGATCGTGGACCCCGAGACGGGCGAGCGCTGCGGCTTCAACGAGCCGGGCGAGCTGTGCTGCAAGGGCTACAACGTCATGAAGGGCTACTACAAGATGCCCGAGGAGACCGCCAAGGTCATCGACGAGGAGGGCTACCTGCACTCGGGCGATCTCGGCACGGTGGACGAGGAGGGCTACTACCGCGTCACCGGCCGCGTCAAGGACATGATCATCCGCGGCGGCGAGAACATCTACCCGCTCGAGATCGAGAACTTCCTGCTGACCAACCCCGGCGTGCTGGACGCGCAGGTGGTGGGCGCCCCCGACGCGCGCCTCGGCGAGATCGTCGTCGCGTTCATCCGCACGCGCCCCGGTTTCGAGGATATGACGGAGGAAAGCGTGCGCGAATGGGCGATCCCGCGTATCGCACGCTACAAGGTGCCCAAGCGCGTCTTCTTCGTGGATGACTTCCCGATGACGCCTTCGATGAAGGTGCAGAAGTTCAAGCTGCGCGAAATGGCAGCCGAGCTCGTCGGCGCCAGCGCCCCCGCTCCGGGACCTGCGACGGGGAAGTAGGCCTCTTCAACGACGAGAAACGGCGGCCGCCGCGTCTGCTCTGATCATCCGACTCGTTTCGGAGCTGGATAGAGAGGGGAGGATGCGGCGGCCGTTTTGTCTTTTGGGCACGGTTGCTGGCGATTGGGGCGGGGTCGCGCCGACGCTGGAAGCCGCATCGTCGGTGCATGCGATGTCGCATTCGCGTTATTTCATCCAGAATCAGCGAAAGCCGGATAAAAAGAAGCGAATGCGACTTCCGTGTCACTGAAAATGGATGAAATTCCGCGAATGCGATGAAATGAGCTCGCTAAAAAGTCGCAACCGCCCCATTCTATCCAAGATCTTCGAAAGTTGGATGAAACGGGGCGGTTGCGACTTTTCGCCACGGTTTTCCGGACGATGCCGGCTCTGGGTGTCCGCGTTCGCGATTCCACAAAGGCGTACGTCTGCAGCTACGATGCGTAATGCAAACTTTCGAATTATCAACCGTGATACAGAATGCGGAAAACGGCTGTGACCATGATTTCCCGGATAGCGGATCCTCGTTGCGGCTAGCCCTCGATACTCGCGCCCGGCTCGCGGGAGGTGACGGGTTCGGGGCGTGCGGGGATCGTCGGAATGAAGTGGAAAGCGGCTGCGTTCGCGATTTCTCAAGCAGCGGATCCTCGTTGCCGCTAGCCCTCGATACTCGCGCCTGGCTCGCAGGAGGTGACGGGTTCGGGGCGTGCGGGGATCGTCGGGATGCGGATGAGGACGAGGTAGAGCAGGAAGGCCGCGCAGCACGAAAGGATCGCCCATACAAGTGGTTTTTGGACGAGCGCTGCGGAGATCGCCAGCGCCGACAGTGAGATTGCGAGGATGCGCGCTTTCTTGCCGGCGGTGATGCCTCCGGACTCCTTGAAGGGGACGACGTAGCTTTGGTGCAGGCGCGTCGAGAGCATCCATTGATGAATGCGAGGCGAGCTGCGCGCAAAAAGGAAAGCGGCAAGAAGGAGAAACGGGGTAGTAGGCATGACGGGGATCACGACCCCGATCGCGCCGAACCCCAGGCAGATCCAAGCGACGCAGAGCAGCAGATAGCGTTTCAAATCCGTGCCTATCAATCCGGTGCTTCAGTACGAGTTAACTATATCATACAAATACGTTTCAATCCGATGTCGATGACGAGATTCCGACATAATTGCGGCAAGCGGACGCTCATGTGCAGAACTTGCGATATGCCCGGGGGCGTGGTTGGCAGGTTTTCTGGGAATATGCTATAGTGCACAAAGCATGCGCGAGGGCGTTTGGGTTCGTGCGCACCATACTTTCGGTCTTGTTGGAAAGTGGGCTTGTCCCGCTTTCTTTGTTGTAAGGGCCGTTTCCGGTGCACGCGATGGCCGCAAGCGCACGCGCATATGGCTTGACCGGCGGCGATGCCGCGGATAGGAAGGGGAGGCAAGGCGTGCTCAGCAACAAGGAGAAACAGCTGCTCGATGCGCTTTCGCCCCGAGCCGCCCAGGAGGGCGTCGAGATCGTGACGATCGAGGTCGTCGGATCCAGGAAATCGCCCACCATCCGCGTGTACATCGACACCGACCACGGCGTGAGCTTCGACGAGCTGTCGGCCGCCCAGGCATGGATCAACGACATCATGGACGAGATCGATCCGTTCCCCGGCGCCTACATGCTGGAGGTCTCCTCGCCGGGCATCGACCGGCCGCTGCGCACCCCCGAGCACTTCGCGCGCTTCGCGGGGCAGACGGCCCAGGTGAAGACGAACGGCCCGTTGGAGGGCCGCAGCTCCTTCACGGGGACGATCGTGTCCGCCGACGAAGGGGCGGTCGTGCTGGATGTGGACGGCGCGCAGATCAGCGTGCCCATGGACGTCATCAAGCGTGCCCATCTCAAGGGCACTGTGGAATTCGGCTCCTAACCGGGCGGAATGAGGGAAAGGAACGCAGACGTGGCAACTTCCGAACTGATCGAGGCGCTGCAGGCGCTGGCGCACGAGCGCAAAATCGACGAGCTGTACCTGATCGACCGCCTCGAGGCGTCGCTGGCGAAAAGCTACCAGCACATCCTCGACCTCGAGTGGGACGCCCGTGTGACCATCGATCGCCAGACGGGCAAGATCTACGTGTACGAGCTCGTGCCGAAGGGCGAGCCCGACCCCGAGACCGGCGAGTACGCCGAGTTCGAGGAGCGCGACGTCACCCCCGACGACGTGAGCCGCATCGCCGCGCAGAACGCCAAGAGCGTCATCAGCTCCATCGTGCGCGAGGCCGGCCGCCAGTCCATCTACGAGGAGTTCTCGGGCCGCGTGGGCGATCTGGTCACCGGCACGGTGCTGCAGGGCACGCCCGACTTCACCATCATCAAGATCCGCGACGGCGTGGAAGCCGAGCTTCCGCACTACGACCTGAAGCGCAACCCCGGCGAGCTCAACGAGCGCCCCGCCGGCGAGCGCTACCGTCACAACCAGCGCCTGAAGGTGCTGATCATCGACGTCCGCGACCCCGCCAACGAGCCCCCGCGCATGCGCGGCGACCAGGCCCGCCCCTCCATCGTGGTGTCGCGCACCCATCCGGGCCTCATCCGCCGCCTGTTCGAGATCGAGGTCCCCGAGATCTACGACGGCATGGTGGAGATCAAGTCCATCGCCCGCGAGCCCGGCGCCCGCAGCAAGGTCGCGGTGGCTTCCCGCGAGGCGAACCTCGATCCGGTGGGCGCGTGCGTCGGCCCCAAGGGCAGCCGCGTGCGCATGGTCGTCGAGGAGCTGCACAACGAGCGCGTCGACGTCATCCAGTGGAACGAGGATCCCGCCGTCTACGTCGCCAACGCGCTGTCGCCCGCCAAGGTCACGCGCGTGATCGCCGACGAGGAGAACCATTTCGCGACGGTCATCGTGCCCGACGACCAGCTTTCCCTGGCGATCGGCAAGGAGGGCCAGAACGCCCGCCTCGCCGCGCGCCTGACCGGCTGGCACATCGACATCAAGAGCGCCTCGTTCTCCGGAGAACCCTTGGAAAAGGACGAGAACATGCTGATCGACGAGGAAGAGGAGCTGGCCGAAGAGGAGCTGTGCGCCTACGTGAGCGAGGACGGCGCCCGCTGCCGCAACCATGCGCGCCCCGACAGCCGCTACTGCGGCGTCCACGCGTTCATGGATGGAGAGTAGGGGAGCCGCGATGACGGAAGGCGCGAAGGCGACGAAGGGGAAGGGCAGCCGCACCTGCATGGCGTGCGGCAAGTCGGCCCCCAAATCGCAGCTCCTGCGCATCGTGCGCACGCCGGACGGGCAGGTGCGCATCGACGCGAAGGGGCGCGCGCCGGGCAGGGGCGCCTATGTGTGCTCCGCCGAATGCCTTTCCGCCTTGCGGAAGGGGCGCCTCGAGCGAGCGCTCAAGACCAAGCTCGACCAACAGGAGTACGGACGAATTGAAGCCGATTCGGCTTCGGTGCTGCGCCAGGCGCAGGGGATAGAAGAGGAGTAGTGGTATATGCCCAGCATGCGCGTACATGAGCTGGCGAAAGAATTCAATCTTTCCAGCAAGGAGATGCTCGACAAGCTCCACGAGATGAAGATTCCCGCGAAAAGCCACGCGAGCATGCTCGCCGACGCCTACGTGGCCAAGATCCGCAAGAAGCTGGCCGCCGAGCTGGGGACCACCGAGTCCGGCGAGCCCTCGGAGACCTCCGAGGCCGCTTTGAGCAAGAAGGAGGCAGAGGAGAAGAAGGCCGAGGAGGAGCGCGCGCGCCGCGAGGCGGTGGAGCACGAGCGCGCCAGCCGCGAGGCCGAGCGCGCCCGCCGCGCGAACGCCGGCAAGCGCCAGGCGGCAGGCGAGCCCGAGGCCAAGGCGGCCAAGCCGCGCGTCCCCGAGACCCATTCCCCCTTCGAGAAGCTCGAGAGCCAGATCGAGAGCGAGAAGGAGCGCGTCGCCCGCGAGGCAGCCGAAGCGAAGGCGCGCGCCCGCGCCGCCGCCGCGGCCCGCGAGGTGGCGAAGAAGCAGGCGGTCGAAGAGGCGCTGCGCCAGCGCCAGCACCGCAAGCCCGCCAAGTCCCAGCAGGCCGAGCATCCCAAGCCCGCTCCCGCGCCCGCAGCCCGCAAAAGCGGGGGCTTCGACTCGCTGCTCTCGCAAATCGAGTCGGAGGCCAAGCGCATCGAGGAGCAGAAGAAGCAGAAGGCCGCTTCCCCCACCCCCGCCGGCCGCAAGGCGGGCAAGAAGGGGCACGGCAAGAAGGGCGTGCATTTCGAGCAGATCGTCCCCGAGCTCGAGGCGCAGATGGCCGAGCCGGAGGACCGCTACGCGCAGATGGCCGTTCAGGCCGAGAAGCTCCAGCGCGACAAGGTGCTGGCCGAGGCGCGCGCGGCGGTGGCCGCCGCCACCTCGCATGAGGGCGAGGGCCGCCGCAAGAAGCGCAAGCAGAAGCGCGAGGCCGAGGCCCGCGAGCGCGCGGAGCTGGAGGCCATCGAGAAGGGCCTCGACCCCACGCTCGTGCTCGACGACTCCGTCGTGGAGATCCCGCAGGGCGCTTCCGTCGCCAAGTTCGCCGAGCTTCTGGGCGTGCAGCCCAACGACGTCATCAAGCGCCTGTTCATGCTGGGCCAGGTGCTCACGCTCACCCAGTCCATGAGCGACGAGCTCATCGAGCTCATCGCCGACGACATGGGCCGCAAGGTTCGCGTCGTGTCCCCCGAAGAGGAGTTCGCCATCGTCTACCACGATAGCGACGAGGACCTCAAGCCGCGTCCGCCCGTCGTCACCGTCATGGGTCACGTCGACCACGGTAAGACGTCGCTGCTCGACGCCATCCGCCACACCGGCGTCGCCGAGGGCGAGGCCGGCGGCATCACGCAGCACATCGGCGCCTCGGTCGTGCGCATCGGCGATCGCCAGATCACCTTCATCGACACGCCCGGTCACGAGGCCTTCACGGCCATGCGCGCCCGCGGTGCCCAGGTGACCGACGTCATCGTCTTGGTCGTCGCCTCCGACGACGGCGTCATGCCGCAGACCATCGAGGCCATCAACCATGCGAAGGCCGCAAACGTGCCGATCGTGGTGGCCGTCAACAAGATCGACAAGCCCGGCGCCAACCCCGACCGCGTGCGCCAGGAGCTCGTCGAGTACGGCGTCATCCCCGAGGAGTGGGGCGGACAGAACATGTTCGTCAACGTCTCTGCGAAGAAGAAGCTGCACATCGACGACCTGCTCGAGACCATCCTGCTGCAGGCCGACGTGCTGGAGCTGAAGGCCAACCCCGATGCGCTGGCGTCCGGCTTCGTCATCGAGGCGAACCTGGACAAGGGCCGCGGCCCGGTCGCCACGGTGCTGGTGCAGCGCGGCACGCTGCATCCGGGCGACGCCGTGGTCGCGGGCACTTCGCACGGCCGCGTCCGCGCGCTGGTCGACCCGAAGGGCAAGCACGTCGATGCGGCGTTCCCGTCCGACCCCGTCGAGATCCTGGGCCTGTCCAGCGTCCCGACCGCCGGCGACGAGTTCCGCGTGTTCGAGGACGAGCGCGACGCCCGCAAGCTGGCCGAGGAGCGCGCTCTGCGCGCCCGCCTCGCCGAGCAGGAATCCAAGAGCCACATGAGCTTGGACGACCTGTTCAGCCGCATCGAGGAGGGCAAGCAGACCGATCTCAACCTCATCGTCAAGGCGGACGTCCAGGGCTCCATCGAGGCCCTGCGCGACGCGTTCAACAAGATGGACCAGTCCGAGGTCAAGATCAACATCGTCCACTCCGCCGTGGGCGGCATCACCGAGACCGACGTCACCTTGGCCACCGCCTCCGACGCCATCATCATCGGCTTCAACGTGCGCCCGACCGGCAAGTCGCGCCAGCTGGCCGAGAAGGAGAAGGTGGACATCCGCCTGTACAGGGTCATCTACCAGGCCATCGAGGACATCAACGCCGCGCGCGTCGGCTTGCTGTCGCCCGATATCGTCGAGGAGGACACCGGCATCGCCGAAGTCCGCGAGACCTTCAAGGTGCCCAAGGTCGGCACGGTGGCCGGCTGCTACATCGTGGAGGGCGAGCTCAACCGCGACGACAAGGTGCGCATCGTCCGCGACGGCACCGTCATCTTCGAGGGCAACCTGGCGTCGCTGCGCCGCTTCAAGGACGACGTGAAGTCCGTGAAGCAGGGCTACGAGTGCGGCATCGGCGTCGAGAAGTTCCAGGACATCAAGATCGGCGACACCATCGAAGGCTTCAGGGTCAAAGAGGTCGAGCGTACCGAATAGCAAGAAGAATGGTTGCCGGGGATTGTCTATCCCCGGCTTGGCGGCGGGACGACATGCCGTGCTCAAACAGTCCTGAGCTCGCTCGAACCGTCCATAGGAGAGGCGGATCGACACGTCGATCCGCCTCTCGCCCGCTCGAGCGGCAAATTGTTTGACAACAGTCCACTGGGCTGTTGTCCGTGCGGAACTGCGCGCGGCACGCCGTCCCGCCGCCTTCTAGTTGAAAGACCTTGAAACCGCGAAATAAAGAAGCGTGCGGGCTTCGCCCGCATCGGCGTGCGTGGCATAATCGTTCTTCCAGGAAGGATGCAACTTCGAAAGGGGCGCATCATGAAACAGGGTTCTTCTAACAGGCGTGTCAACGGGCAGGCGCAGGAGGTCATCTCCAACATCCTCCTGTTCGACATCTCCGACCCGCGCCTTTCTTTGGTCACCATCACCGGGTGCGAGGTGAGCTACGACCGCAGCGCGTGCAACGTGTTCTACACGGCCGCTCCGGGGACCTACGATGACGTCGCGGCTGCGTTCAAGGCGGCTGCGGGCCGCATCCGCTCGCTGATGGCGCGTCGGCTTTCCTGGCGCGTGGCGCCCGAGCTGCGCTTCCATCTGGACACCAGCGTCGACGAGGCCGAGCGCATCGCCGCCGCGCTTGCGGCGGACGCCCCGCGCAACGCCGAGTCCGGCGCCGAGGCCGACGAGCCGGCGGAAGACGGGCGGGGGTAGGCGCATGGCGACGACCCCCCAGACGAATGCGACGCTGCCCGAAATCGCCGCTGAGCTGCGGCTGCGCGACAACTTCGTCATCTGCGGGCATGTGAGCCCCGACGGCGATTGCATCGGATCGCAGCTCGCGCTGATGCATGCCCTGCGCTCCATCGGCAAAACCGCCTCCTGCGTCCTGGCGGAGGAGGGGACTGTCGATGCGGGGCTCTCCTACCTTCCCGGATTCGACGAGCTGGTCCCGGCATCGCGCTTCGAGGGTCCGATCGGCGTGTTCGTGGGGGTGGACGTGCCCACGGTCCAGCGGATCGGGGAGGCGTCGGCCTTGCATGCCGCCGCCGGGTTCGCCGTCACCATCGACCATCACGCCTGCGAGACCGCGATGGCGCAGATGGTGCACGTCGATCCCGATGCCGCCTCCTGCTCGATGCTGGTGTGGCGGCTCGCGTCATGCCTGATGGATCGCCTCACGCCCGAGGTGGCGCAGTGCGCCTACACGGGGCTCATCACCGACACGGGACGTTTCCAGTTCCAGAACACCGATGCTGCGGCGTTGCAGGCCGCGGCGGAGATGGTCGAGGCGGGCGCGGACCCCGCGCTCGCCGCGCGCGAGGTGTTCCAGAACCGAAGCCTTGCCTCCGTCAGGCTGGAGGCGCGCGCCATCGAGCGCATGCGCTTCGACGCGTCTGGGCAGGCCGTCATCAGCTGGATCTCGGCAGGGGATTTCGAGGAGCTCGGCGCCGTGAAGGCCGATGCCGAGCCCCTGATCGACGTCCTGCGCGCCGTCAAGGGCGTCCGGATCGCCTGCATGCTGCGCGAGCAACCCGATGCCATCCGGGGAAGCTTCCGCGCGAAGGACGATACCGACGTCAGCGAGCTCGCGCGCTCGTACGGCGGGGGAGGCCATAGGGCGGCGGCGGGCTTCACCTTGCACGGCGATCTGGAGGAGGCCGTCCGCGGCGTCCTCCATGCGATGGAGGGCCTGCTCGCCCCATCCGGAGAGCGGGTGGAATAGCGTCGTGAAAAGGGGTGCCACCGATTACTCCCTCGTGGTGGGCGTCGATAAGCCGCGCGGGATGACTTCGCATGATGTCGTGAACCGCGTCCGCCGCATATTCGGCGAGCGCCGCGTGGGCCACACCGGCACGCTCGATCCGCTCGCCGAGGGTGTCCTGCCGATCTGCATCGGGCCGGCGACGAGGCTCGGCACCTATCTGACCGGGCACGACAAGCGCTACCTGGTGCGCATAGCCTTCGGGATGTCCACGGAGACCGACGATTCCGAGGGCGCGATCCTGCACAGGGGGGATGCCCCGGAGGAGCTGGAGGACCCCTCCTTCGCCCGCCGCTTCGTATCCTCCCTCGTGGGCAGGCGAAAGCAGCTCCCTCCCGTCTATTCGGCCGTGAAGGTCGATGGGAGGAAGTCCTACGAAGCCGCCCGCAAGGGGAACGTGATAGACCTCGCCCCGCGCGACATCGAGGTGTTCGAGGCCGAGCTTGTCGGGGTCGGGAGGGGATACCCCCTTCCGGGAGGGACGGCGGCCGCCGGCTCCCCCGTCCCCGAGGCGGACAGCGCCGCCGAGAACCTCTGCGACCTTCCCTGGTGGGATGTCGAATTCCACGTTTCCAAGGGCACCTACATCCGCTCGCTCGCGCGCGATGCGGGCATCGCGCTGGGTTGCCCCGCCCACGTCTGCTCGCTTAAAAGGACCCAGTCGGGGCTGCTCAAGCTCGAGGATTGCGTGTCGCTTGAGACTTTGGAGGAGGTTCGCGAGCGCGCGGCCCTCGATCCCGTCATGCTGCTGGGGATGCGCTTCGCCTACGCCGACGGCGCGCTTTCGGCCCTCGTCGCGAATGGGGCCGCCCTGCCCGCAGACGATGTCGAGCTGTTCGTGAGGCGGCGCGCAGGGGCGCAGATGGAGATGTGCGCATGCACCGCCGGGGTGGCGCCGAGCTGCCAGCCTGTTTCCGATAGGGAATCGATCGCGGTCATATCCGAAAACAAACTCGCCGCCCTCTATGAGTATGATGGGGCGAAGAGGATATGGCGTGCGCGTTGCGTGTTCCAGAAAGGGGTGCTCCGTGGCAGCTGTTCATAGGGTGGGCGAGGATGCGCCCGAAGGGCTTTTTTCCGGTGCCAGCTGCGCATTCGGCGTCTTCGACGGAGTCCATAGGGGGCATGCCTTCCTTCTGGACCGCGCGCGCGAGGAGGCGCGGCGGCTCGGCGGGCGCTTCATCGTCATCACCTTCGACATCGACCCCGACGAGCGGTTCCGACCCGATTCCTTGAAGAAGCTCATGACCAACGAGGCGCGCATCGCCCTGCTCTCGCGGCTTTGCGATGCCGTGGCGGTGCTCCCGTTCACCGAGGAGTTCTCGGCCTTGAGCCCGCAGGCGTTCCTCGACGCCACGTTCGCTTCGGGGGTTCCCGCCGCGCTGCACGTGGGCGTCGACTTCCGCTTCGGCGCGAGGGCCGCCGGAACCGTCGACGATCTCCACGCCTGGGGCGACGGACGCGGCATGGCGGTGAGGGCCCACGAGCTGCTGGGCATCGATGGCGCGCCGGTCACGGCAACGCGCATCAGGGGTCTTCTGGGCGCCGGCGACATCGCCGAGGCGAACAAGCTGCTCGGCCGCCGCTACGCGATCGAGGGGACCGTGTACGCCGGGCGCGGGGAAGGCGCCGACATGGGTTTCCGCACGGCCAACCTGAAGATGCCGTCCCAGCTGCGCGCGCTGGCCGACGGCGTGTACGCCGCCTACGCGGTGGTCGACGGGCGGCGTTACAAGGCGGCCGTGAACGTGGGCGTCGCCGCGACGTTCGCCGACCGATCCACCGCCACCTGCGAGGCGCACCTGCTTCATTTCCAAGGCGACCTGTACGGCAAGGACGTCGAGATCGAATTCGCCGAATGGCTGCGCCCCATGCGCAAGTTCGACGACATCGACGAGCTCATCGCCACCGTCAAGGACAACATCCGCTGGGTCGACGAGAACCTCTGAGGGCGTCCTGCGCGCCGCTGACTTGGCCGCGCCTTGCCGCGCGGAAAAGCGCTTAGGGGCTAGAGCGCGTCGCTGACGTGCTCGCAGGCGTCGCCGTAGAGCGCATAGCGCTCGGATGCGACGATCTGCGCGCCGTCGGTCGGGTCCAGGGCGATGAAGTTGTCCAGCGAAAGGCTGTCGGGATCCTCGACGTCCCGATAGCCGACAAGGCAGATCCAGTGCTCCCCGGACGGTCCCGCCACATGGATGACCGTGGGGAAGCCCGCTGCGATGCTGTCGTAGGCCTCGCGCAGCAGCGCCTGGTCGGTGCCGAGGGACCTGAACGACGAGTCGCCGCCGCCCCAGCCGGGCCAGGTGCACATCCCGCAACCGTACCCTTCGTGGGAGTTGGCGACCCCGTGGATCACGGCATCGCCGTAGGCGCAGGCGAAGCACGGGCAGCAGATCCAATGCCCTGTGGACTCTTGGCTTCCGATGGACTCTATGAGGGATTCGTCGTAGGGAAGGACGAGGTCGGCGGCTCGTCCGCGAGCCTCCTGCGCGTCCTCTCCGATTCCGATGATGCTCTCGAGGGCGCTGGATCGCCCGTCGGATCCGGAGAGCGAAGCCTCGACGGCTTGGAGGAGCGTGCGCGCGGGTGCGTCCGATGAGGCGGGTTCCGCTTCGTCGGCGTACGCGTGATGGGCGGAGGCGAGGGCGAGCGCGGCGGCTATGAGTGCGGATGCGATCGCGAACGATGCCGAGGCGGCGAGCTTGCGCGCGCGGACGCCGGCATGGCGGATGCAGCAGGCCATGGAAACGGTCTTCCTTTCGGGTCGCGGGGTTCGGTTCTGGTTCGTTTGATGCGACCGTGTTGGAAGACTACCAGACCCGCGCGCTGCCAAGGCGGCGTCGGCGTATCGACCAGCCTTTCGCCATAGCTTTCCCACCGCATCGCCAGAGGGCCTCCATCAACCCTCCATACGCCGGCATGCGTCGGGAGGCGCCGCCCCTACAGGTCCGAGCAGTACCCGCGCACGCGGACGAGCTCTTCGGCGCCGGGGAACAGGTGGCGGTACAGCGCCAGGAAGTAATCATCGGTCATCGAGGCCAGGTAGTCCATGACGACGGCGTCGGGGCCTTCTGCCAAGTACGCCTCCTGCGTGAAGGTGCGAGAGCGTTCGCAGAGCTTGCGGATGTGGTGCTTGAACACGGCCGACGACTCGTCGCCGCGCTCCACGTCCTCGCGCAGGCGCCCGTACATCCGGCAGAACATGTCCTGGACGACGTTCGACTCGTCCTCGGAAGTCCCCTCCCTGCCGTATATCAGCTCGTAGTTCTGCTGCTTCGCGCGCTTCAGGTCGGCGAAAGCCGCCTCGCTCATGCGGATGCGGTCGGAGCCGTAGCTGCAGTTGACGATGTCGGCGGTCATGTTGTAGATGATACGCGCGTTGTCGACGCCGATGTAGTCGCTTTCGAACACGTCGAGCGAGGGGATGAGCCCGCGATCGATGGCATCCTGCCGATCCTTGCCGATGTAGGCGATCATGTCGCTCACGCGCACGACGCAGCCCTCCAGCGTGGAGGGGCGCAGCGTCCCGATGACGTCCTGGTCGCGGTAGCAGGATTCGACCAAGGCGTCCAGCTGCTCGAAGCTGGAGACGCTTCCCATCCGTAGCTCCTGGCAGGCGAACTCGCCGTTGTGGCACAGCACGCCGTCGAGCACCTGGAGGCTGACGTTGCGGCGGTAGAGCTTGTCGAGGACGCGGACGGAGTGCACGTTGTGGTTGAAGCGCCGCCGGGTGCTGCGGCGGTACACGGCATCCAGGAATCGTTCGCCGGCGTGCCCGAAGGGGGTGTGCCCGACATCGTGGCCCAGCGCGATCGCCTCGATGAGGTCGAGGTTCAGCCCGAGGAGCCTCCCGATGGATCGGGCGACGCGGCTCACCAGCTGCACGTGCAGGCCGCGGCGGCAGATGTCGTCGTCCTCGACGAACGAGAACACCTGGGTCTTGCCGGCGTAGCGGTTGTAGGCGGGGACGTTGAGGATCTTCTCGATATCCCGTGCGAACGCGGGGCGTGCGAGCGTTGCCGCGTCATGGGGTTTGTCCTCGCGGCGCAGGACGTCCTCGTCCCTGAAACGGTGGGGCGAGAGCCTGCCGGCGGCGCGATCGGCGCGTACGGCCTGCTCGATTTCGGGGTCGAGCCGCAGATAGGGCACCTGTTCGTTCATATCGGCCTTTCGGTGGAGGGGTCCCGGCGGGACCCGGCGGGCATCGGGGCCATTGTAGCAGCCATGCGGTATACTTGCCGAGGATCCGCAATGCGGCAGGGAAGCGAAGGAGGCGGGCGCCATCATAGGCGAGGACGACATCCAGAAGGTGCGCGAGGCGACCGACCTGGTATCGCTTATCGGGGAGCGCTCCCCGGTGCGCCAGCGCGGGCGCGATTTCTGGTGCTGCTGCCCGCTGCACAACGAGAAGACCCCTTCCCTGAAGATCGACCCCTCCACCCAGCTTTGGCATTGCTTCGGCTGCGGGGCGGGCGGCGACGCCTTCCGCTTCGTCATGCAGGCCGACGACCTCACGTTCCCTGAAGCGGTCCACAAGCTGGCCGACCGCGCGCACATCGAGATCACCGACACGTCGGAGCGCGGCGGCGTCCCGCGCAGCCGCAAGGAGCGCCTGAAGGCCATCTGCGGCGAGGCCGCGGACTTCTACCATGCGCAGCTCATGCGCGGGAACTATCCGGGAGCGGAAGCGGCGCGCACGTACCTGGCGGATCGCGGTTTGGGCGGCAACGTCCCGAAGGATTGGCATCTGGGCTATGCGCCGGGCAAGGGCGCGCTCGTCCGCCATCTGGCGTCGAAGGGGTTTTCGCCCGACGAGATGGTCCAGGCCAACGTGGCGGCGGCCGACCGCAGCGGCAGGCTCCGCGACCGCTTCTACGAGCGCGTGATGTTCCCCATCCGCGACGTGCAGGGCGAATGCATCGCGTTCGGCGGCCGCGTGATAGAGAAGAAGGAGCCGAAATACCTCAACTCGCAGGAGACCCCCATCTTCCATAAGTCGCAGGTGCTCTACGGGCTGGACCGCGCCAAGGCGGCCATGGCCTCGACCGGCTGCGCCATCGTCGTGGAGGGCTACACCGACGTCATCATGCTGCACGAGGCGGGCGTGAGGAACGCGGTGGCGACGCTGGGCACCGCGTTGACCGCCCAGCATCTGCGCGTGCTCTCGCGCCATGCCTCCAAGAGGATCGTCTACCTGTTCGACGGCGACGCGGCAGGGCAGCGCGCCGCCGACCGCGCGCTGCAGTTCATCGACGGCAGCATGACGCCCGAAGCCGGCCGCGCGAAGGTGGAGCTGGCCGCCGTGACGCTGCCCGACGACCTGGACCCCGCCGACTTCGTGAAGGAGCGCGGAGCCGACGAGCTGCGCGCGCTCATCGACGGCGCGCAGCCCCTCGTCCAATATGGCATCGAGCGGAGGCTATCCCGCCACGACCTCTCCCGCCCGGAGGGCCGCACGGCCGCTTTGGCGGATGCGCTCTCGGTGCTCGCGCCCATCAAGGACTCCCTTCTGGCGAAGGACTATGCGCGCCTTGTCGCCGGCCGCGTGCGGGCGCGCGAGGAGGACGCGCTCGAGGCCCTGGCGAAGCTCAAGCCCCCCCGCGCCGATCGGCAGGAAGCGGCGCCCCGCGAAGGCGGCGGCCGCCCGGCGCCGGGCAGCGGGGGAGGGGCCGCCGATCGGGCGGGCACGGCCGATCCTAGCGCGCCGCAGGCGCGAAGCCAGGCCCCCAGCGCCGCCGAGGCGAGCAGGCTCAAGTTCGAACGCGAGCTGCTGAGCCTCGCCGCGCACCGCCCCGATCTGGGCCTTGCCCATGCGGACACGCTCGCAAGCGCGCAATGGCACGACCCGCTCCACGACGCCATCGCGAAGGCGATGCTCGACATCCTCGCATCGGAGGGCGCCGTCGCCCCCGCCTGCGTGGTGAGCGGGATCTCCTCCCGCATACCCCAGGCGGCGGGCCTGCTCACGTCGGGGAGGATGGGCGAGGGGGCCGAGCCCGCCAAGCTCGCGGATTTCCTCGCGGAGGAGCTCGCCATCGGCGACGCGGAAGACGCCATCGCCGGCATGCGCGCGCGCCTGTCCGACGGGCGATCGCTCTCGCCCGAGGAATCCGATTTCATCTTCCGGAGCATCGTCGGCATGCAGAAGGACCTCTCCCGACGGAAGCTCGCCCACAAGCCGTTGGTCGAGTAGCCTCGCGCCGCGTCCCCGCATGTGTGGATTTTGGCGCTCCCTCCTGTACAAAAGGCCTGCAAGAAGCGAGAATATCGGCTGGTAACCGAAGGGCGCCCGAAGCGCCCGCCAATGCAAAGGACGTGCGTATCGTGATCTCCATCGTTCAATCCCCCAATCCCATGCTGAACACGGTCTGCGAGCCATGCGATCCGGGCGACAAGAGCCTGAAGAAGCTGGCCAAGCAGATGGTCAAGGCGATGTACAAGTTCGACGGATGCGGCCTCGCGGCGCCGCAGGTGGGCGTGCTCAAGCGCCTTGTCGTGATCGACTGCGAGGAGGAGCAGGGCGACCCCATCATCCTGGTGAACCCCGAGATCCTCGAGCTGAAGGGCGAGCCGGAGACCGAGGAGGAGGGCTGCCTGTCCTGCCCGGGCGTGGCGGTGCCCATCAAGCGCCAGCCCTGGGCGCGCGTGCGCTACTTCGACCTCGACGGCGAGGAGTGGATCATCGAAGGCGACGGCCTGCTCGGCCGCTGCCTCCAGCATGAGATCGACCACCTCGACGGCGTCACCATGTTCGAGCGCTGCGATCCCATCGCCCGCATCAAGGCGCTGGCGGACTACGAGGAGGCGCGCGCGGCGGGCGCCCGCCCGGGGCAGACCTCCGTCGACCCGAAGGTGCGCTAGCGATGCGCGTCGTGTTCATGGGGACCCCGGACCTCGCCGCCAAGATCCTGCTCGAAGTCGCGCAGCAGCACGATGTCGTGGCCGTCTACACGCGTCCGGACGCCGTGCGCGGCCGGGGGTCGTCCACCTCGCCTTCGCCGGTCAAGGAGCAGGCCGAGCGGCTGGGCATCCCCGTCCGCACGCCCAAGTCGCTTCGCGATGTCGACGCGCAGCGCGAGCTCGCCGCCCTCGCGCCCGATGCCATCTGCGTCGCCGCCTACGGCGCCATCCTGCCCAAGGAGGTGCTGGGCATCCCCCGTTTGGGATGCTTGAACGTCCATGCATCGCTTCTGCCGCGTTGGCGCGGCGCGGCGCCCATCGAGCGGGCGATACTCGCCGGCGACGAGCAGACCGGCGTGTGCATCATGCGCATGGAGGAGGGCTTGGACACCGGCCCCTATTGCGTCAGGCGCTCGACGGAGGTGGAGGGCAAATCGGCGGCAGAGCTCACCTCCGAGCTGGCGGATCTGGGCGCGCGCGCCCTGCTGACGGGCCTTTCGCTGGTCGAGCAGGGCGGCGCCGAATGGCATGCCCAGGACGATTCCGCCGCGACCTATGCCGAGAAGCTGGGCAAGGAGGAGCTCTTCGCCGATCCGTCGGAGCCGCGCATCCGAACGGTCCGCAAGGTGCTGGCATCCAGCGCGGGGCATCCCGCGCGCGCTTCGATCGCGGGGCGCTCCGTCACGATCGAGGAGGCGCGGATCCCCGCCGACGAGCGCGCCTGCCAGCTTGCCGGCGGCATCGCGCAAGGCGGGGTCGTCTTCGCCGCGAAACGCCTTTTCGTCGGCGCGTCGGACGGCCCGATCGAGGTCCTGTCGCTCAAGCCCGACGGCAAGAAGGCCATGGATGCGAAGGCGTTCGCCGCCGGCGTCCAGGGGATCAAGTCCGGCGAGTGCACGTGGGAGCGCGCGCATGGACGCGCGTAGGGGCCGCGAACGCGCGGATGCGCGTTCGGCCTCCTCCAAGGCGAGCCCCGCCCGCCTCGCCGCGTTGGGCGCATGCCGCGCCATCCGCGAGCGCGACGCCTACGCGCAGGAGGTCATCCAGGCGGGCATCGACCGCTCCTCGCTCGCCCCGGAGGACCGCGCGTTCGCGACGCTGCTGGTCCTGGGCGTCGTTTCCACCTGGGGCGTCCTCGACGATCTGATAGACCGCTCGCTCAGGTCCCCCAAGGATGTGAAGCCCGACGTGCGCGATGCGCTGCGCATCGCCGCCTACGAGATGCTGTTCCTCGGCAAGGAGTCCTACGCGTCCGTCGACCAAGGGGTCGAGATGGTGCGCGCCGTCGCCCCGCGCGCGGCGGGCCTGGGCAACGCCGCCCTTCGAGCCATGGCGAGAAACGCGAGCGGGTTCCCGTTCGGAGACCCCTCCCGCGACGTCGGCGCCCTCGCGCGATCCCTGGGGTTCCCCCGATGGCTCGCCGAGCGGCTCGTAGGCGATTTGGGCGTATCGGCCGCGTGCGATCTGATGGCGGCCTCCAACGAGCCCGCGCCGCTGTTCGCGGCCGAGAACCCGTTCAAGGCGCAGGAGGGCGAGGTCGCCTCCGAGCTGGCCCGCGCGAAGGCGGCCGTCGAGCGCGTTTCGTTCGACGGCGAGGAGGTGCGGGGCTGCTATCGCGTCTCGCCCGCGCGCGTCCTGGCGGACGGGCGCATCCGCAAGCTGATCGACGACGGGAAGATGCTCGTCTCGGATGCGTCGTCCCAGCGGGTCGCGTCGCTTGTCCTTCCCGAAGAGAAGCCCGCGTCGCTTCTGGAAGTGGGGGCGGGCAGGGGCACCAAGACCATCCTCCTGGAGGCGGCGGCGCTGCGCCGATGGGGCGCGCCCTTGGAAAGGCACGTCGCCATCGACAACCATGCGTTCAAGACGAAGCTCCTGATGGAGCGCGTGCGCTCGTACGGCATCGATTGCGTCGAGGGGGCGGTGGGCGACGCGCTGCGGTTGCCCGAGGCGCTCGACGGCTCCTCGTTCGAATGCGTCTTCATCGATGCGCCGTGCTCGGGTTTGGGCACGCTGCGGCGCCATCCGGAGATACGCTGGCGCCTCACGCCGCGGCATGTCGACGAGCTCGCGCGCACCCAGCTGGGGCTCCTCCGATCCGCAGCCGCGGTCGTCGCGCCTGGCGGCACCTTGTCGTACGCCACCTGCACGGTGACGCAGCAGGAGAACCTGCAGGTCGTCAAGGCGTTCCTCGCAAGCGGGGAAGGGGCGGCGTTCGCCCTTGCGCCCATCGGCGGCAAGTCGTGCTTCGCGCCCCTTCTGTCCAGCGGGTCTGCGGACGCGCATTTCGCGGTCCGCTTCCAGCGGAGGGGGTAGGCGCTACTTCTCCGGCTCCTCGTAGACGGGCTCGCCCTCATCCGGCTCGACGTCCTCGACGATCGCATCGGCTCCCGTGAGCTCGATGGGCTCGCGCAGCGCATGCTCGTCGAGCTTGCCGGCTTGGGCGAGCTGCTTGAAGTGCTGCGCATCCTGCCCGTCGACCGGCAGCATCACGTAGACGTTCTGGCCGATGAACACCGGCGTGATATGCGGATTCTTCTCCGCCAAGCGCGCGGCTTCGCCCGCCGCCCCCTCTTTTTGGGCTGCGGCGTGCTCGCGGTCGAAGCGCTCCTGCATCTCGGCTTTCACGCGATCGATCTGGGCCTCGGTGTCGGCCTGCCAGCGCTCGCGGTGCCACGCGTCCAGGTTGGCGTTGTAGCGCATTTGGATGAGCTCCAGCACGATGCAGAACACCATGGCGAAGTAGACGATCAGCTTCTCGAGCGGCATGTGCAGAAGCTCGATGCCGGTGTGGAAGCCGATGGAATCCATGACGAGCAGGGCGCCGATCGCCACGATGAACGTGAGCGCCAGCATCTTCATCTCGGGATGCCCGTTGATGAAGTCCGAGATGGGATCGATGAAGATCATCATCATGAAGACGGCCAGCATCACCGCGATGATCATGATGATCAGATGGTCCGCCATGCCCACCGCCGTGATGACCGAGTCGATGGAGAACACGATGTCCATGACCATGATGGTGCCCACGGCCTGCGGCAGGCCGATCATGTGCAGGGCCTTGTGCTCTTCGGAGTGGTTGGCCTTCACCTCGGTGAGCTTGAGCATGTCGACGATCTCGGAGATGCCCTTGTAGATGAGGTAGGCGCCGCCTAGCAGCAGGACGATGTCGCGAACGGAGAACCCGTGGCTGTACGCGCCGAGGTCGACCGTGAGCACGGGGTTGGTCATGTGCACCAGATACGAGGCGAAGCAGAGGAACAGGACGCGCATGACCAGCGCTCCGGCGAGGCCCAGCTTGCGGCCGATGTGCTGCTTCTCCTCCGGCAGGCGGTTGGTGGTGATGGAGATGAACACCAGGTTGTCGATGCCCAGCACGATCTCCAGGAAGATGAGCGTCACCAGGCTGATCCACGCTTCGGGGGTGGTGAAGATCGATAGATCGAACAAGGTCGGGTCCTTTCGTCTCGTCTGCGAATCCGTCTGATCCGGCATCCAGCCTGCCGCGCCATGGGCTTTCGGGCAAACAAAAAACCCCATGGCGCGACGGTGCGGATTCATGCCGTCGCGCCATGGGTCTGGTTATTTCAGACACGCCAGACGCCGTTTGGCCGGCGCCAGGATGTTGACGTGCCCCATATGGGAATATGCCAACTACTCCCCCAAGGCAGGGAAATCCTAGCACGAGCGCCGAAAGCGGGCAATGGTATAATCGCCAAAGCACACAAACCCGTCAGGAGCATGCATGAACAAGCCTTCCATCGATCTGTCCTCCATCGCGTCCTCCATCGCGCGGGAAAAGCCGTCGGCTGCCGAATATCGCGTGGGGGACGGCCCTGCCCGCTACATGGACGGCAGCGCGCTCTCGCGCTCGTTGGACCTTCCCCGCAAGAAGCTCCCCATCGTGTTGGCTTTCGCGGCCGCCGCGCTGGTCATCGGCGTGCTTCTGGCGATGAACCTCCTGGGTTCCACGCTGCATGCCGCGCAGCGCGCCGCGGCGAGCGTGGAGGAGAACCTGGCGCGCGACGTTTCGCTGGACCTTCCCTCGATGGCGTCGTTCGCCGGCATGGACGCCGCGGGCGTCAAATCCGCGGCGGAGGGGCTGGGGCATGCCACTTTCGTCATCTCGTCGGACGACGATCTGGCCTCCGGCACGCTCGACATGGTGAAGCTGCCCTCCGACGTGAGCGTGGAGGAGGCCGCGCTGCTTTACGCGCAGGGCATCTCGAGTTTGGATGCGCCGGATGCGGCGCTTCTGCTGAACGGGTCGTGGAGGCTGCAGTTCGATTCCTCCGACGGGTTCAACCTGTCGGTCCGCTACGCCGATTTCGATTCCGGCAACGTCGACGCCGCCGTCGAGGCGGCGATACAGGCCGAAGGCTTCGATTCCGAATCCGCCACCGAGCTCGAGGTCGACGAGGTGGGCAACACCTACCGCAGCGGCACGGTGGATGCCGGCGGGACGACGTACAGCTGGCGCGTCTCGGCCATCGCGCTGTCGGAGGTCTACGACATCTCCGGCCTGCCCGACACGGCGATGTACGTGGGCATCCGCATGACCCCGGCTCCTGCGGAGTAGGGGCGGCATGATCAAGGTCACAACGGAGGTCGATGGCGCGGTGGTGAGCAGCCTCAACCTCTACATCCTGGAAAACGACGATCCCGCCCATGACAACCGCCCGTTCGCGCTCATAGAGAACATCAGGACGGATCCGGAACATCGGCGCAAGGGGCATGCGAGCCGCAACATCCGCCGAGCCGAGCAGATGGCGCGCGATGCCGGCTGCTACAAGATGATGATCTGCACGAGCTCCTCGCGCGAGGAGGTGCATCGCCTGTACAGGAACGCCGGATACGACGGCGGCTACAAGACCTGCTATTACAAGACGCTTTGATCGAGGCGGGTCGGGCGCGCGTCTGGACCTGCTTTCGCCATGGTGCGATCGCTGCGCGAGGGCGTTGGGCCGAACGTGCGCTGCGGCGCGTGGTTGCTGGCCCCGCTTCGGCGGGGTTTTTCCAACCGCTGGAAAAGTGTTCCCGAAGTGTTCCCGCCTGCTTATCGAAACGAAAACAGGCCAGATGGATTTCCCATCTGGCCTGCGAATTCATGGTGGTCGCTACAGGATTTGAACCTGTGACCCCCGCCGTGTGAAGGCGATGCTCTCCCGCTGAGCCAAGCGACCGAATAGCGTCTTCGTTTCGACGCGATAAAGCATTATAGCGCGTGGATCGAGGTGCCGCAAGCCCTATTTTTCCCGAGTTTCGCCCCCGCCCTCGCCGGCGAACAGCTCGTAGCCCTCCTCGGAGACGTAGTAGCGTGCGGCGCCGGGCATCACGCGCGCGGTGAACGGCGTGGTGAGGCCGGGAATCTCGCCGTCGAACTGCACCTCCATGGGCGGGTCCGCCGTCACGCTCACCTCGCGTGCGTAGTAGATCTCCAGCGAATCGGTGCGATCGGGGTGCGCCCCGTCGCGATCCAGCGCGCTGGCGATGAGCGCGGGGATCAGGTCGAAGGCGCTCTTGCCCTTCAGGATGACCACGCCCAGCACTCCGTCGCGCGGTTCGTTGTCGTGGGTCACGGCGAGGTCGAACTGGATCTTCGCGAAGTTCACCAGCAGGATGCCCAAGCCCTCGCTTTCAACGCGCCGGCCGTCCAGCACCATGTCGAAGCGCGATTTCTGCGGCAGGGGGTTGGCGATGGCCGCCGAGAAGTACGCCATGGGGCCCCAGACGCGCTTGTGGGGCTTCGCGTCGCGCATGATGGCGGCGTCGTAGCCGGCGCCCGCCATGATGACGAAGCCGAAGGACCTTCCGTCGATCTCGATCTCGCCTAGGTCGAAGTCGAGCGTCAGCCCGGCGCGCACCAGCTTCGCCAAGGCGTGCGGCTCGTTGGGGGAGGAGAGGTTCAGCGCAAGCAGGTTCGCGGTGCCGGCGGGGAAGGGAAGCACCGGGATACCGGAACCCGCCAGGCAGTAGCTGACGGCCGCCACGGTTCCGTCGCCCCCGCTGGCGATGACCGCGTCGAAGGAATCGGCGTCGTCGAGCATCGTGGTGACGTCGGTCGAGCCGTCGGTCGAGCGCAGGCACGCCTCGTCGCCGTCGCGAACGAAGGAGCGGATGAAGTCGTACACCGCGCCCTCGCCGTAGCCGGAGTTGAGGTTGTTGATGACGAGCAGTTTCACAGAACCCCCTTCTGTTGATATGATGCATAGTACAGCATGAGTCGATCGAGACAAGGGCAAGGAACCTCCTGCATGTACATAGACGACCAAGATTCGCTCGAGTCGTTCGCCGAGCGCGCGCGTTCTGCGCGCGTGTTGGCCGTTGACACCGAGTTCTTACGCGAGAAGACCTACTACCCCAAGCTGTGCCTGGTGCAGCTTTCCGCAGACGACGAGGTCGCGGTGGTCGATCCCTTCGCCGTGGGCTCGCTCGACCCGCTGATTCCCCTGTTCTCCGATCCGGCCATCGTCAAGGTCTTCCATGCGGGCAGGCAGGACCTCGAGATCATCCTGCACGAGACCGGCATGCTGCCCGCCCCCGTCTTCGACACCCAGGTGGCCGCCGCGCTGCTGGGCCACACGCAGCAGATCGGGCTGGCGTCGCTGGTCCATGCCGAGCTGGGGGTGCAGCTGCGCAAGACCGACTCGTTCACGGACTGGTCGTGCCGGCCCCTTTCCGAATCGCAGATGCGCTACGCGGCCGAGGACGTGGTGCACCTCCCCAAGCTCTATGCGAAGATGAAGGGGAAGCTCGAGTCGCTGGGCAGGCTCGATTGGCTGCGCCACGATTTCAAGGAGCTTTCCGACGAGGGCCTCTACCGCGTCGACGAGCGCGAGCGCTACCGCCGCCTGAAGCGCTCCAACCAGCTCTCCCGCAGGCAGCTCGCCGCCGCCCGCGAGATGGCGGCATGGCGCGAGATCCAGGCGCAGACCCGCAACATCCCGCGCAAATGGGTGCTCACCGACGAGCAGATCGTGGAGGCGTGCAAGCGCGAGCCGCGCAGCATCGACGACCTGTACATGGTGCGCGGCATGCGCGAGAAGCTTCCCGTGCCCGATGCGCGCACGCTCGTGAAGCTGGTCGCCAGCGCGCTCGATTCGCCGCCCGACGCTTGGCCGGAACCCGACCGCCCCGGCAAGAGCGAGCGCAACGTCGACTTCCAGATCGACCTGATGACCGCCTTGGTCCGCCTGCGCGCCAAGGAGAACGGCATCGCCGTCCCCACGCTCGCGAGCCACGACGACCTCGCCAAGGTCGCGCGCGGCTACCGCGACGACGTGGAGCTCCTGCGCGGTTGGCGCCGCACGATCGTGGGGGAGGAGCTGCTCGACCTTTTGGAGGGCAGGATATCGCTGTCGCTCGACGGTTCGCGCCTGAAGGTGACGAGGCGGTAACGGCGCGCCGCAAAGTTTGCGCGAGGGGCCCGGGCGCGCGGGAAGCCGCCGTACGAGCGGTTATAATCGGCAGAGGGCCGGCGCGCATCCGCCGATCGGCCCGCGCATTGGAACCGAGAAGGAGTAACGCCGCATGTTCAGCTACGAATACCTTGCCCTGATCGTCGTGACGCTCATCATCGGCTGCGCCGCGACGGCGTGGGTCAACCGGCAATTGAAGAAATACCAGCGCGTCCCCATCAGCAACGGGCTCACCGGGGCCGAGGCAGCCGCGCAGATGCTGGCATACTACGGGATCCGCAACGTCCCGGTGCGCCTCGGAGGTCCCGGGCAGGATTTCTTCGACCCGCGCAGCAACTCCGTGACGCTGTCGCCCGAGGCCTACCACGGGCGCTCCATCACGGCCACCGCGACCGCCTGCCACGAGGTCGGGCACGCCTGCCAGTACGCCGAGGGCTACGCCCCCATGAAAGTGCGCGGCTCGCTGGTCCCCGTGGTGAACATGGCGTCGAACGCCTGGGTGTTCGTCCTGATGATCGGCATCTTCGCCAACATCATGCCGTTCGTGACGCTCGCCATCGTCCTGTACGCGGCGGTGGTCCTGTTCCAGCTGGTGACGCTGCCGGTCGAGTTCAACGCCTCGGCGCGCGCCATGGGCTACATGCAGACCATCGGCCTGCCCGCGGGCGAGCGCTCCGGTGCCGGCAGCGTCCTGCGCGCGTGCGCGCTCACCTACGTGGCGGCCGCCCTCACCTCCATCCTGCAGCTTCTGTGGCTGCTCGGCCAGCACCGCGACGAGTAGGCCCTCCCCATGGCTCCTTTCGCGCCGTCAAACCAGCGGCAGGCGACCGACGAGCGTTCCGGGGAGGGTGGGAAGCCGCGCCCCCTTTCCGTCTCGGAGGCGCTCGACCTCGTCAAGGGGACGCTCAAGGGGATCCGCCTCACCATAGTCGGCGAGGTCTCCGAGGTCTCCGCCAAGCGCGGGTACAAGGCCGTGTACTTCACGGTCAAGGACCGCTCCGCTGCGCTCAGCTGCCTGATGTGGAACAACGTCTACCAGTCGTGCGGCTTGCAGTTGGAAGTGGGCCAGCAGGTGGAGATCTCCGGCTTCTTCTCGCTGTATGCGGCGCGGGGCACCATGAACTTCGACGTGCGCCGCATCTCGCTCGCCGGCGAGGGGAAGCTGCGCATGGAAGTGGCCCGGCGCGCCCGCAAGCTGGAGGCCGAGGGCCTGATGGATCCGGCGCGCAAGCGCCCGCTCCCGAAACACCCGTCGGTCGTCGGCGTGGTGACCTCGCCGCATGGCGATGCCGTCCACGACATCCTGCGCACGCTGCGCAGGCGCTGGCCTTTGGCGCGCGTGGTCCTTGCCGGCGTCCAGGTGGAAGGCGCGCAGGCGCCCGCCTGCCTGATCGAGGGATTGGCCTGCGTCGCGCGCTCCGATGCCGAGCTGGTCATCCTCGGGCGCGGCGGCGGCTCCTACGAGAACCTTATGCCCTTCAACGACGAGGGGCTGGCGCGCGCCATCGCGGCGTGCCCGATCCCCGTGGTCACCGGCATCGGGCACGAGCCCGACAACTTCATCGCCGACATGGTCGCCGACGTGAGGGCCTCCACGCCCACATGGGCCGCGACCGCGGCCGTCCCCGACGTCTCGGAGGTGCGGGAGGTGCTGGCCGGCCGGCTGCTGTCCGCATCCGCATCCATCGGGCGCGCGCTGGACGCGGCCGCCTCCGGCGTGCGGAGGCTGGCGGACCGCCCCGTCCTGCGCGATGCCGAGAGCCTGTTCGCGCAGGAGGCGATGGGGATCGACCATCTCGCCGCGCGCTTGGAGCGCGCCCTTCCCGCCGGCATCGAAACGAGGCGCATGCTCCTCGAATCGCTGTCTGGGCGCCTGTCGCGCGCGCTTCCCGGGGCCGTGCTCCAGCGCGGGTCGGAGGTCTCGCTCCTCTCGGCTCGGTTGCGCCGCTCCCTTTCGCGCGCCGCCTCGAACGAGCAGACGGCCGCCCAGCGGCAACGCGAGCGCCTTTCGACGGTAGGCGGGGCGCTGGTCCCGCGGTACCGCCAGGAGATGGGGCTTCGGGCGGCGCGCCTGAACGACCTGTCGCCTTTGGCGGTTCTCGGACGCGGGTACGCGATCGCGCGGGATGGAGCCGGCTCGGTGGTCAAGTCGGTCGATCAGGCCGGCGCCGGGGACCCGCTGGAGGTGAGCGTCTCCGACGGCGTTTTGGAATGCCGCGTCGAGGGCTCCCGCCGCATCGACATGGGGACGGCCCCCATGGCGTCCGCCGAGGGCTTCGAGTAGCATCGATTCGGATTCAGGATCGGGAAAGGAACGAACATGGACAACGGAAACGGGATCGCGGCGGTGCAAGCTGCCGGATTCGATGCGACCCCCGTCGACCAGCTGACCTTCCGCGAGGCGCTCGCGCAGCTCGACGCCATCGTGGGCAAGCTGGAGAGCAACACGCTGGAGCTGGAGGACAGCCTGGTGGGCTACGAGCGCGGCGTGGCGCTTCTGTCCTCGCTGCAGAAGCGCTTGGCGGATGCCCAGCAGAAGGTCGACGTGCTGATGGGGCAGCTGGATGCCGCCCCCGACGACAAGACGCGCGACGCCACCCTGTCCTAGGCGCAACGCGCAACGCGGCCGCAGCGGTGGAAGCGGCGGGATCCCGCGCCCCTTCCGCGGGGAGAATCGAGGTGCGCCATGCGCAAGGACGATTGCATCTTCTGCAAGATCGTGGCGGGCGAGATCCCTTCCACGAAGGTGTACGAGGACGATGACGTGCTGGCATTCGAGGACCTGAACCCCCAGATGCCCTGCCATACGCTGATCGTGCCCAAGAACCACTACGACAACATCGGCGACGGCATCCCCGATGGCGAGATGGGCCGCCTGTTCAACACAGTGAAGAAGATCGCGCAGATCAAGGGCATCGACCAGTCCGGCTACCGCGTGATCGTCAACACCGGCGACGACGCCCAGCAGTCCGTGCACCATATCCACGTGCACGTGCTCGGCGGCGCCCCCATGAACGACGGCAGCCCCGCCAAGTAGGCTCCGGCGCGGCCTAAGCGCCGCTTGCCGAAACGGGAGGGGCCCCGTCGGGGCGCTTTCGCGTTCCGCTCCTACAATGTATGGGTTAGGAAATGCAAAGGAGGCGGATCGTTGAACGTACTCGTCATCAATGCGGGATCATCTTCCTTGAAATACCAGCTGCTGAACGTGGAGACCCACGCGCTGCTCGCCAAGGGCATCTGCGAGCGCGTGGGATCCGCCGACGCGTTCCATAAGCACGGCCTCGACGAGAACGAGGTGGTCATCGACGCGCATATGGCCGATCACGACGAGGCCATGGCGCTCGTCCTGGAGGCGCTGACCAGCGGCCCCACCAAGGCCATCGACTCGTTGGACCAGATCGACGCCGTTGGCCACCGCATCGTGCAGGGCGGCAAGTACTTCGACCGCTCCGTCATCATCGACGACGACGTCATCGCCAAGATCGACGAGCTGGCCGAGCTCGCCCCGCTGCATAACAAGGCAGCGCTCATGGGCATCCGCGCATGCCAGAAGCACATGCCGGGCATCCCGATGGTCGCCGTGTTCGACTCGGCGTTCTTCCAATCGCTGCCTCCGAAGGCCTACATGTACCCGCTGCCCTACGAGCTCTACGAGAAGTACGGCATCCGCAAGTACGGCGCGCACGGCACGAGCCATCGCTACATCTCCGAGCGCGCGGCCGCGTTCCTCGACGAGCCGCTGGAGGACCTGAAGCTGATCACCTGCCATTTGGGCAACGGTTGCTCGATGAGCGCCATCGACCACGGCATCGCCGTGGACACCTCCATGGGGCTGACCCCGCTCGACGGCCTGATGATGGGCACGCGCTGCGGCGCCGTGGACCCCGCCATCGTGCCGTTCCTCATGGAGCACGAGGACTTGGACGCCCAAGGCGTGAACGACCTCATGAACAAGAAGTCCGGCCTCCTGGGCATCTCCGGCATCAGCAACGACCTGCGCAGCGTCCGCACCGCCTCCGAGGAGGGCGATGAGCGCGCGCAGCTGGCCTACGAGATGTACTCCCATTCGGTGAAGAAGTACATCGGCCAGTACATCGCCGTCATGGGCGGCGTCGACGCCATCGTGCTGACGGCGGGCGTGGGCGAGAACTGCGACAAGATGCGCCGCCTGATCTTCGGCGGCCTGCAGCCGCTCGGCATCGTGCTGGACGAGCGCCGCAACCGCGAACGCGGCGGCGAGCGCATCATCTCCACCGGCGACTCCGAAGTGGCCATCCTGATCATCCCCACCAACGAGGAGTACATGATCGCCCGCGACACCTACGAGCTGGTGCACAAATAGCGGCGAGAAGTTCAGATTAGTTGCCTTCTTATGCGGAAGCGCCCCGCAGCCCGTCTTCGGAGCTGCGGGGCGCTTGCCGCTTCGATGCCCATGAAGGCGATTCGCAAAGGCGCTTAAGCCTTATCGGCCTGCGCCTGCACGCAGGTGATGGCGATCACGCCGACGATGTCGTCGGCGGTACAGCCGCGCGACAAGTCGTTCACGGGGGCGGCGATGCCCTGCGTGATGGGGCCGTACGCCTCGGCCTTGGCCAGGCGCTGCACCAGCTTGTAGCCGATGTTGCCGGCATCCAGGTCGGGGAACACCAGCACGTTCGCCTTGCCGGCGACGGGGGAGTCGGGCGCTTTGGACGAGCCCACGGAGGGCACGATGGCGGCGTCGGCCTGCAGCTCGCCGTCCAGTGCGAGGTCGGGCGCCAGCTCGCGGGCGATGCGGGCGGCTTCGACGACCTTCGAGGCGTCATCGTTCTTGGCCGACCCGTAGGTGGAATGGGACATCAGCGCCACGCACGGCTCGGTGCCCATGAGCGCCTTCCAGGAGCGTGCGGAGCCCACGGCGATGTGCGCCAGCCGCTCCGCGTCGGGCTGCACCTCCAAACCGCAGTCGGAGAAGATGAACGTGCCGTCCTCGCCGTATTCGCAATCCGGCACCACCATCACGAAGAACGAGCTCACCAGCTTCACTCCCGGTGCGGTCTTGAGGATCTGCAGGCAGGGGCGCAGCACGTCGGCGGTGGCGTGGCAGGCGCCGGCCACCATGCCGTCGGCGTAGCCCGCCTTCACCAGCATCACGCCGAAGTACAGCACGTCGTCCATCAGCGCATCGGCCTGCTCCGGCGTCATGCCCTTGTGCTGGCGGATCCCGTGCAGCTTCTCCGCCAGCTCGACGCGCAGCTCCGATGCGCGCACGTCCACGATGCGCGCGCCGTCCAGCTTTCGCCCGCTTCCCTCGATGGCCGCGGCATCGCCCAGGATGATCAGGCTGGCCACATCGTCGGCAAGGATCCGCTCGGCTGCCTCCAGCGTGCGCGGATCGTCGCCTTCGGGCAGGACGATGGTGCGCCTGTCGGCCTTGGCGCGTGCGATCATGGAATCCAAAAACGTGCTCATCGGTCCTCCGTTCTCTCGCGCTTGCCGCGCGCTTTCCCTAACCCGTGCGTTCACCGGGCGAAATATCAGGCTTTTATGATAATCGGCGTGGGGGGACCTCTTCCCGGTAAAATGGCTCACGGTTCAAAATGCACGCGCTGCGGATCGTCGCGGCCGCCGGATCGCCGCCGCTGCGGCGACGCCCGTCCGCATCCCGTTGCGGCGGGCGCCCCATGACATCAGCCGAAAGGAGCCCCATGGGCGTTCAATACTCCGATTTCAAGGACATCGACATCTCCGAGTTCGACGCCGTGGTCGTCGGCAGCGGCTTCGCCGGCGCCGTGTGCGCGCGCGAGCTGGCCGAGCGCGGCGGAAGCAAGGTGCTCATCATCGAGAAGCGCGGCCATATCGGCGGCAACATGTACGACGAGCTGGACGAGGCCGGCATCCTGGTGCACCGCTACGGCCCGCACATCTTCCATACCAATGACAAGCGCGCCTTCGACTACGTCCGCCGCTTCACCGAGTGGCGCGACTACCAGCACGAGGTGCTTGCCGACTGGTACGGCACCTACATGCCCGTGCCGTTCAACAAGAACTCGATGGAGATCGCGTTCGGCGAGGAGAAGGCCGCTCACCTCATCGACAAGCTGATCCAGACGTTCGGCGACGAGCGCAAGGTGCCCATCATCGAGCTGCGCGAGCAGGACGACCCCGAGCTCGCCGAGATCGCCGATTTCGTGTATAAGAACGTCTTCCTCTACTACACGCAGAAGCAGTGGGGCCTCACGCCCGAGGAAGTGGACCCGTCCGTCACCGCGCGCGTGCCCGTGTTCATCTCGCGCGATAACCGCTACTTCCAGGACGCCTACCAGGGGATGCCGCTTCACGGCTACACGCCGCTGTTCGAGAACATGCTCTCGCACGAGGGCATCGTCGTCTGCCTGAACACCGAGGCCGAAAGCGTCTTCGACCTGAAGTTCGAGAACGGGGCGGAGGATTCCCCGCTGTCCGCGATCGCCATCAAGGACCAGGATTTCAAGGGCCCCATCGTCTACACCGGGCCGCTCGACGAGCTGTTCCTGTCCCGCTTCGGCCGCCTGCCGTACCGCACGCTCGACTTCAAGTACGAGACGCATGACGAAAAGCACGTGCTGCCCTGCGGCACGGTGAACTTCACCGTGACCGAGGATTACACGCGCATCACCGAGTTCACGTACCTGACCGGCCAGGACTCCGACAAGACCACCATCATGAAGGAGTACAGCCACGCCTACGAGGATCCCACCGAGCAGATCCCGTACTACGCCATCCTCTCCGACGAGAACACCGCCCATTACAACCGCTACCTGGCGCTCACCGAGCCGCTCGAGAACTTCCATCCGCTGGGCCGCCTGGCCGAATACCGCTACTACAACATGGACGTGATCATCGGGCGCGCGCTGGCGCTGGCCGACGAGCTGGTGGGCGAGGGCGAGTAGTCCGGCAGCGGGGGGGGGGGGGCCCCCCCCCCCCCCCCCCGCCGCGGGGGGGGGGGGGCGGGGGCACAACCAAAAAACACAAGCCCGGGGGGGGGCGCCCAGCGGCCC
>URRZ01000009.1 GCA_900550385.1 uncultured Coriobacteriaceae bacterium | reverse complement strand
GCCGCAGCCGGCGCACCCCCCCCGCCCCCCCGCCCGGCCCCGCCCGCCCCCCCCCCCCCCCCCCGGCCCCGGCGCCCGGGAGAGGCGGCGGGGCCTTCCGAAAGAAACCGCCGCTTCCTCGAGGGGAGGAAACGGCGGTGCCCTACGTTGGAGAAGGGGGAGGGGAGCATGTACGAGCTTTCCGATGAGAAGATCTTCTATGCGTTCTCGAAGGACCTGGAGCCGGCGCTTCGCGTGGCTTCGGGGGAGACGGTGCGCATCCGCACCAAGGACTGCTTCGGCAACCAGGTGCAGACGCCCGAGGACGAGCTTGATTCCATCGACTGGGACGCCATCAACCCCGCCACCGGCCCCGTCTATGTGGAGGGCGCCAAGGCGGGCGGCGCGCTGAAGGTCGCCATCGACCGCATCGAGCTGGATCCGCAGACCGCCAGCTGCACGGGCAAGGACGAGGGCGTCTACGGCGACCGGCTGGAGGCGTGGAGCACGCGCCTGTGCGCCATCGAGGGCGACGAGCTGGTGTGGGACGATAAGGTTCGCCTGCCGCTGGATCCCATGATCGGCGTCATCGGCGTCGCCCCTGTGGGCGAGCCGGTCAACTGCGGCACGCCTTCCATCCACGGCGGCAACATGGACACCACGCAGATCGGCGCGGGCGCGACCCTGTACTTCCCGGTGGCGGTGGACGGCGCCCTGTTCGGCTGCGGCGACATGCACGCGGTCATGGGCGACGGCGAGGTGAGCGTGTCGGGCGCCGAGGTGGCCGGCTACGCCACCGTCACGCTGACGGCGCTGCCCGAGCTTGCCTTGGACACCCCGCTCATCGAGACCGCCGACGAGTTCGGCGTCATCTTCTCGGCCCCCTCGCTGGACGAGGCGGCCGACGGCGCGGTGCACCGCATGGTCGACCTGGTGGCCGACCGCACGGGGCAGGATCCCGCCGATCTGGTGATGCTGTTCAGCCTGTGCGGCGACGTGCGCGTCAGCCAGATGGTCGACCCGAACAAGACCGTCCGCTTTATGGTTCCCAAGCGCGTCCTGGACGCGTACGGGTTCTCGCTGTAGGCGGCGATAGGGGCCGGGCGCATGAAGGGCAACAACATCCGGCTTCTGCTGGTCGGCTTGGTGGTGATCATCGTCTTGGCGGTGGTCGTCATGCGCGGCGACCAGCTGGTGGAGCTGGTGGACACCATGCAGAGGGGCACGGCGCTGCCCCTGGTGGCAGCCGTCTGCACCCAGCTGGGGAAATACGTGTCGCAGAGCTTCGCGTACGCCCACTGCTTCAAGGCCGTGGGCGAGCGCATGCGCCCGCGCTCGACGCTGCCCTTGGTGTTCGGGACGTTCTTCATGAACACCATCGCGCCCTCCTTGAATCTCGCCGGCACGACGCTGGTGGTCAACGACGCGCGCAAGCGCGGCATCGCGGCGGGCAAGGCCACTTCGGCTGCCCTGCTGATGCAGATCACCATCGACGGCGCGTTCGCCAGCATCATGATCATCGCGTTCATCATGCTGGCGTTGACCGTGGGGCTCTCGCCGCTGTGGTTCCTGCTGGGGCTTTTGGTGGTCGTCCTGGTGAGCGCCATGATCTGCGTGATGTTCGTGGGCCACAGGCGTCCGGCGGCGGTGCTGCGCGTGCTGGGGCCCATCGAGGGTTTCGTCAACCGCGTGCTCATGCGCTTCAAGAAGAAACCGCTCGCCCCTTGGGCGGAGCGGATGGTGGGGTCGTTCTCCGACGCCGCCGGGCTCATCGGGCGCAACCCCCGACCGGCGCTGCAGGCATACGGGTGCTCCGTCATCGCCTCGATCTGCGAGCTGTCCTGCTTCTGCCTGGTGGGTGTGGCGTTCGGCGTGCAGGCCATCGAGCCTTTGGTGTGCGGGTACGTGGTCGCGACGCTGTTCGCCATGATCTCCATCACCCCGCAGGGTGTGGGCGTGGTCGAGGCCATGGTGGTGGTGGCGTTCACCGCGTTCGGCGAGTCCAGCGCGGCGGGCATGGCGATAGGCCTGGTGTACCGCGGCATCGTGTTCTGGATGCCGTTCATCATCGGCGCCGTCCTCATCAACGTCACGAAGACCTTCCGGGGCGAGGCAAAGCCCCAGGACGACGGCCCGCAGCAGGCGGATCGGCCAAGTGTGCGCCGCGAGCGCGGGGTGGAGGTGCCCAAGCTCACGCGCGATCCGAACGAGCCGTTGCGCACGCACGTCCGCGAGGCGCGGATACCCGAGGAAAGGAAGATCCCCGAATAATGAAGACCCTGCTCGATACGCTCGACATCCGCATCGTCGACATCACGCCCGACCATGTGGAGCTGCGCATGCCCATCACCGAGAAGCTGCTGCAGGAGTGGGGCTTTCTGCACGGAGGGGCGACGCTGGCGATCTTGGAATCCGCCGCCAGCTACGGCGCCGCCGCGCGCACCGATCCGGACACCGAGCGCCCGTTCGGCATCAACTTGGATGTGACGCACAGGAAAAGCGGCAACGTCGGCGGCATGGTGCGCGCCGTCGCCGACATCGACCGCGAGGAGCCGTCGCGCCATGGCGGCAGGAAGCAGTTCTGGCGCGTGGTCGCCTACGACGAGGCGGGCGATGTGCTGTCGGAGGGCACCATGCTCACGATGGTCACGCCCATCTCTCGTCTGGAGGAGAAGGGCCTTCCGGTCCCCCCGATCAGCTATTCCGGCCCCTGCCAAGCCCGCCCGGTCGTGCACGCGGGGGAGTAGCTGATCGGAACGGGGGTCGGCTCCGCGTTCCGCCCCGTCCCGCCCCGCCGAAGGCGGGCATCCGGGCCGCCTACTTCACCAGGAAGCCGTAGCCTCGCAGGATGTCGCGCAGCGCCTCGACGCGCGCGGGGTCGGGGACTTCGCTGACGAAGCCCTGCTCGCGCTCGAGCTGCATGCGCTTGCCCTCGCCGAGGTTGTGGTAGGGCAGCAGGTCGATCTCGCTGACGCGGATGCCCTTGTCCACCAGCCAGCGCCCGATGGCGTGCATCTCTTCCTCGGAGTCGTTGCACGGCGGGATGACGGGGCAGCGCACGATGATGGTGCAGTCCGTCTCGTTGGAGATGCGCTCCAGGTTGCCCAGGATGAGCTCGTTTCCCATGCCGGTGTATTCCCGATGCTTCTCAGAATCCATCTGCTTGATGTCGTAGAGCACGATGTCGGTGTGCTCCAGCACGGGCCTCATCGTCTCCCACGACACGGCGCCGCAGGTCTCCACGGCGGTGGACAGGCCCGCGTCCTTGCACAGCGCCGTCAGCGCCTCGGTGAAGCGCGGGTGCGCCAGCGCCTCGCCGCCGCTGACCGTAAGCCCGCCCTCGTCGCCGTAGAACAGGCGGTCCTCCTGCACGTGCAGGAAGGCGTCGTAGGCGGTCATCGTCTCGCCCGAGATCGAGCGCGCCTCGGTGGGGCAGACGGGCACGCAGGCGCCGCAGGCGACGCAGACGTCGCGGTCGGTGCGAACCTTGGCGGGATTGTCCGGCTGCCGCTCGATCGCGCCCTTGGGGCAGGCCTCGATGCAGGCGCCGCAGCCCACGCAGCGGTCCTCCAGGTACAGCAGCTGCGGATCGGGCAGCTGGGATTCGGGGTTCGAGCACCACAGGCAGCGCAGCGGGCAGCCCTGCACGAACACCGTGGTGCGGATGCCCGGGCCGTCGTGGATGCTGTAGTGCTGCACGTTGAACACGGTGCCGGTGACCTGCTTCATCTTCTCGAGATCCATGCGGACCGCCCCCTTCCGTTGATGACCCCCATCGGGGTCGCGCATCGCGTCGCGATGCCTGCCTGTCGGCTCCGATTATAGGCAAGGCGCTTCGGGCGTTCCCGCGCCCGCGCGATCTTTGGGGGGCATCTTCAAAAGAGGCGAGCCGATTTGTATCGACCGCACAGTATTTGCGTTTCAGGCAAGACGTTCACGGCGCTTGCGCGCGTGCTAGACTATAGTGCATGGCGGAACAACGGCTTCGGCGCCTCCTCGCCTGCGCATGCGCAAGGGGAGGGCTGACGCAGGCACGACGCGTCGGGGCCAGCCGCTGGAAATCATCCGGAAAAAGGAGGTACGTTCGATGGCGAAGTTCATCACGGCGCAGGAGGCCGCCAAGCTCATCCCCGACGGCGCGACCGTTGGCCTTGCGGGCATGGGCCTGTCCGGCTGGCCCGAGGAGATCTCGATCGCGATCCGAGACAGCTTTGCGGAAACCGGGCATCCCTGCAACCTGAACCTGAAGCAGGGCTGCGCGATGGGCGACTGGAAGACGCGCGGCGTCACCCATCTGGGCGAGGCCGGCCCCGGCTTGGTCACCCATTGGTCGGGCGCCCACATCGGCTCCGCGTTCGCGCTGTGCAAGCTGGTGCTCGAGAACAAGATCCACTGCCACTGCCTGCCCCAGGGCGTCATCGTGAACCTGTGGCGCGAGATCGCCGCGGGCCGTCCCGGCCTCATGACGAAGGTGGGCTTGGGCACGTTCGTCGACCCGCGCGTCGAGGGCGGCAAGATGAACGAGGTCACCACCGAGGATCTGGTGGAGCTCATCGAGTTCCAGGGCGAGGAGTACCTCTTCTACAAGAGCTTCCCGCTCAACGTGGCGCTGCTGCGCGGCACCGTCGCCGACGAGAACGGCAACATCTCCTTCTCGCATGAGAGCGTCATGAACGAGGGCCTGGCCGTGGCCACCGCCGCCCACAACTCCGGCGGCATCGTCATCGTGCAGGTCGAGTACCTCGCCAAGAAGGGCACCCTCAACCCCAAGGACGTGCGCATCCCCGGCATCCTGGTCGACTACGTCGTCCAGGCCACCAGCCAGGACGCCTGCTGGCAGACCGAGGGCGTCTACTACGACCCGTCGTTCTCCGGCGGCCTGAAGAAGCCGCTGTCCGAGCTTCCCGTGCTCGACCTCTCGCCGCGTAAGATCATCTGCCGCCGCGCCGCGATGGAGGTCCGCAAGGGCGCCGTCGGCAACGTGGGCGTGGGCATCCCCGCCGACGTGTCGGCCATCGTGTCCGAGGAAGGCTACACTGACGAGATCACCATCGTCGCAGAGGCCGGCGGCGTGGGCGGCGTGCCCGCGGCGCTGCCGAACTTCGGCAGCAACTACAACGCCGAGTGCATCATGGTGCACAACGACATGTTCGACTTCATCGACGGCGGCGGCGTCGACATCACCTTCCTGGGCCTGGCGCAGGCCGACAAGCACGGCAACCTGAACGTGTCGAAGTTCGGCAACCGCCCGACCGGCCCTGGCGGGTTCATCGACATCACCAACAGCGCCAAGAAGATCGTCTTCGCTGGCACCTTCATGGCCAAGGCCAAGGAGCACATCGAGGACGGCAAGCTGGTCATCGACGAGGAGGGCACCGCTGCCAAGTTCGTCGACGAGGTGGAACAGATCACCTTCGCCGGCCAGTACGCGCGTCCCGACCAGACGGTCCTCTACGTCACCGAGCGCGCCGTGTTCAAGCTGATCGACGGCAAGGTGACCCTCATCGAGATCGCCCCGGGCATCGACATGGAGAAGGACGTGCTCGCCCACATGGGCTTCCGTCCCGAGATCTCGCCCGATCTGAAGCTGATGAACCCCGACATCTTCCAGGAGAAGTGGGGCAAGCTGGGCGACTTCCTGGAGGACTAGCGGCGCGGCCGTTCCGCCGACCGGCGGAAGCGGCTGAAGCCATGTGATGCTTCGGCAGCGTAGCCGACGTTCAAGCCCGTCTTGGCGGACGCGGAGTCCGGCCAAGGCGGGCTTTCTCGTCGTCTGGGCCTGCCGGGCGCTGCCCGCCTACGGTGCGGGCGGGATGAGGGAAAACGTTCTAGCCGAAAAAGGAGGCGCGCCATGAAGGGGCTCGATCTGGCGGAGCGCTATTGGAACGAAGTGGGGCGCCCGGCGCTTGCGGCGGCGTGCCCGGAAGCCGTCGGGCGTTGGAGCGCGGGGCTTGTCGGCGAGGGGTCGGAGTGCTTCGGGTTCGACGACGAGGTCTCGCGCGACCACGATTGGGGGCCCGGCTTCTGCGTGTGGCTCGACGCCCCCGACTTCGAGCGCTTCGGGGCCAGGCTGCAGGCCGCCTACGATGCGCTCCCGGCGGAGTTCATGGGGTTTCGCCGCGACGTGCAGCCGGAGGGCGCGGGGCGCGTGGGCGTCATGGAATCCGGCGCCTTCTACGCCCGGTTCACGGGCCTGCCGACGCCGCCGCGCACGGTGGGCGAGTGGCTCTCGCTCGATGACGAGGCCTTGGCCACCTGCGTCAACGGCCGCGTGTTCGAGGACGGCGCGCAGGGGTTCTCGGCCTACCGAGCCGAGCTCTCTCGCTATTACCCGCGCGACATCCTGCTGAAGAAGCTGGCGGCGCATTGCGCGCTGGCGGGTCAGGCGGGGCAGTACAACTACCCGCGCTGCGAGGGGCGCGGCGACGACGTCACGGCGCTCATGGCGCTCGCGCGCTTCATCGAGCACGCCCAGGCGGCGGTTTTCATGCTGAACAAGCGCTACCGCCCCTACTACAAGTGGGCGAACCGGGCGCTGGCGGACCTGCCCGTGCTGGGCGATCTGGCGCCGCGCTTCTCCGCCCTCGCGCAGGGCGGCGCGTTCGGCCACGCCTCCCAAATCGAGGGGATCTGCCGTCGGATCGCCGACACCCTCGCCGAGCGCGGCATGGCGGACGCCTCCGATGGTGGATTCCTGCTCGCGTGCGCCCACCGCATTCAGGGCGAAGTGCACAACGATTCCATCCGGGCCTTGCCCTTGTTGGTCCATACGGTGTAAACCTTATTGCGACGTTTTCAATAGCAATTTCCGCCGAATCGAGGGGTGCACACCATGAACCAGGATCTCATCGACCAGCTCGTCGAAACCGAGTGGGACTATTTCCAGAAGGTGCAGGGTGAGAACGGCCGCGCCTCCTGCCAGGACAATTGGAAGACGTTCTACGCGATGCGCGCCGGACAGGCCATGGCCTGGAACGACGAGATCGTGCGCTCGTGGCTCGACGACCTCGCCGAATACGAGCGCCAGGAGCGCAACCCCATGATCGAGAAGTACGCCCGCATGATGGAGTACACCGAGCCGGAAGAGTTCGAGAAGCTCAAGCCCCTGCTCCCGCCGGTCGCGGAAGGGGTGCGCGCCCTCGCCCGCCATCTCACCGACCGTATGGTCGCTTGGGTGGAGCAGGCCCGCGAGCAGTACCCCTACGTGTGCGGCGCCGGCCGCCCCTCGCGCTCCAACGAGGATTCCCGCTTCGACACCTCGCTGGAAACCTACGATTACTGCGAGCTGCAAACCTACAGCCAGCGCACGCTGGAGCTTCTGGCCGACCGCTACGACCAGGCCGACGAGGCGGGCGAGAACCTCTACATCGTCACGCAGGAGAACTCCGCCAAGCTGCAGGGCTACGGCTCCCTCGCCGAGGCCGAGCGCGTGCTCGCCTACAGCACCCGCAGCTGCTGCCACGCCGACCCGCTCCAGCAGCGCCTGTAAGCAGCGCCGGGACCGCGCGAAAGGGTCGCGTCGGAGGGGGCTCGGCTCCCCGCCCGACGCGGCCCTTTCGCTTTTCCGCCTCGCGCTGCTATTCCGCCGGCGGCGCCCCTACAGGTTCAACGTGCGGTTCATCGCGCGCTCGATGTAGAGGATCACCTGGCAGGACAGGATGAGCTTCTGCCGCAGCATGGGGTCCTCCAGATCCAAGTCCAGCAGGCTGGTGATCTTGTTGATCTTGTTCAGCACGGTGTTGCGGTGCATGTAGGTGGCGGCGGCCGTCTTCACCAGGTTGCGGTCGCAGATGAGGTAGTGGTACAGCACGTCGCGCAGGTTGGTGTTGTGCGCCTCATCGTAGCGCGTCAGCTGGATGACGGCGGAATGCACCAGGTACACCACGTCGTCGTTCACGGGGTTTTGCAGGTACTGCTTCACGGCCATGTCGATGAGGCAGTAGATGCTGTAGTCCTCGTAGTAGACGATGCGGTCCTTCGAGGCGGTGTCGTGCAGCGCCATCGCCAGCAGCGCGGTGCGCTTGGCCAGGTAGTAGAACGACGGCAGCGCGTCGACGCGGCGCGTCTTGGCGCTGATCGCCAGCATGCCGTCGTGCTGTTTGAGCAGGTTGGACAGGTGGTCGATGTCCACGCTGCTGAAGTTGGGGCGGAAGCTGCGCTCCTCCTGGCTCAGCAGGATCACGATGTCGTGCTCGTAGAGCGTGATGTTCTCCAGGGGGAACAGGCGGCGCAGCTCGACGAGGATGTCGCGGTAGGGGATCTCGGAGCGGCGGCGCGGGAAGGTGATCACGGCCAGGGAGACGAAGTCCTTCACGGTGTAGGGCAGCCGCGAGAGGGCGTCGCGCACCTCGTCGTTGGTGACGTAGACGCGGTCCATGATGTTCTGCCAGCAGCGGCAGAACACCTGCATCTCGGCGTTCATGGCGGCGATGCTCTCGGAGCTCTGGACGCCTTCGAGGGCGTTGGCGGTGAGGGCGCACAGCGTCTCGACGTCGGTGCCGCCGCTGATGTCCTCCATCGCCAGGATGCGCGCCTCGCCGTCGGAGTGCCGCAGGCGGCGGCACCAGATCTGGGTCCCGGCGTCCGTCTCCACCATCCAGGAGTCCTTGCCGGCGGGGATGCTGTCGGACACCAGCTGCGCGATGTCGTTGAGGGCGAGCTTCTCGGTGATGCTGCCCGCCAAGCGGGTCCGCGTGTTCGCGACGATGCGCCCGCTGCGGCCGATGAGCAGCGTGAACCTGCCGCCCATGCTGCCGATGCCGCTCACCACCGACTGGTAATCGGCGTCCCGCGCGAGGTCCAGGAGCTCGCGCTCCCATCTCATGGCGGTCACGTAGCAGGCCATGACGGTGTTGTACACGCGTGCGAGCGGGGCGTCCAGGCAGATGGCCGAGCACCCGCGGGGCGGGTCGGCGTCCTCGCCGTCGCACAGGATGAACGTCGCCCCCGCCTCCGCCGGGATGTCGGGGGAGAACGGCGCCCCCTTGCCGACGAGGTAGAGCCTGTCGGCCGTGTAGCGCTCCTTCGGCTCGAACAGCTCCACGTACCTGCCGCAATGCTCCCATCCCTCGGCGAGGACCGTCTTGCGCGTCTCGTCCGAGAAGAGCGTGAGGAGGTAGCGGACGTTGATGGTCAGGACGCTTTTGCCCGTGATAACCGTGTCGTTCCCGGTCAATGCCGGCACCGCCTTTCTCGCTGTCGTCGGGCGGGCCTGCGCCGGCGCGCTCGGCGGCGCGTCGGCACCGGTGGACGCCGTGCCCGCCGGCGCCGCGGCACCGGTTGCGGGCCCTGCCCCTGCAGGCTCGATTATCGCATGGCCGGGCGCCGCGCGGCGGGAGAAACCTCGGCGGATCGCGGGCCGATCGGGCGCGGCGGGCGGTGGCGTTCGGCCCTCGAGCGGCGGCTGCGGGGGCGTGTGCGGTGTGCACATTGTGATGCCCCGGCGTGGGCGCATGGCACGCAAAATGGGGGCGCGCCTTGCGGGCTTCGCCCCTCGCGCGTTATTAAATTGTGTAGCGTCTGTGAAGGGCTCGCGACATCGCCGTGGCGGGCCGGAAGAGGCGGAAATGCAAGCCTGAGGTTTAAGCGCACCTAAGGAGGAATGCAACCTTGAACGAGCGTATCACGCGCATGAAGGAAGCGCTCCGCATCAACAAGTACCCGTTGTGCGTCGAGTTCTTCCGCCTTGCCAACGAGTCCCTGGACGAGACCGCCGGCGAGCCGACGCTTTTGCGTCGCGCCAAGCTGCACGCCCACATCCTGGACAACATGACCATCTTCATCGAGCCCGACGACCTGCTGTGCGGCTCCGGCGCCAGCAAGCCCTTCGGCCTGGAGATGCAGTACGAGTACGGCGTGTGGACCAAAGAGGAAGTGGAGTCGCTGAAAAGCGAGATCTACACCATCGACCCCGACGACGAGGCGGAGCTCTACGAGCTCAACGAGCGCTTCGCGGGCAACACCGCCAACTCCAACCTGGTGGACGCCATGTCCAAGAGCCTGGGCATGAACGACCGCCTGTTCTCGTTCATGAAGTCCGGCGTGATCCTGCCCCCGTGGAAGGACCGCAAGCAGGGCTCCGGCGGCGGCTTCGCGATGTCCGGCTACGGCCTGGGCCCCGGCTTCGCGCTGGTGTGCGTCGACTTCGCCAAGATCCTCAACGAGGGCGCCAAGGGCGTCATCGAGGAGGCCAAGCAGTGCCTGGCCGACCTGCGCTACGAGTCCCTCGACGCGGTCGACAAGCGCAACTACTGGGAAGGCGTCATCATCGTGTTCGAGGCGTGGGTGCGCTTGGCGAACCGCTACGCCGACCTGGCCGAGCAGATGGCCGCCGACGAGGCCGACGAGACCCGCAAGGCCGAGCTGCTGGAGATGGCGCGCATCTGCCGCAAGGTGCCCTACGAGCCCGCCGAGACCTTCCGCGAGGCCTGCCAGTCCTTCTGGTTCACGTTCCTGATGGTGTGCCCGTCCCCGACGTCGACCATCGGCCGCTTCGACCAGTACATGTACCCGTTCTACCGCAAGGACATCGACGAGGGCCGCATCACCGACGACGAGGTGCTGGAGCTGCTCGAGATCATCCGCATCAAGAACATGAAGCTCAACCGCGTGTCCGGCAAGGCGAACCGCGCAAAGAACGCCGGCATGGCGAAGTGGTACAACATGACCATCGGCGGCCAGAACCCCGACGGCTCCGACGCCACCAACGAGCTGTCCTACCTGGCGCTGGAAGCGGCCATCGACACCCATGTGCCGCATCACACCGTCACCGTGCGCGTGCACGAGGGCACGCCCGAGAAGTTCATGCTCAAGGCCCTCGAGTGCGTCAAGACAGGCCTGGGCATGCCCGCCTTCCTGGGCGACGAGTCCTACATCAACTTCTTCCACGGCATGAGCGAGGATAACCGCCTCTCCCTGGAGGACGCGCGCGGCTACTGCGCCACCGGCTGCGTCGACGGCAACGTGCCCGCGCTCACCCGCACGCAGGTCGCCGTGTTCTTCATCATCCCGCAGGCGATGGACATCGCCCTGCACAAGGGCCTGTGCCGCTACACCAACGAGATCGTCGGCAAGTCCGAGGGCGACCCGCGCGAGATGCAGACCTTCGAGGAGGTCAAGGAGGCCATCTACGACGAGATCCGCTACCTCATGCGCATGGCCAACGAGCGCGAGAACGTCGAGATGATCGCCGAGCGCGACCTGTTCCCCGACGTGTTCCGCTCCGCCCTGATGAAGGACGGCGTGAAGTGCGGCCACGACATGTTCGACCGCCGCTTCGAGTTCGAGAACGGCGCCGTGCTGGGCGCGGTCGGCGGCGTGAACACCGGCAACGCCCTGTACGCCATGAAGAAGCTCGTGTTCGACGAGAAGAAGTACACCATGTCCCAGCTGCTCGACGCGCTCGACGCCGATTGGGAGGGCTACGAGGACATGCAGGCCGACTTCAAGGCGCAGCCGAAGTACGGCAACAACATCAAGGAAGTCGACGACATGGTGGCCGAGGTGTACCAGCTGTTCAGCGACACCTGCTACACGCTGCCGTGCGTGTACGGCGACAGCCTGAAGCCCAACGCCATCTCCATCTCCGCCCACCAGCCTGGCGGCGCGGTGACCGGCGCCACGGCCGACGGCCGCAAGGGCGGCGAGATCCTGGCCGACGCGTCGCTGTCGCCCGACCACGGGCAGGACGTCCGCGGCCCGCTGGCCGTGTTCCAGAGCGCCATGGACGTCAACCAGGACGGCTACCAGGGCACGCTCATGAACATGAAGTTCCATCCGTCCAACATGAAGACGGAAGACGACCTTAAGAAGCTGGGCACCATGGTCAAGACCTACTTGACCCATGGCGGCAAGCACGTCCAGTTCAACGTCGTCGACCGCGCCGAGATGGAGGACGCCAAGGTGCATCCCGAGGATCACCCGGAGCTGATCGTCCGCGTCGCCGGCTACAGCGCGTACTTCACGCGCCTGCCCGAGTCCATCCAGAACGAGGTCATCGAGCGCACCAGCCAAGAGCTGTAGCAGCGTCCGAAGGCGCGGCGCCTTGCCGGGTCCGCTTCGAACCAGGCGGCCCGGCGGGGCGCATCAAGGGACGCGCCGCGACCCCGTTCTCGTGGAGATAATTGTCGTTTCAGTAACTAGTTAGGAGGGGTTACGACAAATGGTTCTCGCACTTTCCATTATCGGTCTTGCCGTGGCTATCGTCGCCGGTAACCTCAGCAAGATCAACATCGGCGTCATCGCCATGTCCATCGCCTTCTTCCTGGGCGTCCTGGGCCTGGGCATGTCGGTCTCCGACATCATCAACTTCTGGCCCATCCGCATCATGTTCTTCCTCATCGCGATTGCATTGCTGTTCGGCCATGCAATCGAGACGGGCACGCTGGACCTGCTCAGCAAGAAGATGCTCTATGCTGTGGGCGGCAACGCCAAGATCCTGCCCTTCGCGGCCTTCCTGTTGACCGGCATCGTCGACATCCTGGGTGCCGGCGGTTCGACCCCGGGCATCATGGCGCCTATCGTGGTTCCCATGATGGTTAACGCTGGCCTGTCGCCGATCATCGGCGCCGTGGCCATCTGCATGGGCGCATTCGCGTTCGGCCAGAACCCCGTCAACGGCTTTGGCGGCGTTGTCGGCGTCGGCTTGCTGGAGGACCTGGGCGGCTACGGCCACGAAGCCGCTTTCGGCTCCACGATGTACCAGTGGGCTTCGGTCATCATCATGTCCATTATCTGCCTGGTCATCTCCTACTTCGTCCTCGGGTGCCACAAGGCCAAGAGGGTTGAGCAGATCGAGAAGCCCGAAGCGTTCAACGGCCCGCAGAAGACGGCGTTGGCCATCATGATCATCGCGCTGGCCCTCATGTTCCTGCCCGTGATGTTCAGCATGTTCTTCCCCGGCATCGCCTGGCTGAAGACGCTGGCCGACCTGTGCCAGCCGCAGTCGGTCATGATCGTTGCCGCCCTGATCTGCCTGGCCATTCGCCTGTGCGATCAGAAGAAGGTCTTCGCGCACATCCCGGTGAACACCATCGTTCAGATCTGCGGCGTGTGCATCCTCGTCGGCATCGCCACCGAGGCCGGCCTGGGCGACGCCATCGCAGCGTTCGTGGGCCAGGAGGGCTTCCCCGTGTGGCTCATCGCCCCGCTGCTGGCTGCCTTCTGCGGCTTCCTGACGCTGTTCTCGTCCATGACCTCGGTCGTGTTCCCGATCGCCTACGCGGTCGTTCCCGCCGTCGCCGCCGCCACGGGTCTGAACCCGGTCGGCCTGCTGTGCGCCGTGTGGTGCGGCTGCTCCACCGCGGGCATGTCGCCGTTCTCCCTGGCCGGCGCCCTGATCATCGGCTCCATCCCGGATGCCGAGCTGGCCGAGCGCATGGTCACCAAGCAGCTGGTCTTCTCCATCGGCGGCATCATCCTCGGTGCGCTGATCTCCGCGACCGGCGTCTGGAACATCTTCCCGAACGTTCTGGGCTAGTTCCAACCTCGCTTTACCCGCCCCATCCGGCTTTCCCTGGGCCGGACGGGGCATCGCTTAGGGCTTTTGCGTGAAAGCCTGAACGAGATGCCGTCCGGCATCCGAACCCGCCTCGCCTCGCGTGCGCGGATCGGATCCGGGCGGCATCTTCTTGTTTCGGGCGCCCGCCTCCGCGAGGGCGGCTGCGGCCGCGAGTGGCCGGCTGCGGGTGCATGGCATGCTGCTGCGCCGGCCGGCTTGCGGCACGTCGGCACCCTCGCCGATCGCATCCGGCCCCGCAACGGCGCGGCATCGCCCGGTTTCGCCGTATGCGTTCCGCAGCGTTCCCTATTTCATGGACGTTTCGGCTTCCCTCGTCGCAATTCGGCGATATACGACATGCAGCCGAGCCGAACGTGTCGCATATCGCCGAGAGGCGACATGCTGAAGGGGTCGCTCATGCAGAATCGGCGTTTTGCGACATATTTCACGGTTGAGGGGGCGGATTTTGTCGCATATCGCCGACAGAAGCGTTCGCATCCCGCTCGGGTGTCGCATATCGCCGGCAGAAGGGCTTCCGCCTCGGTTGCCGTGTCGCATATCGTCGAATCGCGACAGCGTGGAAAACCAAGACGGGGCATATGCGGCGCCTCTCCCAGCTCTCTGCATTCGAGTGCGCCTCACCGCCGGTGCGGCTCGAAACTGCAAGCGGTGCGCCCCGACGGGCAGCTTGGATGCGGGCGTGCATGCGGAGCCTCCTCGCCGCGCTACGTTTTGCGGGCGGTTTCGCCGTCAATCCTCGGGGATGCCAAGGGAGCGTTGCAGCACGTTCTCGATGTAGAGGATGATCTGGCACGAGAGGATGAGCTTTTGGCGCAGCCGTGCATCGTTCAGGTCGATTCCCAGCATGCTCTCCACTTTCGTGATCTTGTTCAGCACGGTGTTGCGGTGCATGAACGCGGCGTCTGCCGTCTTCGCCAAGCTCCTGTCGCAAAGGAGGAAGCGGTACAGCACCTCGCGCAGGTCGCTGCGATGCTCGGCATCGTAGCGCGTCAGCTCGATTATGGCGGGGTGCACGAGGTACACGACGTCGGTGCCGATGCCGCTTCGAAGGTAATGCCTGATGCAAAAGTCGATGATCAGGTAGATCGAGTAGTCCTCGCAGTAGACGATGGGCCCTTCGTCGAGCGTTTCCCCCAGCATGCGCGCGAGCCGGGCGGTTCGGTCTGCCAGCCGATAGAGCGTTTGCAGGTCGGCGGGCCGATGCTTGATCTGCGAGCTGATTGCCATGGTGGCGTCGCATTCCCTAAGCGCCTCTTCCGCCCGCTTCGCGTCGGCTTCGCTCAAAGAGGGTCTGAACAGCTGCTTGTCGCTGCCTAGCAGGACCACCGCCCCCTCTCTGTACGGCGCGACGTTGTAGGAGGGGAGCGCCTCCTGCAGCGCGGAGAAAAGCGCGTCCCGCCCGGTTTTACCCGCGCGATGCGCCGGAACAGCCACTCCGACGGACAGATGCTCGCCCACAGCGTGGGGCAGCCGATCGAACGCGGCGCGGATTTCGGCGGGGGAGAGCAGGCTGCCGCCCATGATCCGCTCCCAGCACGATTCGAACGTCTGCCGTGCTTGCCCGCTCTCGAAGCCGCCTTCCGCGGTTCCGCCGCCGCTGCCAAAACGCCGGGTCCCTTCGGAAAGGACGTTTTCGAGGAGCTCGTATCCGAGAAGGAGCTCGCAATCCAGGGAGATCGCCGACACGTCGCGGCTGGCGAGCAAGGCAAGGAGGGACTTCGCTTCGACGCCGCGCCGCGCCGATGCCGGGGTGGCTGGCGCCTCGGAGCGCGTCTCGGTGCTCGGCTGCAGGCAGAGGAACACCGCCGCGCCCGGTTCGAACTCGAAGCCCTCGAGCGATCCGGCGGAAGCGTCCAGCAGATGCACGCGATCGCGGGTGAAGCGGCCCGGCTGGCGGGCAAACCCGATGCGCGTGGCGCAGAGGGGGTATGCGGCGGCGGGCGCCGCCTCCACGATCCAATGCTGGAGTTGCTGCATCGCATATGCTAGGGGAATCATTCGCCACCTCCGCTCGGATTCGCCCCGCGCGCCCCGCAAACGCGCCGGGCGCATGACCTGCAGGTCGATTATATCCGTCCCGCAGCGTCCCGCGTTTCGGCAGACGGCGGCAGTGCGATCGTGGGCGAAGTGCCCATGATGGGAGGCGCGGGGTTGGGCGGCTTCTAGCGCCTTTCGCCATGCAGGCCCATGCGGCCCGATGGAATGATTAAATGAACGAAGGCGAGAAAGCCGTCGTAGAGCGAAAGGACTTTGGCATGAACGAGCGAATCCGCCGCATGAAAGAGGCGCTGCGGGTGGGCAAATACCCGCTGTGCGTGGAGTTCTACCGACTGGCCTGCGAGTCGCTGGAACAGACCGCCGGCGAGCCCGCCATCCTGCGCCGCGCGAAGCTGAACGCGCACGTGCTGGACAACATGACCATCTTCATCGAGCCCGACGACCTGCTGTGCGGCTCGGGCGCGAGCAAGCCCTTCGGCCTGGAGATGCGCTACGAGTACGACGTCTGGACCCCCGACGAGGTGGAGGGCCTGAAAAGCGAGTTGTACACCATCAGCCCCGAGGACGAGGCCGAGCTCTACCGGCTCAACGACCGCTTCGCCGAGAACTCCGCGAACAGCAACCTCATCAACGCCATGTCCAAGAGCCTGGGCTTCAACGACCGTATGTGGCCGTTCATGAAGTCGGGCGTGCTGCTGCCGCCGTGGAAGGACCGCAAGCAGGCGTCCGGCGGCGGGTTCGCGATGTCGGGCTACGGGTCGGGGCCGGGCTTCTCGCTGGTGTGCGTCGATTATCCGCGCATCCTGAACGAGGGCGCGAAGTCGGTCATCGCGGAGGCGAAGCGCTGCTTGGCCGAGCTTCGCTACGAAACCCCCGACGCGGTGAAGAAGCGCGATTTCTGGGAGGGCACGATCATCGTGTTCGAGGCGTGGGTGCGCATGGCCAACCGCTTCGCCGACCTCGCCGAGCGGATGGCGGGGGAGGAACCCGACCCGCAGCGCAAGGCCGAGCTGCTGGAGATGGCGCGCATCTGCCGCAAGGTGCCCTACGAGCCCGCCGAAACCTTCCGCGAGGCGGTGCAGTCGTTCTGGTTCACGTTCCTGATGGTATGCCCGGCGCCCACCTCGACGCTGGGGCGCTTCGACCAGTACATGTACCCGTTCTACCGCAAGGACATCGACGAGGGCCGCATCACCGACGACGAGGTGCTGGAGCTGCTCGAGATCATCCGCATCAAATGCATGAAGATAGGGCATGTGGGAGGCAAGGCCACCCGCGCCAAGAACGCCGGCCAGGCGAAATGGTTCAACATGACGCTGGGCGGGCAGAAGGCGGACGGCTCCGACGCCACCAACGAGCTTTCCTACCTGGCCATCGAGGCCGCCATCGACACGCACATCCCTCACCACACCATCACCGTGCGCGTGCACGACGGCTCCCCGGAGGAGTTCTTGGTGAAGGCCATGGAGTGCGTGAAGACCGGCATCGGCATGCCGGCGTTTCTGGGGGACAAGGCCTACATCGACTTCTTCACCGCCAAAAGCGAGACCAACCGCCTGACGCTGGAGCAGGCGCGCGACTACGTCGCCACCGGCTGCGTCGACGGCAACGTGCCCGCGCTCACCCGCACGCAGGTGTCGACGTTCTTCATCGTGCCGCAGGCCATCGACATCGCCCTGCACGACGGCTATTGCCGCTACACCCGCGAGATGGTGGGCAAGAAGGTGGGCGACGTGCGCGCGATGGGCTCCTTCGACGAGCTCAAGGAGGCGGTCTACGACGAGATCCGCCATCTGATGCGCCAGGCGAACGAGGCCGTCAACGTGGAGCTGATCTTCGAGCGCGAGCTGTTCCCCGACGTGTTCCGCTCGGCGTTGATGGAAGGCGGCGTGGAGTGCGGCCACGACATGTTCGACCGCACCTACGATTTCAACAACGGCTCGGTGCTGGGCGCCGTGGGCGGCGTGAACGCGGGCAACTCCCTGTACGCCATCAAGAAGCTCGTGTTCGACGAGGGGAGATACACCATGGCCGAGCTCATGGACGCGCTCGACGCGGACTGGGAAGGCTACGAGGACATGCGGGCCGATTTCAAGGCCCAGCCCAAGTACGGCAACAACATCAAGGAAGTCGACGACATGGTGGCCGAGGTGTACCGCCTGTTCAGCGACACCTGCTACAGCCTGCCGTCGGCGTATGGCGACAGCCTGAAGCCCAACGCCATCTCCATCTCGGCCCACCAGCCCGGCGGCGCGGTGACCGGCGCAACGGCCGACGGCCGCAAGGGCGGCGAGATCCTGGCCGACGCGTCGCTTTCTCCCGACCATGGCCAGGACGTCCGCGGGCCGCTGGCGGTGTTCCAAAGCGCTTTGGGCATCGAGCAGGGCGGCTACCAGGGCATGCTGATGAACATGAAGTTCCACCCCTCCAACATGAAGACGGAGGACGACCTGAAGAAGCTGGCGGGGATGACCAAGACGTTCCTCACCCACGGCGGCAAGCACGTCCAGTTCAACGTCGTCGACCGCGCCGAGATGGAGGACGCCAAGGCGCACCCGGAAGACCACCCGGAGCTGATCGTCCGCGTCGCCGGCTACAGCGCGTACTTCACGCGCCTTCCCGAGTCGATCCAGGACGAGGTGATCAACCGCACCTGCCAGGAGATGTAGGCGGTCGGCGCACGAGGGGTTCCAGCGCATAGAAAAGCTCTTCCGGATGGGGGGTGCGGGTCCTTGGGGCAGGGGACTTCGCGCGAATCCGGAAGAGCGAAAGGAGGGCCCTGTCGGGGCGGCCGCGCCGTTCGGCGGGCGATGGGCAGCGCTACAGCGAGATCGTGCCGAACGCGCCGGTGACCGCCATGAACACGACGATGATGCCCGCGGCGACCATCATCTCGGCGATCAGCTTCGGATCTTTCCAATCGACCGATCCGGTGTTGGCAGCGTTCTTCTTGGACTTGTCATCGTGCTTCTTCGTCGTCGCAAGCTCCTGCTTGGAAGATTTCATGGCTGCCCCCTAACTGGAATGATCCGGCTGATTGCATGGTAGCGCCTTTGGGGCGCGGCGTGGGATTCTAGGTGCATGGATGCTGCATCGCCCATCCGGTTTTGTGCAGGATGGCAGCTTCGCGCGGGCGGGGTCGTCCCGTCGGCGCGGGCAGGCCCGCTCTCTCCGCGTTTCCGCTACCATGGGATGCGTGCTTCACGTTGCCGGTCCGCGGGAAGGGCGGGCGGTCCGGCGGCGATCGGAAGGCCGCGACGAGGGGGCGGATCCCCTCGTTTCCGTCGGGAATACGAGCTGAAGGAGGACTCCATGGACGAACCCACGCTGATGTCTGCGCTGAAGCGTCAGGTGCATCGCGATCCGCAGGTCCCCGTCGCCGTGTGGGGCAAGGAGGCGCCCAGCTACGCCGAGGCGTACTCCCTCGCCCAGGTGCTGATGCGCTACTTCGAGGGCAAGGCGGGGCTGCGTGCGGGCGATGCGGTGCTGGTGTCCTCGCCCAGCACGATGGGGTGCTTCTGCGCTGTCGCCGCCGTGCAGGCGTGCGGGGCGAAGGCGGTCCTTGCGCCGATGGGTCTGCCCCGGGAGGCGCTATCGGCGGCGCTGCACCGAGAGAGCCCTCGCGTCGCGCTCGTGGCGGATCCCGGGACCTGCGCATGCGTCCGGCAGGAGCTTCCCGGCGCGCCGGTGTTCTCCATGGGCTCCCCCGACGTCGACGCGCCCAGCATGGGGTACATGGCCGATCAGGCGATCGGGCTGGTCGACGAGGTGTTCCTGAAGGTGGGCGACGCCGATTTCGACGAAGCGCGCGATATCGAAGTCGCGTTCGTCGGCGAGGGCGGCGGCGTGCTCGCCGCGAAGGGGTCGCAGCTCGCCCGCGAAGGGCGCGCCGTCGCGGCGGCGGAGGGCCTGCGCGAGGCGGTGCGGGCCCGCATGGCCCGGCCGTTCACGACGGAGGAGGGCATGGTGCGCGTCTACGCGGTCCTCGGCGCGGGGGCGACGATGGAGCTTGGGGCGTAGATTCCCGAACTTTTTCGTCGCACGCCGCGGAGTTTGTGCTAAACTATCTGCCGCTGCTTTCAGCGGCATCGGGATGTGGCTCAGCTTGGTAGAGCGCTGCGTTCGGGACGCAGAGGTCGCAGGTTCAAATCCTGTCATCCCGACCATCGAGGAGAAAACGGGCCCGCCGCCATGGCGGGCCCGTTTTACGTATTCTTTACCGCCTATCGCGGCATGTTCGTTTTGTACGTCGGCATTTTCCGGCGGCGCTTGTGCTATCCTAGCGGAGCTGTAATCCGCCGTCCGCATGGGCGGTTTTTTGGGATGTAGGTAAGGCGGGAGACGCGGTTTCCCCGTCTCGGTTACGTTGGAGGAACGCTATGAAAATCGGACCGATCGGAATTCCCGAGCTTCTCATCATCCTCGTGGTGGTGCTGCTCATCTTTGGTCCCAAGAACCTTCCCAAGCTCGGCAGCGCCCTGGGCAAGACGGTGAAGAACCTGCGCGAGGGCATCGGCGGCGACAAGAAGGACGCCGAGGAGGAGCCCGTCGAGGAGCAGGTCGTCGAGGAGATCGTGGAAGAGGAGCCGGAGGAGGAGCAGCCGGCGAAGAAGGTCGTGCGCAAGACGGTCCGCAAAAAGGCCGAATAGCGGCATCCAGCAAACGTGCGGCACGCGCGCCTTCACGGGTGCGCGTGCCGCTATTTTCAGGGAGCCGGCGGCTTCCCCAGCGACGCGCGCGTTTCGCGCGCGCTCTGCCGTATACGGCGGCGATGCGGGCGCCCGGCGGCTTCGACAGGATCGAAATAGGTGAGGAACATGGCAAACGATAACTTCATTCTGACCCCGGAAGGCAAGCAGAAGCTCGAAGAAGAGCTTCACTACCTGGAAACCGAGAAGCGCGCCGAGATTGGCGAGCGCATCAAGGTGGCGCGCGAGTTCGGCGACATCTCCGAGAACTCCGAGTACGACGACGCCAAGAACGAGCAGGGCATGACCGAGGCGCGCATCGCCGAGATCAACCGCATCCTGTCCGAGGCCACCGTCGTCAGCACGCCGAAGCGCTCCAGCAAGGTGAACATCGGCTCCACCGTCACCGTCGACATGGGCGGCCGCGAGCGCGTGTTCACCATCGTGGGCGGCGCCGAGGCCAACACCGCTGAGGGCAAGATCTCCAATGAGTCCCCCGTGGGCGCCGCGCTGCTGGGCCACAAGAAGGGCGACAACGTGGAGGCCACCGGCCCCACCGGCCGCGAGATCAAGATGCAGATCCTCAAGATCGAGCACTAGGAGTGCCGCCGTTCTACGAACGGCGGAACTTGCCGACGCTGCGGCCGCCTGGGGCACCCCGCCTCGCGGCGATCCCCGGAGCTTGCGTACCGAAGTACGCGGCGCCCCGGCGATCCCCGCGATTCGGGGCACCCCAGACGCCCTCGCTGACTTTACGAATGACCTGCGTAAAACGATGTGAAAAAGGGACAGTCGCTTTTTCACATCGTGCTTGACGTGGAAAGGCGGCTGTCCCTTTTCCATGTCGCGACTACCGAGAGGCTTTTCATGGCTGAGAACACCGCCGAGAACATCGAAACCGCTCCCGACGCCACGCTCAACGACGAGCGCGCGCGCCGCCTCGCCACGCGCGGGGAGTACCTGGCGGCGGGGACCAACCCGTACCCCGAGCATTCCGAGGTGACGGGCTACGCCGCCGACATCGAGGCGGCCTACGCCGACCTGCCCAACGAGGGCCAGACCGACGACCTGGTGAAGATCGCCGGGCGCATCGTGGCCAAGCGCGGCCAGGGCAAGATCTCGTTCGTGGTTCTGCGCGACGTGACGGCCGACATCCAGCTGTTCTGCCGCATCAACGACATGTCCGAGGCCGATTGGGAGCTGCTGAAGAAGCTCGACGTGGGCGACATCGTGAACGCCGAGGGCTACGTGGTGCGCACCAAGCGCGGCCAGCTGTCCGTGGCGCCCACCAAGCTCGCGCTGCTGTCCAAGAGCGTGCGCCCGCTGCCCGAGAAGTTCCACGGCCTCTCCGACAAGGAGACGCGCTACCGCCAGCGCTACGTGGACCTGATCGTCAACGAGGACGTGCGCGAGACGTTCCGCAAGCGCTCCGCCATCCTCTCCGCGTTCCGCCGCTACATGGAGGCCGACGGCTACATGGAGGTGGAGACGCCCATCCTGCAGACCATCCAGGGCGGCGCCACGGCCAAGCCCTTCATCACGCACTTCAACGCGCTCAACCAGGAGTGCTACCTGCGCATCGCCACGGAGCTTCACCTGAAGCGCCTGCTGGTGGGCGGGTTCGAGCGCGTGTTCGAGATCGGCCGCATCTTCCGCAACGAGGGCATGGACCTCACGCACAACCCCGAGTTCACCACCATGGAAGCCTACCGCGCCTACTCCGACCTTGAGGGCATGAAGGCGCTGGCCCAGGGCGTCATCAAGGCGGCGAACGCGGCGGTGAACGATTCCGAGCAGATCGAGTACCAGGGCAAGGTCATCGACCTTTCCGGCGAGTGGCCCAGCCGCCCCATGGCGAGCATCGTCTCCGACGTGCTGGGGCGCGAGGTCTCGCTCGACACGCCCGCCGAGGAGCTGGCCGCCGAGGCGCGCGCCCGCGGCATCGAGGTGAAGCCCGAGTGGACCGCCGGCAAGCTCATCGCCGAGCTCTACGACGAGCTGGGCGAGGACACCATCGTCAACCCCACGTTCGTCACCGACTACCCCGTGGAGGTGAGCCCGCTCGCCAAGCGCAACGAGGCCGACCCGCGCCTGACGTACCGCTTCGAGCTGGTCATCGCCGGGCACGAGTACGCCAACGCCTTCAGCGAGCTGAACGACCCGGTCGACCAGGCCGAGCGCTTCGCCCGCCAGATGGAGGAGAAGGCAGGCGGCGACGAGGAGGCCATGGAGTACGACGAGGACTACGTGCGCGCGCTGGAGTACGGCATGCCGCCCGCCGGCGGCATCGGCATCGGCATCGACCGCGTGGTGATGCTGCTGACCAACTCCGCCAGCATCCGCGACGTGCTGCTGTTCCCACACATGAAGCCCGAGAAGGGCTCGAAGACGTCCGGCGCCGCGGCCGCAAAGGCCGCCCAGGACCAGGCCGCCGCTGCGGCCGACCCGTACGCGCCGAACAAGATGCCCACGATCGACTACGCGAAGATCGCGGTCGACCCGCTCATGGCCGACGAGGTGGACTTCGACACGTTCTGCCGGTCGGATTTCCGTGCCGTGAAGGTGAAGGAATGCGCGGCGGTGCCCAAGAGCAAGAAGCTGCTGCAGTTCACGCTCGACGACGGCAGCGGGGCGGATCGCACGATCCTTTCCGGCATCAGCGCCTACTACGAGCCGGAGGATCTGGTCGGCCGCACGCTGGTGGCCATCGTGAACCTGCCGCCGCGCAAGATGATGGGCATCGACTCCTGCGGCATGATCATCAGCGCCATCCACGAGGAAGCGGGCGAGGAGCGCCTCAACGTCCTCATGCTCGACGACCGCATCCCCGCCGGCGCCAAGCTCCGCTAAATGAGAAAAAGGGACGGAGGTTTTTTCTCATTCTGATGGGAGGAGGGAACGTTCCGCTTCCTCCCTTTTTTCTACCCTCATGCGAAAAAGGGACAGTCACTTTTTCGCATACGAAGCAGGAGGATGGGACGGGGTTCGTCTCCTTTTCGATCGCTTGTTCGTCCATCCTGAATACCAACGACGGGGTATCGCCTCGGCGATTTGCGATGCGCTGGAAGCGTCCGTGTCGGAAACCGTCTCGGCGATAACCGTGAACGCCTCCATCACCGCCTGCGGCTTCTTCGAACGCAGGGACTATACGGTAGTGAGGCGTCAGGAAGTGCGCAGGAACGGCGAAACCCTCGTCAACTACGCGATGATGAGAAAAAGGGACGGAGGTTTTTTCTCATTATCGCTCGTGTGAAATGAGAAAAAACCTCCGTCCCTTTTTCTCATTGGAGTTGCGTTGGAGTCACGAGAGGATCGAGAGGACTTTGAGGGGAAGGGCGAGCGGCTCTCACGTTAGATGGCGTTGCTAGACTGGGATGTAGGGCGGTGGATAGCAAGCCGTCCGATCCCGAGCCGATAGGATTCGCCTATGCCACGTGTAGCCCGCAAAAGGAGCGCCGCCGATCTGTATCATGTGACGATACGCGGTGTTGGCCGCCAGTTGATCTTCGAAGATGACATCGACAGGAGGTCGTTTCTTCGGAGGCTGCGCGATGCCCTCGACGCCGAAGAGTTGGAGTGCTTCGCGTGGTGCCTCATGGACAACCATGTGCACATGCTCCTTGAAAGTCCGCTGCCGATTCTCTCTGCCGCGATGCGCGAGATCGGTTCCGGCTATGCTCTTTATTTCAACACGCGGCACGATCGGACGGGGCACCTATTCCAAGGGCGGTTCGGTAGCGAGCCCTTGCGTAGCGACGAGCAGCTGCTTGCGACGATCCGCTATATCCACTTGAATCCAACTAAGGCGTATGGGGCGCCGGCGGAGGACTACCCATGGAGCAGCTATTCCGAGCTCGCGTATGGGGGCGATTCGATAGCGAATCGCGATCGGGTGCTGTCGTTGTTTGGGGGCGTCGATCGCTTCGCGGCGTTTCACGAGCGGGGCTGCTCGGAGGGGGAGGTTCCTCGGCTTTCCCGCTGTCGTGTCGGTAACTGGGAAGTCGAGCGCATAGCCGCCGATGTCCTAGGCGGAATCCCGGCGAGCTCGGTGAAATCCCTGCCAAAGACCGAACGCAACGAAATTCTTCGCCGTCTTCGATCCGAGGGTCTTACCATCAAGCAGGTCGAACGCTTGACATCGGTAGGCAGGAACATCATCGCCCGCGCAAAATGAGAAAAAACCTCCGTCCCTTTTTCTCATTTCGATGACGTTTTGGCACTCGGTTGACATGAGTGCTAGAGTGTTCGTTGTACGCGACGCGGCATCGTGCGATGCCGCCCCAAGCTCCGACGAAACGAGGCTTGCATGTCATTCGAGAAGTTCACCGACAAGGCGCGCAAGGTGCTCGTCCTGGCGCAGGACGAGGCGCGCACGCTGCACCAGCCCTACGTGGGCACCGAGCACATCCTGCTCGGCCTCATCAAGGAAAAGGACGGCCTTGCCGCCCAGGCGCTCGACCGCTTGAACGTCAAATACGACGACGTCGTCCGCAACATCCGCGAAGTGGTCGCCATCGACGAGGACGCCGACGTGTCCGGCCACCTGTCGTTCACCCCGCGCATGAAGCGCGTGCTGGAGAACTCGCTGCGCGAGGCCATGCAGATGGGGCAGAGCTACATCTCCACCGAGCATCTGCTGCTGGGCATCGTCCGCGAGGGCGAGGGCACGGCGCTTTCCGTGCTGGGCCGCATGGGCGTCACGGGAGACGACGTGCGCGCCGCCTTGAACGACCTGGTGGGGCAGAGCCCGGTGTACGCGGGCCGCAACGCCTTCGCCCCCGGCGCCGCCGGGTCGGACAGCATGCTGAAGGAGTTCGGCACCGACCTCACGCAGAAGGCCCGCGACGGCAAGCTGGACCCCGTCATCGGCCGCGCCGGCGAGATCGAGCGCGTGATGCAGGTCCTAAGCCGCCGTCAGAAGAACAACCCGCTGCTCATCGGCGAACCGGGCGTGGGCAAGACCGCCGTGGCGGAGGGCCTGGCCGAGCTGATCGTGTCCAACCAGGTGCCCGACATCCTGCGCGGCAAGCGCCTGATCACGCTCGACGTGTCGGCGCTGGTTGCCGGCAGCAAGTACCGCGGCGAGTTCGAGGAGCGCTTGAAGAAGGTCATCAAGGAGGTCATCGACGCCAAGGACGTGATCCTGTTCATCGACGAGATGCACACGCTCATCGGCGCGGGCTCGGCCGAGGGCTCCATCGACGCCGCCGCCATCCTGAAGCCGCCCCTGTCGCGCGGCGAGATCCAGGTGATCGGCGCCACCACCATCGACGAGTACCGCAAGCACTTGGAGAAGGACTCCGCCTTGGAGCGCCGCTTCCAGACCATCATGGTCAACGAGCCCTCCGAGGAGCAGACCGTGCGCATCTTGGAAGGCCTGCGCGACAAGTACGAGGCGCACCATCAGGTGCACTACAGCGACGAGGCGCTGCAATCGGCGGTGTCGCTTTCCAGCCGCTACATCCAGGACCGCTACCTGCCCGACAAGGCCATCGACGTCATCGACGAGGCGGGCGCGCGCATGCACATCCGCAACATGACGCTGCCCAAGGAGCTGCGCGACTTGGACGATTCGCTGCGCCACCTGCGCGCCGAGAAGGACGCCGCCATCGCCGCCCAGGACTTCGAGCGTGCCGCCCAGCTGCGCGACGAGGAGACCAAGATGAAGGAGCAGCGCGACCAGGCGCAGAAGGACTGGGAGGAGAACGCCCAGAAGACCGTGCAGCAGATCGGCGTGCAGGAGATAGCCGATGTGGTGAGCATGACCACCGGCGTGCCCGTCTCCAACCTCACCGAGGCCGAGACCGCCAAGCTGCTGCGCATGGAGAGCGTGTTGCACGAGCGCGTGATCGGCCAGGACGAGGCCGTCACCGCGCTGTCGAAGGCCATCCGCCGCAGCCGCAGCGGCCTGAAGGACCCGCACCGGCCCGCCGGCTCGTTCATCTTCCTGGGCCCGTCGGGCGTGGGCAAGACCGAGCTTTCCAAGGCGCTGGCCGAGTTCCTGTTCAACTCCGAAGAGGCGCTCATCAGCTTCGATATGTCCGAGTACATGGAGAAGCACAGCGTCAGCCGCCTGGTGGGCAGCCCTCCGGGCTACGTGGGCTTCGACGAGGGCGGCCAGCTGACCAAGGCCGTGCGCCAGCGCCCGTACTCGGTGGTGCTGTTCGACGAGATCGAGAAGGCGCACCCCGACGTGTTCAACATCCTGCTGCAGATCCTGGAGGAGGGCCGCCTGACCGACGCCCAGGGCCGCACGGTGGACTTCCGCAACACGGTGATCATCATGACCTCCAACGTGGGCGCGCGCGAGATCGCCCAGCCCGCCACGGTGGGCTTCGGCACCGAGGGCAACGCCGGCCTTTCGGACAAGGAGATCAAAAGCCGCGTGATGTCGGAGGTGAAGCGCCTGTTCAGGCCCGAGTTCCTGAACCGCATCGACGAGATCATCGTGTTCAAGTCGCTCACGCCCGAGCAGATCGGCCGGATCGTGAAGCTGATGGTGGCCGACCTGCGCGAGCGTCTGATCGCCCAGAACATGTCCATCAACCTGTCCGAGGCCGCCTGCGAGCTCATCGCCAAGGAGGGCACCGACACCACCTACGGCGCCCGCCCGCTGCGCCGCGCCATCCAGCGCCTGCTGGAGGATCCGCTGTCCGAGCAGATCCTGGAAGGGAAGTGGACCAGCGGCTCGGTCATCGACGTGGACGTGCAGGACGGCGAGCTGGTGTTCAGCCAGGGGTCCGGCGCCATCCCCGCGCCGCGCAAGCGCGACTCCCTCGCGCGTGAGGCCGAGCTGCTGCTGACCAGCTTCGATCTGGGGCACGCCGGCATGGGGTCCTCGCCTGCCGGCTCGCTGACCGGCGGCGCGAGCGACTAGCGCGAACGGGCGCGAAGCGGCTTAGGCGCCGGGCTTCTCCGGCTGTGCGGCCCGCTGCGAGGGGAGCTGCATCCCAAAACTTGGACGGTGCAAATAGAGATGGCCTAAGCCGCGCATAGAGACTGGTTCCGGAGCTCCTCCGGGGTCAGTCCCTTCAGTCTGGCCTGCCGCCTTCTCGTGCTCCAGTGGATTATGTGCTCCTCCAGCTTCTCCTTGGACTCCTCGAAGTTCTCGAACGCCTGGCCGCGGAAGAGCTCGTCTTTCACATGGCCGAACAGCTGCGCGGTCGCGCCGTTGTCCAGGCAGTTGCCCTTGTGCGACATGCTCTGGACGATGCCGGCCTCTCGCAGGGCGGCGCAGTACGCCTTGTGCTGGTACTGCCATCCCATGTCGCTTTGCATGACCGGGTGCTTGCCATCGAGGATCTTCGGCAGCAGCATGGCGAGCATCTCCTCCTGCTTCGCCATGTCCGGGCGTTGGGAGATCGACCACGCCCGCTATCTCGCAGCTGCCGAAGTCGAGCGTCGGCGCGAAGCGCGCCTTGCCCCAGGGCTGTTTGAACTCGGTGACGTCCGTGCCCATCTTCTCCCACGGCCCGTCGGCGGCGAAGTCGCACCCCAGCACGTTTTCGAAGGTCTCCCCGACGACGCCTTTGCAGGAGCTGTACCTGCGGCGGCCGATCCTGCGGCGGATCCCGCAGGAGATCCCGATCTCGTGCATCATCTTGAGCACCGTCTTGTCGTCTATGCGCACGCCCTCCTCCGCCCTCAGTCACGTTGCGATCTGGCGGTGGCCGCACCCGTTCGTCGTCCCGCCGAAGACCTCGGCGGCCTTGCCCCACAGCTCCGGCCTCGTGGGCCTCGGAGGGTGGTTGAGCGCGTAGTAGGTGGACCTGGCCATCCCGGCTGCCTCCAGCAGGTCGGCGAGGGCGAGCCCCTGCCCCGAGAGCCCGGCTACTATCTGGGCCTTGTCCCAGATCGAAGCCGTTTCTCCGCTCTCAGGGCAGCCATTTTTTAAGTAGGTGTTCTCGGTCTCGAGCTCCTGCACGCGCGTCTTGGCCGCCCGTCTCGTGTGCGATCCGGGCGGTCTGCCTTTGGGCTTCGGTCCCAGGGCCTCGGTGCCGCCCTCCCGGTGCAGCCTGCACCACTTCTCCAGAGGGGACAGCGACGCTATCCCGTAGCACGCCATGACGCCGACCTTGGGCTCATCGCCTTCCGCCACGTCTCTGGCCGCCACCTTGAGTTCCCAGCGGTGTCTTCTGCTTTTCTTGTCCATGGCCAACAGCCCCTCCAATTCGAGCGCGAAATACGCCCGATGCCATTTTCTTACGGTTGTCGGAGACGTTCCAAGCTCGGCTGCCGCCGCGCGGTAGCCTCGTCCCCTGGCGAACATCCTGGCAGCTGTTCGGCGCATGTCCTCGTCGTACCTCAACCTCAAGTCATCGGGCACGGGAAAGCCTCCCATTTCTTGTGCCCAAGAAATGGGAGGCAGCTCAAAGAGAAGAAGAAGGGGGAGGTCTCGCTTTCAGTAACGAGTGAGGCTAAGTCTCTCGAGAAGGCCAGGTTACTTGGGCTGTTCGATGATGACGAGGCCGGCGAGGACGAGCGAGAAATGCGGTGTGGGGATCAAGTGAGGTCCGGCCGTTATCGCTGCAACGGGGATGTCAAGCTGGTGTATGCGGTTACGGCCGAAAGCGGTCCCTAGCTGTTGTGTGCCAATAGGTTGTTTACGCCGACAATGCGCGACATGGGCGGCAGGCCCCCGCACGCGCTGTGCGGACGGTCCCAATTGTAGCGCTCGATGAAGGCGGGCAGGGCCTCGGCCCTGCCCGCCTCGCTGTCCCAGGCCCTGCCGTACTGCCACTCCTGCGCCAGCGTCCTGTTCATCCGCTCGACCTTCCCGTTCTGCCAGGGGCTGTAGGGGCGCGTGTAGAGGTGACGCACGCCCTCGGCGGCGAGCAGGGCGTTGAACTCCCCGCTGCGGTAGCCGGGGCCGTTGTCGGTCATCACGCGCTCGACCGCGACCCCGAGGCCCGCGAAGAAGGCCAGGCAGCGGGCCATGAACCCCGAGCACGTGCCCTTTCGCTCGTCGGGCAGGAGCTCGGCGTAGGCGACGCGGGAGAAGTCGTCCACGGCGACGTGCAGGCAGGCGCAGCCGGCCCCCGAGCCGGGGTGCGCGAGGACGGAAGCGCCCCGCGCCCTCCAGCCGCCCCCGTCGGGGATGCGCGCCACCTTCTTCACGGCCACATGCAAGAGCTCGCCGGGCCGCTCCCGCTCGTAGCGAACCGGGGTGACGGGGCCGCGGCGCCGGACCCCCCCCGGTCACGCGGTCGACGTCGGCGAGCCTGGGCAGCCCCGAGCGCGCTACGATCCTCGCGCAGGTGCGGGCGGGCACGCCCGTCTCGGCGGAGAGCGCGAGCGGGGAGAGCAGCATGAAGCGCCTCGCCTCGAGGACGCGGGCCTCGGCCTCGGGCGGCGTGGACCTCGCGAGCCTGCGCGGCCTGCTCGGGCGGTCCGACATCGGCTCGCCCCTCCGGGCGCGGGCGAGCCACTTGCTCGCGGTCTGGCGGCTGACGCTCATCTGGCGGGCGGCCTCGGCGACGCCGACGCCCGACCCTATGCGGGAGACGAGCGTCTCCCTTCCCCTGGGCGTGAGCCTTGCGTTAGGATGTTGGGACATGGGATGGCCCCCTTCGCTGCAAGCCTAGACAACTCACAGCATGCGGGAGCCATCCCTATTTGTCACTTCGCTGATGTAAACAACGTCTTGGCACTGAACACCTAGCTGTAGTCCGAAACGGGGCGGGTCACGCTTCGTTTCGGTTGTCGATGCCGGGCGCGAGCCGATGAGGGCGTGGATCGAAAACCTAGAAGAAAGGAAGCGATTCCGATGAGGGAAAGCAAGCTCGTTTTCTGAAGTTCACCAACCTAGTGAGTAGCGAGGAACTGTTGGTTTTGGACGAGAAGAGACACGATGACTTGCTGCGCGCGATGGACGCTGCGGTATCGAGCGCGTACACCGGGTGTGGCGGTGGTTGATCTCGAGGATGCCGATAGGGTCATGGCCTTCAAGACGGAACCGGCTATGGTATGGCTCGACGAAGGAGCCGCTATGGCTGAGGAGACCGAAGCTCCGACAGCTAGATGCCAGAAGGGGGAGCTCACCTACAGGTTCCGTATCCGAAACGATCGAAGGTGGACAAGGGAGGGAGTCGAGGCGAGTAAAAAGAGAGCTGTGCTGCCAGACGATAGCAGCGCTGCGAAGCTTGGTGCTCGCGGCGACAAGCTAGCGCGAGCACCAAAATCATCTTTCGACATAACTATTCATGCGATGCAGGAATGCTGCCATATCGCATCGGGCAACATTCTCGTAAGGACGGTAGGTAAGGATCCCGTTTGCCTCGGTGAAGCCATTAGTGATTCCAGCACCTCCTAACCATTCTATCGCGTCAGCATGCGGAGTATCGTCATTGACATCGCAGAACAAGATGAAGGGTGCGGAATCGGCAGCTCCTAAATGCCTGCCAAGACGCTGTAGGAACGCGGCCATGTCGCATCGGGCGATGTTCGCGTAGGGGCGGAAGGTCCCGTCGGGAAAGCCTGTCGAGATGCCCGTTGAGGCTAGCCAGCAGACTTCCTTGAGATGCGGTGTGTCTGCGTTGACGTCCGTGAACGCAGACATATCCTCGTCGGTCACCTCGTAGTCGGGGCTTCCGGCGAGCCGGTACAGGAACGCGGCCATGTCGCATCGGGCGATGCTGTCATAAGGGCGGAAGGTGTCATCAGGAAAACCTGTCGTGATTCCGTGCTCGGCGAGCCATTGAATGTCTTCGTAGTGGGGCGTAGAGCTTTCAAAAACGTCAACAAAGGGGTTTCCGAAGGGTTCGGCGGTGACCTCTTCGCACTCGGCGTATCCGCATACGGTGCAGGAACGCTCCTTTTCTCCGGGCTTATCGGAGAAAGGCCGCTGGACGATCTTCCACTCGCCGAAGGTGTGGGAAGATTCGTCCGTTTGCGTGCCGCATGCGGAGCATACGCGCCAATGGTCGCTTTCGTCAAAAGCCCATTGCTCATCTAGCAGATGATTGGCGGTTATCGTGTCCGATCTCACTTCGTTCCTACTGTCCTCGAGGCCGTCGGTGACGATGCAGTAGTACTCCTTGCCCACGCCGTCCTCGGGGATACTGAAGGTCGAGGTTGCGGAGATGGGGCTTGCCGGTTGATCCGAACTAGCATCGAACCATTGGTAGTACAGCTCCAGTTCGGGGTCGGAAACCCCGCTACCAAAATTGACTGTGGCTTCTAGCTCATATGCTGGACAAGTGTCGCTTGATGAGACCTCTACGGAGGCATCGAGGTCACGGTAGAGCACCTCGGGCGCATAGGTCGCTGCGACTCGGCTCGGGATTGTTTTCGCGTCGAGTACCTCGCCCGTTTCGACGTTCGTCCATCTTCCCGTCACAATTCGGTCAAGGTAGTGGCCTGTGCGTACCGACGGAAACGAAGCGAATGAATTTGTCGTGACGTCGTATGAATCGAAATTCGATCCGACGGTCAAAAGGAAGGATTCTCCGCAATTGAAGTAGAACATCGAGCATGTGTACAGCGCTCTCTCGAAGCTGGGCAATACAAGAGATTGAAGTGAATTGCAGTCTGCAAATATGTTTCTCATCGAACTTACATTTGACGTGTCTAGATCGGACAAATCGAGGGCCTCGAGACTGCGGCAGCCTTCGAACATGTAACTCATTTCTGTCACTTTGGAGGTGTCGAAGCTCGAAAGATCCAAGGATTGCAGGCTGGCGCAGTTGTAGAAGGTGCGGATCATGCTTTCCATGCGGGAGAAGCGGGAGGATGAGAAGTCGATGGACTCGAGAGACGAGCAATCGGCGAAGGTCCAGTCAAGATCGTAGAGCCTGGGGGCGTCCACTTCGGACAGATCGAGGGTTCTGAGGGAAGAGCAGCCTCGGAATGTGGACGTCAGTCCTCTCAAAGATTGAGTGTTTAGGCGGGGAAGATCGATAGATTCGAGAGACGAGCAATTGCTGAACATGACATCCATGTCGATTATGCTTGGCATATCGATGGTGGAAAGATCCAGGCTCTTCAAGCTGCTGCAGTCGCTAAACATGTAGCTTGCATCGACTACGTTTGAACAGTCGAGCCCGGAAAGGTCGATGGAGGAAAGAGAGGAGCAGCCGCGGAACATGTTTGACATGTCCTTGGCAGATGAGGTGTCAAGGCTGGAAAGATCGGCTGCTTTCAGGGATGAGCATTCGCTGAACATGCCTGCGGCAGTGTGTGCGATCACTCGGCCTTCGAACCTTGCGGAGACGATGGGTAGCCCCGCCCATGGTGAGCAAGCGTCTGGATCGACAGACCAGTCCCTCAGCTCGCCGGAAGGCGAGGCGTCGACAGGTTTTACGATAAGTGTCCCCGCCTCGTCGACGATCCACTCGCAGGTGCCGCAGCGGAAAACGCACCCAGGCTCGCCGGGCTCTACTTTCGTGTAGGTTGCCGCCGGGCTGGAGGGCACATCGGCGCTCTCGTAAATGACCCCGTCAGCGCTGCTGAGCCAATGGCAGGAGGGCGGCAGTGCGTCCTTGAGCGGGAAACCTTCCGGGACTTTTACCGACTCCAGAGAAGAGCAGCCGGCGAGCATGTTCGAAACGTCCGTCAGCGATGACGTGTCGAATCCGGAGAGGTCGACCGACTCCAGAGAAGAACATCCGTCGAACATGAATGACATGTTGGTGGCGGATGACGTATCGAGCGCTGAGAGGTCGACGGAGGAGAGGGAGGAGCAACCGTAGAACATGTTCGACATGTCTTCGGTGGACGACGTGTCGAGGCCGGTGAGATCGGCCGATTCGAGGGATGAGCATCCTTCGAACATGCGTCGGGCGGAGGGGGCTGTCACCTTGCCCTCGAAAGAGACGGAGATAAAGTCTTTACCCGCCCAGGGCACAGGGTGCAGATAGAAATCCTTGAGGGTTCCTTCGGTTCCGTTTTCGGGTCTTACGGTAAGCGTTCCTGCTTCATCGATCGCCCATTCGCAAGTGCCGCACGTGGTCCAACCGGCGTCGACTTGATTGGCGGGAGCGCTTGAACGGCTTGAGGCGTTTTCCGATGGCATCGTATCCGCGCTCTCGGTCGATGTGGCGGCTTCGTTAGCGAATGCCTGAATGCCGAAAGCCGACGTGAGTGTTGTTGCCAGCACTATGGAAAGCATCACGCGAAGCATTGGGTTTGAACCGTTAAGCATGGTGATCACCCCTGAAGATAGGCTGATGCGATCAGAAGAATCTTTAACAAGAATATCCTATATCCATGAGATTATGTTGCGCAACAATTCGAAACAGCTTTGTTGAACGTTGTGCATCCTTCGTGCGCTCCTCGAGAAAGGCGTGAGGGGAGGGCGGCAGTAATTGCGTGCAAAGGCGATACGAAGCTGATGCACGCCCTCTTCGCAGAGGGTGGCGCCTTGCGCGCTTTCGGGGCTGATTAGGCTGTCAGGATAATTGGCTATGGCGGAAGCCTTAGAAGCGGTGCGGAAAAGTTCGTCTGGGACGTCGGCGGGGGGTGGGTTCGACGGGCTCTTGAGAGAGGCGGGCGCGGCTGCCAAGCGTGCTGGGGCGGTCGATACAGGTTGCGGCTGCCGCAGGCTCGCATCTCTGCGCAGTCAGGTTGCCACGGGTGGCTCCAAGCCAAACTCGTCGCGAAAGCGGAGATTGACGTGCTCCGCATTGCCGGGATCGAGTCGGACAGGGCCGGCGCGAACCTCGAGGATCCTGGCTCCCGTCAGGGTCCTGGGGTGTGGCGTCGAGGACGCCTCCTCTAGGAAAGGTAGCGGACTGATTAAGGGCACGAGGTCGGTCGGCGTGGTAGCGGCGATGGTCGGCAAGCGGTTCAGCCACCTCGCCGTTATAGGCGTGGTTCCCGTCAGCGGTTTCGGCGGGTGGGGCCGGAGCTTTATCTGCCGGTACGACTGCGGGGATACCTGTAGGGTTCGAAGCGTCCACCTCAAAAGTGGGCGCACGCTCTCGTGCGGATGCTCGCGCGGCAGAAGGCTTGAGGCTCGCGACGGGCTTACGTCACCCAGCCGACAAGATGGGCGCTTCGGGCAAGAGGGGTGGTGCGGGGGGCGGTGAGCCGGCGGATGGGACGAGGCGAGGACGATGCGTCGACTCGCGGAACTAGCACCAATTAGCAGCGACGTAGCCGCGAGCCGACTCGAAGGGGCGCCCGCACTACAAGACACTGAGAAGATGGGGGGCGGAAAGGAAGTGGCCGCCGGGAGCGGTTCAGGAAAGGGTAGGGGGCGATGTCGACGAGGTTTCGCGCTGGGCTGCACTTTGTGCCGCCGCGTGTTTATGATCCGGGTCCCTTGCGTTTGGGGGTTGCCCCTTGCGCCGTCGTCGGTCTCGCTTCGTCCGCTTCTTGAGCTGGGGGTAGCAGCACGGCCCGTGCTCGGCGCGCCTGGTTGCGGTTTGGACCTCGCCCTATGTAGTCCGGATGTCGGTAAAAGGGTGCTCCCGCGAGACCGGCTCTAAGTGGTGCGGCTTTTCGGCTTAGATGAGGTTGCGGTTGACCGCCGCGGCGGTGAGCGAGGTCCGCGCCTCTTCGGCACCTGCGTCAGCAGGGGATGGCTCGGAAGCCGAGAGCGGAGATCTCACATCGAGTTTTCCGATCCGCTCTTCCGCCCGTCCAGTTGGGTGGCATCTAAGTGCGGGTTTAGTGCCGTTCCAGAAACGAAAGATTCCCTTATTGTTGGATCTGGATTGTAGGAGATAGGAGCGTGTATACTTTCCTTTTCGATTATTGTGTCCGGGTCGGCCGTGTCCGGATAAGCCGGATGCGGCTTCGCCTGGGTTTTGTGAGCTATCCGCTGTCGTCGGCTAAATCGACCCCTCCGGTGAGGACGGCCGTATTCGGAAAATCCGGACATGGCCTGACTTGGAGGTTATTGAAGCTTCGTTTGAGTTCCGATCATGCTGAGTTTCCGGAGGGACTGTCTCAGGCGGGGGGGGGTCGAGCTCTTCGTTGGCGTCAGAGCCGCAGAACCTCTCGTGCTTGTGACCCTCTCCGACTCGATTCGATCCGGTGCAAGGGGAGGGCAGGTGGATGGCGTAGGTGCTATGGCCCACTGCTCGCCGACCTTGCGGCCGTGGCAGACCGAGAGCGGACCGCGCTCTACAAGTGGGTTGCGCGCAGCGCGGTGCTCGAGCACGACGAGGTAGACGCCGATAGCATCTACGGACAGGCTCGAATTGGTGCAAGCGTTCAAGGACAAGCGTTGTACTTGCTTTGGGCTGGTTGATGGGGTTGAGTGAGTGTAGTTAAGAACCTGCTCTCCCCGTAATACGCAGGGAGGCATCGTCGCTGTCTCTCTGTGCTGGGCGAGAACGGTGCGGCCGGATGATGTGGTATGGGCGGCTAATCCGCGATCATCGGATCTTTCCGTCCCCGCTCTCACGGGGGAGAGTTCCAACATTGGGTGAGTTAGAGCATGATCGTGGCAGCCTCGTGGCTGCCACCAAAAACTTGTTATTTGCAAGTGCCGCAGCGGCCACATTCTCCCTTCTCGAAGGTGGCGCGCCGTCCAGCTGCGGCTATAATACGTTGGATAGTCAGATCCGCAACGTATGAGGGGAGCCCCGCGCGCATGACGAAAACCATCGATCCCATCTACTCGCCATCGGTGCTGCGCGAGCCGCTGTTCGCGATGGACGACATCGACATGGACGCTTTGGCGCGTTCGGCCACCTTGCAAGGGCAGGTCGCCAAGAACCCCAAGACGGCGGCGGTCATACTCGCCGGCGGCTCCGGCGAGCGGTTCGGCAAGGAGGGCGGCAAGCAGCTGGTCGAGATCGCCGGCAAGCCCATCCTCACCTGGTCCGCCGAGGCGTTCGACGCCGTCGCCGACATCGGGCTCATCGTGGTGGTGTGCCCGGAGGAGCGCCACGACGAGTACCTGCGCCGCGCCATCGACCCGTTCCCCTTCGTCACCCCCGTGGTGATGGCGCCCTCCGGCCCCACGCGCCAGGAGTCGGCGTTCTCGGGCATGGAGTACGTCCCCGACGAGTACGAGTACGTCGTCCTGCACGACGGCGCGCGCCCGCTGGTCTCGCCCGACCTGATCGCGCACACCATCAACACGCTGAAGGGCAACTTCGACGCGGACGGCGCGGTGGTGGCCCATCCGGCCATCGACACGCTGAAGGTGGTGGAGGACGGCGTGATCGTGGGCACGCCCGACCGCAGCGTGTTCTGGAACGCGCAGACGCCGCAGGTGTTCCGCACGGGCATCTACCGCCGCGCGCACGCCTCGGCGCTTTCCGACGGCTTCGTGGGCACCGACGACTCGTCGCTCATCGAGCGGCTAGGCGGCCGCGTGCTGGTGGTCGAGGGCAAGCGCGACAACATCAAGCTGACCGTCCCCGAGGACTACCTGATGATGGTGGCGGCCGTCGCCGCGCACCTGCGCGAGCGCGAGGAGGCCGACCGGTGAGCGAGGCGGCAGGCGCCCTGGCGCGGCTGCGCATCGGCCAGGGCTTCGACGTGCATGCGCTGGTGGAGGGCCGCCGGCTCATCCTGGGCGGCGTGGACATCCCGCATGAGAAGGGGCTTTTGGGCCACTCCGACGCCGACGTGCTGGCGCACGCCGTGGCGGACGCGCTTTTAGGCGGGATCCGCGGCGGCGACATCGGCAAGCTGTTCCCCGACACCGACCCCGCCTACGCGGGCGCCGATTCCCTGAAGCTGCTGGCGGCCGTCGCCGAGAGGGTGCGCGCGGAGGGCTTCGAGATCCTGGACGTGGATTCGGTCGTGGCGGCGCAGCGCCCCAAGCTCTCGCCCCATCGCGAGGCGATGCGGGCCAACCTGGCGCGGGCCATGGGCGTTCCCGTTGAGAACGTGGGCGTGAAGGCCACCACCACCGAGCGCCTGGGGTTCGAGGGCCGCGAGGAGGGCATCTCCGCCACCGCCGTGGCGCTGCTCGCCCGATGTAGCTAGCGGCCCGGCCCCCAAGCCCGACTCCGGCCTGGCTTCGGCCGCGTCCCGACCCACAACCGATCCGCTCCCTGACTTCCGAGGAGATTCCCGCATGATCAAGCTCTACGACACCAAATTGCACCAGAAGGTGGACTTCGCGCCCCTTGAGGAGGGGAAGGTGGGCATGTACGTGTGCGGGCCCACCGTGTACAACTACATCCACATCGGCAACGCGCGCACGTTCATCAGCTTCGACGTGATCCGCCGCTATCTCGCGTGGCGCGGCTTCGACGTGACGTTCGTGCAGAACGTCACCGACGTGGACGACAAGATCATCAACAAGGCCAACGAGGAGGGCCGCAGCGCCGCCGAGGTGGCCGCCGAATACACCCAGGCGTTCATCGACGACATGCATGCGATGGACGTGCTGGATCCCGACATCCGCCCGAAGGCCACCGAGGAGATCCCTTCCATGATCGAGCTGGTGCAGCAGCTCATCGACAGTGGCCATGCCTACGAGGCGGAAGGCGACGTGTACTTCGCCGTGCGCTCCTACGACGGCTACGGCCAGCTTTCCGGCCGCAACGTGGACGAGATGGAGGGCGGGCACCGCGAGCTGCGCGCCGATGGGCAAGGTCTGGAGGACCGCAAGCGCGACCCGCTGGACTTCGCGCTGTGGAAGGCTGCCAAGCCCGGCGAGCCGGCGTGGGAGTCGCCGTGGGGGATGGGGCGCCCCGGCTGGCACATCGAGTGCTCCGCCATGTCGCGCAAGTACCTGGGGCTGCCCTTCGACATCCACGGCGGCGGCGGCGACCTGATCTTCCCGCATCACGAGAACGAGCGCGCACAGAGCGAGGCGGCGTGCGGCTGCACGTTCGCCGAGCATTGGATGCACACGGGCATGCTGCGCATCAACTCCGAGAAGATGAGCAAGTCGTTGGGCAACTTCAAGCTGCTGCGCGACGTGCTGAAGACCACCGAGCCCGCGGTGCTGCGCTTCCTGATGCTGCAGACCCACTACCGCAGCCCGCTGGACTTCTCCGACGAGCGTCTGGCGGAGGCGGCGTCGGCGCTGGAGCGCATCCGCAACGCGGTGCGCAACCTGCAGTGGCTGATGAAGACGGCGAAAGACGAGCCCTCCCAGATCGACGCGTCGGCGCTTGCGGCCGAGGTGGAGGCCCTGCGCACGGAGTTCGTGGCCGCGATGGACGACGACTTCAACACCTGCAAGGCGGTGGGCGAGGTGTGCAAGCTGGTGGCGTCGCTGAACGCCCGGCTGGGCGCGTGCTGCGGAAGCGCCTCCATCGCCGATGCGCCCGTGCTCGAGCAGGCGCGCGACGCCATCGTGGAGCTGATGGGCGTGGTGGGCATCGACGCCTCCTGCGAGGAGGGCGGCGCCTGCGAGGCAGGCCTGTGGCCCGACGGGCTGCTGGACCTTGCATCGCAGCATGCCGGCTACGACGGCGCTGACAAGCGCCAGGCGGTGGACGCGCTGCTGGATGCGCGTGCCGCTGCACGCAAGGCGAAGGATTGGGCGCTTGCCGACGCCGTCCGCGACGGGCTGTCCGGCTTGGGCTTCACCATCGAGGACACCCCGCAAGGCTCCCGCGTGACGTATCAGGGATAGGGCCTTCCTTCCGAACGCTGTGCGGGCGCATCCTGCGTTTAGCGTCGAGCGTCGTGCCGCATGCGGACGTGCGGCACACGCGCGTTCTGCATCCCGTGTCGCGCAGGCGCGCGGCGGCCGGGTTCTGCTCCGCGCGATGCCGGGGCTGAAACGGAAAACGCCCCAAATAACGGATTTTTTGGATAATTGTGCCAATAATCACGTTATCCGACAGTCAACCAGTGTAGGGATGAGGGCGTGCTCATCTAGCCGCCGCGGCAGGGTGGTACAATCACGCTG
>URRZ01000008.1 GCA_900550385.1 uncultured Coriobacteriaceae bacterium | reverse complement strand
GAGGAAGAAGGGCGTGAAGGGAGCGAAGAGCGTTGCTGCCTAGGCTAGCCCCTTGTCACACAAACTACCGAAGCCTCAAATGTCGTAGTTCATATGCACGCCTGCGCCGCAGATGTCGGCAACCTGCATCTCAGAAGCGCCCCAGATCGCATATTGGGCAAGATAGTGAATGCGTATCTCCCCCAAGCTCGAAACCATCGTGGTGTTGCTTGCCCCATGAGGGCTTTTGCTCATGGCTTCGGTCATCTTCTCGTTGAAAAGATCGTACGCCTCGTCCCACGAGATCTCCACCCAACCAGGATCCTCGTTGAATCCTTTGTTCGGATTGGTGCGCTTCATCGGCTTGGTGATGCGGTTCGGATCGTAGAGCTGCATAATGCCCGTTGCGCCTTTTCCGCAGATATTGCCCCAACCGACGGGACTGTCAGGATTTCCTTTTAACTCGACAACCGTCCCATCCACCACATGGGCAAGGATGGAGCAGTGGTTAAAGCACATGTTACACGTGGTGGGGATCCACTCCCCCGCATCGGGGTCGTACGCTTGGGCAACGCCAGATCCGCCATCCTCCCCCGCCGTGGCGCATCCGGACAACGCTCCCGTCAAACCCACTCCTACAGCAGCGGCGCCAGCGCCGGCCACGAAACTACGACGACTGAACTCCTTGTCGGTTATCGCCATTGCCTTACCTCCCTTTATTCTTCCTTCGTCAACCGCCAAACCTGCCGAAGCACGGAAGCGGAGGACGTCTCGTCTCTTTCGCGCCCTCTATAGCACGCACGCCGCGTAGAAACAGTAACGCGCGCATGCGACGCCGACGAACAGGCAGGCAAATGCCGCCCACGCCGCCGTCTTCTTCGCCATCTTGCCGGACTTGGCAACCCACAGGATCGCCGCGCCGACAGCCGCCAGCACAATACCTACGATGAACAGGATAAAGTCGCTGCCGACACCGGCGAAATGCGCCGCCTCCAGCGCGAATGCAATGATGGCAAGCACCGCCAGCACCACCGCAGCCGTCACGTATCCCTTATTCTCCAGCAGACCCCGCTCGAACAACGCGCACAGCGCCGCGCCCATGGCCAGATTGCCGAAGAAGTACAGCAGGAACGTCTGCCACGTGGCCCACGCAGCCACACCCATGGAGACGAAATACGCGTTGGCCATCGCGAATGTCAGAACCAACCCGACGATGGCACCCACGACGCGCAACGCGCGCGGGGCAGCGCCCTTCGACTTCGACAGGATCACATCGATCAGCAGAACCACGCCGAACGCGGCCGACCAGTACGCTTCCTGTGAAATCATCGCGCCCGGATGCGTTAGCGCCGAGAACATTCGCTCGGGATGCCCTAGATGCAGCGGCAAAAACACCAGGCCCACCGCCAGCAGCACCAAACAGGCCAGCGGGAACAGCCACGGGCGTTTGGCGCCTTCGCCTTCGCCTTGGACCTTGCCCACCGGGAACACCGCGCTTGTCGCATACGCACCGATGGCAAGACCCGCCAATGTCGTGAACATGAATAGCGGAAATTCAGAGATCATCGCACACCTCGCATTCAACCCTTCCCATGCGAAGGCCGAAGCCCCTCCAGCCGCCGCCGGCGAGCCCTTTTCGCTCGGCCGGCATGCAAGCGCCCCGGAGCGCCTCGCCCTTCCCGAAACGAAACCTCTTGTTGCAACCGAGCAACGCCCCCCAACTCGGCTTGCTCTGCGATGGACGGGATCGCCCTCATGCGGCCGCTGGCCGACCCCTCCGTTCGTTGGTGTCATAGTACGCCGATTCACTGATTCAGTTAACGAAGCATTGGAAAAGGCCCCTTCTCCCGGCTTCCGTGCGAGTGCATTCGCTTTTCTAGTCCAGATTCCGCGATTCACGCATTGCAGAGATCGCCGCAAAACACCTGCTGCTTCGATACAGCATTTCATCTGGCCATACTTGTTTTTCGAGGATTGCCGTGCTTGCGTTGCGAGGGGCGTGCCGGGGCCACGCGTCTCCTGCTACGAGGCGAGGCCGACCACCGGAACGACGCGGATGTCGTCCATGCCTATATAGCTTATTTTTATCATTTGCTAACAACAAGTTTTACTGTGGTATACTTTGTCAACTTATTTTTATCGAATGTTAATTGTAAGTTGGTGTCATCATGACTGACTATCGGTTTCGAGAAGACATCGATCTCGTTTCGGAGCTCCTCCGAATACCTCTCCAAAATATTGCAGAGGAAGTGGGCGTCAGCGACGTCACTCTCTCTCGATGGAAATCGGGCAACGCGACTCCATCCCCTAAAAACCTAGAGGCACTCTACGAGTTTGCATACCATCACGGCATCAGACTCAACGAGATTAAAGCGCAGCTTCATCGCGAGCTTCTCGAAGCGGATGGGCGTCTCGCTGTATTCCACGGAGCGAAAAGCGCTCTCGACGGGCCCATCTGTCTGGATAAGTCTCGCCTTAACAACGACTTCGGCAAAGGGTTCTACTGCGGCGAAAGTCTCGTCCAATCCGCTATGTTCGTCTCGCATTTCCCCGGTTCATCCGTTTACATAGTCGGATTCGATCCATCCGGTCTTACGCTGCAACGCTTCAAGGTCGATCAAGAATGGATGCTCGCCATTGCCTGGTTTCGAGGAAGGTTAAAAGAGTATTCAGGGCATATGCTGATACAGCGAATCGTCGAAAAGGTTGAGTCTGCAGACTATATCGTCGCACCTATCGCGGACAACCGGATGTTCGAGATTATCGATACCTTCATCGATGGCGAGATAACCGACAAGCAATGCCAACACTGCCTGTCCGCCACCAGCCTGGGAAGCCAATTCGTCTTCAAGAGCGAAGCATCTGTCGCCAATCTGGAGAAACTAGAGCGGTGTTATCTGTCCAAGGCGGAACGGCAGGCATACCGGGACTCCCGCCAAAAAGATAGCAAGATAGGCGCCGACAAAGTAAAGGTTGCCCGAAAGCAGTTTAGGGGCCAAGGGCTCTATATCGACGAGGTTCTCTCATGAAAGATCTCAGCAAATCAGATCGCGAGCTATGCTCCCTGCAGGCAAGAATCTTCGAAGCGTCCCTGAACCTCAGCAAAAGCAGCTCGGGCGTCTTCATTCGGCGGTATATGAAATCAGATGTGGCAAAACGCCTGGATACGGGCGGCTTTCTCTTCGAGGCGACAAGTGTGGAGGATGCCATCGCCGAAGTGGAGGAAGCCTACTGCGGGAAACAATACGGCACCGAGAAATATACTCGCGAAGAGATGCATTGGATGGGCTATTTCTATCGCTGCTGGTGCTGTTTGACCGGCGACTCAAGCAGAACAGCATACTCGACCATCGGAGCCCGTGAGCTGCGCGGCCTTTACTATCCGTACCATTCTCTCGATATCCGGCAAGCAGTCGAGCGCGTGATGGAGGCGAAAGGGCTTCTAGGCCAATCGCAGATTGAACGGGGAGTCGCTTTGCTGAAGAAGTTTCGAGGACTCGCGTAGGATTCTGGGGGCTCCGCCCATAGCCTATTTGGAAAGAAGAGATCGGCGAAAGCGACGCAGAGGTGACATAGTTCTGCATTTCACCGTTTCGGATGGGTCCGCCCGTGGGATAATGGATAGCGGCGAGGATTCGAGCGGGCGGCGCGCAACGAAACGCACGGCACCCGATTCGATCCGAAAGCAGCATCCGACAAGAACGCGCGCCGCAAAGCAGGTGCGCGGCACGAAGAAGGGCACAGCCTGTTGCATGGGCCTCTGGTCATAGGGTATCTGTTCTTGGGGGGAGCCTCCGCCGGAGGATTCTTCGCCATGGCGGCATGGAGCTTGGCGGCAGGCCGTCACGTGCGGCGCGCTACCCATGCGGGCGCGGCCGCCGCCACCGCGCCCCGCCCCGTGCGCGCCTTCTTCGCCTCGCACGCGGCAACACCCTACACGCAGGCGCATCGCCTCGCTCAAGCGTTCGAGACGTTGCAATCGCGTGCCTACGCCCTCTGCCTAGCATTGCTCGTGTTGGCCATCCTGTTCTTGTTCTGGGACCTGGGCAACCCCGAACGCGTCTTGCTCATCCTGTTGCGCCCGCACGCCACCGTGCTCACTTTCGGTGCGATCTTCCTTTCCGTCGAAGCTGTCCTAGGCCTTTTGCTAGTCGGCGCCACCGCCCTTCGCCTGCGCGTCCTGCAGGGCGCGGCGAAGCGCATCCTCGAAATCCTCGCCTGCATCTTCTCCATCGCCACCATGGCGTACACCGGCGTGTTCCTGCTCGGCAACATCGGCATCGCCTTCTGGAGCAGCTGGACCATCGTCGGGCTGTTCTTGTTCTCGTCGCTATCCTGCGGGCTCACGCTGATGCTGCTGGTCGACTACTTCATCCAAGATCAAACGCTGCTGCTGCGTGCCGCGCGGCCCCTCCAAAAATGGCATCTCGTGTGCCTTGCGGGAGAAGCCCTGTTCGTCGCGCTTTTCATCACCGCCGCAGCCAACAACCCCGCCGCGACGGGCGGGATGGAGATCCTGCTCTCCCCCGAGATGCTGCCCACCGCCGTGGTCGGCGTGCTGGGGTTCGGCATCGCCATCCCCGCCATCAGCGAGATCTACGCCCTCGTACGGCTCGACTGCCGCACCATCCCCGCATCCGACGCCATCTGCCTTGCCGGCGGACTCATCCTGCGATTCTGCATCATAGCCTGCGGCGTGCACTAGAGAGGTAACCCGAACGTGACCAACCAGCCCGACACCGTCATCTTCCGCGTGGACGACACGTCCGACCTGCCCATATGGGCGCAGCTGCGCAACCGTATCGCCTACCTCATCCGCACGGGATTCTTCAAGGCGGGCGAGCAGCTGCCGAGCGTTCGCAGCCTAGCCGCCGACGCGCGTATCAACTACAACACGGTGGCCAAAGCCTATCGCGACCTCGAGCTTTCGGGGCTCATCGTGTCGGTTCGCGGCCGCGGGATGTTCGTCCAGAAGAACGCTGCGAGCGAGGATTCCGAAGAAGAGGCGATCGACGCCCTTCTGGAGAACTGCATCCGCCAATACAAAGCGCAGGGCATGACCTACCGCGAGATATGCCATCGCATGCTCTCGATCGTGGACGATCTGGAGCAGAAAGCCCAAGAAGCCGAGAAGGAGAGGCGCGACTATGGGACGATTTAGCAAGAAGGATCGTGCAGCTCAAAATGCGTTCAACGCCGCAGCAACCGCGACGGCGGCGGGATTCCCGCCCAGCAGCGGTTTCACGAATGCGGCCTACACATCCGAGATCGAGACGATCAATTCGCCGCGCACGCGCCGCGCCAACGACAACGCCCCATCCATCTTCGCAGCGTTCGTGTTCGTCATCGCGTTCCTCGTTACCGCGCTCGTGGGATTCGCGATCGCCGGAGAGGTGAACATCTGGGTGCTGTGTGCGGGGTTCGTCGTCGCGGTGTTGGCGACCTTCACGATCCGCATCGCCGCCCAATGGGAGCGCGCCATCATCCTGCGCTTGGGTCGGTTCAACCGCATGGCGGGGCCGGGGCTGTTCTTCACGATCCCCTTCATCGAGCACATCGCGCTGCGCGCCGACCTGCGCATCATGCTCACGGGCTTCTCCGCCGAGGAGACGCTCACCTCCGACCTGGTGCCCGTGAACGTGGACGCCGCCGTGTTCTGGATGGTGTGGGATGCCGAGAAGGCGTGCCTGGAGGTGGAGAACTACTACGACGCCGTCAGCATGGCCGCCCAGACCGCCCTGCGCGACGCCATCGGCCGCAAGAGCATCACCGATGTGACCGTCCATCGCGACAAGCTGGACCAGGAGCTGCGCGACAAGATCGAGGAAAAGGCCAGCGCTTGGGGCATCTCGGTGCTGTCGGTGGAGATCCGCGACATCGTCATTCCCAAGGAGTTGCAGCCCGACATGGCGGCCGCAGCGAAAGCCGAGCGCGAGAAGGAAGCGCGCATCGTGCTGGCAGAGGTCGAGAAAGACGTCGCCGAGATGCTGCTGGAAGCGACCAAGGTGTACCGCGAGGACGAGATGGCGTTCGAGCTGCGTTCCATGCACCTGCTAAGCGAGGGTGTGAAGGAAAGCAACGGCACGCTGGTCATCCCCAGCGCCTATTCCGAGGGATTCAAGCGCGGCGGCAACCCCGCAGACACGCCGGAGGAGTAGCGGCCAAGAACTGGAGCGAGGGCTGAAACGGGGACGGTTCTGCGTTCCACGCCCGTTCCACGCGCCTATGCCGGCAGGTCCTCCTGCTCGAACTCGAGGAACTGGCGGGTCATCCGAGCAAGGCCGCGGTACAGCCCCGTCTTCGCCCGCTTCTCCACATCGTCGCAGAGCCGGGGCATCCAGCCCAGCAGGTGGTTGCGCAGGAACTCCGCCTGATCGGCTGCCAGCCGCTCGGCTCTTTCCTCGTCGCCCTCCCGCAACGCCGTAAGCTGCGCTCGACACAGGAGCGCCATGAACTGCAGCTCCACGCCCGCATGGTCTTCCGGCAGGTTGAACTCCGCAGCCGGGGCAAACCCGTGCCCCCGGTACGCCCGTACCGCGTCGTCGCGCGCCTCCTGCATGAGCAACTGGACCTCGCTGGTGTAGACCGACTCGTACGGCGGCACCGGCGCAGCCGACATGCCCAGGAACAGCGCGGAGTAGTCCGCCGCCGCGTCCACGCGCGCCTGCTGCAGATCCGCCCCCGCCAGCGAGGCGGCGTACTCCCCCAGCGGGCCGTCCGCGAACCGGGCATCGTCGCGAAGCCCTTCCAGAAACTCCGCCGTGACCTCCTTCAGGAACAAGCCCGCCAGCATCTCGTAGGTCGCCGTACGGGCCTTTAGCTCCTCAAGCCGCTCCCGTGCCTCCATCGGTCCCTCCTTAGCCGCCCGCGCGGCATGCGGCTGCCGCGCGGGCTTGTCAGTCGTTTCGGGCTGCGAACCCTACGAGATGAGAAACGCCGCCCCTTGGATGGCCTGCACGGCCGCCGGACTGGCCAGCGCCGCATGCACGCCCGCCAGCAGTATAAGGAAGCGAAGCGTCAGGCCGCCCACCAAGGCGCACGCCGAGCCACCCACGGGAATGGCCACCCGCAGAAGCTCGTTGTCGAAGCGCTTCGCCGCCAGCACCTGGATGAGCGCCGCGGCCAGCGGGACCACCAGCCCCACCGCCACGAACAGCCCCCAGAACGGCAGCTGCAGAGCCCCGCCGGTGAGGATGCCCACCGAGGAAGCCGCCGCATCGCCTGCACCCTGCCGCGACGCCACGAACGCGATGAGCGCGATGGCCTCCAGCGCCACCAGGCAGATCACTGCAAGCTCCAGGATGCGGCGCATGGCGGGGGCGCCCTCGTCGCGTTCCGCAATCACGGCGAACAGCATCACCGCTGCCACGCCCGTGTCCAAAGCCGAGGCCGTGAACAACGCCGGGAGCAACCATGTATCCCACAGCGGCACGGCGGGAGCCATGGAAAGCAGAATGCCCGTATAGCCCGCAACCGCCACGGAGCAGGGGATCCCGACGATTGCCAGCACCTTGTTCGCCTTCCTGCGCGGCTCCTCCTTCAACCGCAACGCCTCCGCCACCTTGTCAGTGGTGAACAGCGCGCTCAAGGCGAACACGATGAACGACACCAGCAGAAGCCACGCGCCGATTGCCATCCACGACGAGCCGTTGACGAAGCTTCGCCACAGCATCATCGCCTGGAACGGCTTCTCCACCTCGGAAATAAGCGCCAGAAGGCCCAGCGCCAACGCTGCAGCGGCCACCCACACTCCGCCGCGAACGGTTTTGTAGAACTCGCCCGGCTTCACCAAACGCAAGATCGACACCGTAAGGAACGCCCCTGCGCTCAAGCCGCCGAGGAAGAGGTACAGAGCTGGCTGCCAACCCCATACCTGTTGCAGCTCGCCCATAGCGAACCTCCTATCTGTGAGAGTGTCACCGCCCTGGACGCGGGAAAGGCGCTCTCCCGCGCCTCACGCGGCGCCATGCTACGAGACGACGATCGAGGGGACGGTGCCTGCCGCAACCATCTGCTGGACGGTCTGCTCCGACACCTCGGACGCCAGCTCATCCAGAGGCCCGAAGCGAAGCGCCTGGGTGGGGCACGCCGCCACGCAATGCGGGGTGTCGCCCGGCGTCACGCCATTGCCGATGCAGCAGTCGCACTTGTCCATCCCGTTCTCATCGTATTGCGGGATGCCGAAGGGGCAGGCGAAGAAGCAGTAGTGGCAGCCGATGCACTTGCCCTTGTCCACCACCACGATGCCGTCCTCTTCCCGCTTGGAGATCGCCCCTGCGGGGCACACCGCCATGCATGCCGGCTCGGCGCAGTGCATGCAGGACAGCGAAACGAAGGTGCGCGACACGTTCGGGAACGTGCCCTGATCGATCTCGTGGACGGTGCGGCGTTTGTTGCCGCCCGCCGGGATGCCGTTCCACTGCTTGCAGGCGATCTCGCACGCCCAGCACTTGATGCAGCGGCCGGTATCCATATGGAAGCCGTACTGCTTACTCATTACCGTCACCCTCTTCCAGCTTGCTGATCCTCACGAGCGTCTGCTTCGCCATGGCGGAATGGAACGGGTCGAAATTCTCGATGGTGGTGTCGTAGAGCACGTTCACCTCGCTGCCGCCGTCGAAGCATCCGTAGCCGGGAAGCCCCAGCTCGTCGCAGGGAAGCCACCAGCCGCGCCGCGCCATCAGCACCTCGGGCGAGATGGCGTCGAAGTAGCGCGCCACCATCTTCACCCAGCCGTGGGGCGACTCGATCTTCATCCAGTCGCCGTCCTCGATGCCGTACTTCTTCGCGGTCTCGGGGTTGATCTTCACCCACGGGTAGGGCTGCAGCTCGCGCAGGTAGGGCACGTCCACGTAGCAGCTGTGGTTGCACAGGCGGTAGGCGTGCACGTCCGAGAACACCAGCGGGTATTCCTCCAGAAGCTCGGGCGTCTCGGCGATGCCCTCCGGCGGGCCCTGGTACTCGGGCAGGTAGGGCAGCGTGTCGGTCTCCAGGTTGTTCAGCTTGCCGCCCATGTACTCGTTGTAGCACTGCACCTTGCCGTTGGGCAGCTTCGCGAACAGCGTGTCATAGCGGCGGTACTTGGGCTCCGAAATCGTGGCGCCGTCGGTGCGCTCCACGAAGATCTGCCCCTTCTCGCGCAGCTCATCCAACGAGATCCCCGACGGCTCGAGCTGCCAGCGCAGGCACTCGTCCATGTCGCCGCCCCAGAAGTCGTCGCCGTAGCCCATGGCCACCGCCAAGTCCATGTAGAAGTCCCAGTCGGACTTGCCCTCGCCGATGGGATCGACGATCACCTGGTTCATGCCGATCCATGTGCCGTCTTCTCGATTTTTGATGGCGAACTGCTGACTGGTCTCGTAGTTGGTCAACGCCGGCAGCACGATGTCGGCGTAGTCGCAGGAGGTGTTCCAAGCAGTGTCCACCACCACATAGTATTCCAGCTTCTTCAACGCCTCCACGATGTCCTTGGGTTGGCGCGTGGCCGAAAGCGGATTGGAGTTCTGGCCGATGACGCAGCGCAACGGATAGGGATCCTCGGTGAGGATGCTCATAAACGCCTTGTAATATGCACTGGTGGGACCGGGGCCGCCGCCGAACGTGTCGGCGTTCTGATACCAGCGAGGGAACTCGTTAGCAACAAGCTTGCTCATGCCGCGGAAATACCCGTTAGCCTTGTCTTCCTCGGTCTCTTCCAAGCGGTCGGTGAGCATCTCGATGGCGTTGGTCTTGATGAGCGACGGAGGGAGCACCATTCCCGCACCGCCGCCTCCCGGGATGTCCAGATTGCCCGTGATCGCCTCAATGAGGCAGATGCAGATGCATGTCCAGTTGCCGTCGTTCGCCTGATCGCCAATGCCGTTGCCGTACAGGATGCCCATGGGCTTGGTGGTGCCCATCATGCGGGCGATCTGGTAGATCTGGTCGGTCGGGATGCCGGTGATGGGCGATGCCCACTCCGGCGTGAACTTCGTGATGTGCGCAGCGAATTGGTCGAACCCGTTGCACCAGTTGGCAGTGAAGTCGCGATCGTACAGGCCCTCGGAGCAGATAACGTTCAATACCGCCAGCGCCAGGGCGAGGTCGGTTCCGGGGCGCACCGGCACCCAGATGTCGGCCTTCGAGCCCAAACCCTCGCGCATGGGGCGGATGTCGATCATCTGCATGCCGTTTTGACGCGCGTCCAGGATCTTCTTGGGCTTGCCGCGGTTAATCTCCGAGTTCTCCGGATTGGCTCCCCATATCACCAGCAGCTTCGTCTTGTCGATCTGGCCGGGATAGCAGTCGGACTGCTTGCCGATGCTTATCACCTTGCTTGCGGCGCGCTGCATGGCGCAGATGGCGCTGTGCATGTAGTTCGGGCTGCCGTGCACGCTGAGGAAGCGCCGACCCAATGTCTGGATAACGGCCCACGCCTGGGGCGATAGCACGCCCAGCGACTCGGGACCGTATTTCTCCTTCTGCTCGGTCAGCTTCTCGGCGATCTCTTGGATCGCCTGTTCCCACGTGATGCGCTCGAACTTGCCTTCGCCCTTCTCGCCCGTGCGCTTCATGGGATACAGGAGGCGGTTCGGCGAATAGGGCACCTGCATGGCGGAGTTCCCCTTGCCGCACAGCGATTTGCTTCCCACGCCCCAGTTGTTTCCGGCATCCGGATTGCCTTCAACATTCACCCAGCGGCCGTCCTTCACGTAGCACAACGTCGAACAGTACGTGCAAGCGGGTCCGCACATCTGGCACCAAGCATGGCGCACCTCGGTGTCACCCGACCCCACGCCGGCTTGGTTCGCCGGCGCTTCTTCCAGCGCATCTTGCGCGCTGCAGCCGGCAAGCGCGGCCATCGCGCCCAGAGCGGCGGTTCCTGCAAGGAACGCACGCCTGGTCAGCTTCTTCTCGGACATCTTCCCTTCCTCCTTACCTTTTCCCTCTCCCGATCCTTTTCGCTTCGATTGTCTTGCGGTCTGCCCGCTTTCGGATTTGCACCTCCTTTTCCCTCTTCGTGATCCTGTGAATTCCCGTCACCTATCCTTTCCGACGATGCGGTTCAGGCATAGCTCCGCCCGAGCGACAAGACGCTCTTTTTCGGAGATCGCGCTGAACGCGCGAGGATTCGATTGTGATCGGGATTAAAGACGCGATGCGGTTCGTTTTTCCATTAGCCCACTTCCCCTCGATAGCAAGCCTGATGAAATTGAACTATTAATATATTGTCATAGTTGACTAGTTATTTCAAGGTTAAGGGGAAGATAGGGTATTCTATTTTGAGGATAACTTAAGCGGGGGATAGAGCTACGCGCAAAAAGCGCCCTATTTCGGCGGTTATTTGGGCTTAACGACGAAACCGTCCGCCAACGAAGACGGCAGCAGCACGGTGCCCTTGCCTTCCTTCGCGCTTTCGTAGGCCAAGCTCATGGCGCGCAGATCCATAGCCTTGCCGTTGCGCTCATACGTGTCGGCAGCTTCCACGTACATTTCGGAAATATCCTTCTCTATCTCCGCCAGCATCACGCGCGCATTACGCTCGCGCTCTGCCTGAGCCTCGCGGGAGAGAGCGTCCTGGAGATCCTGCGGAACGGCGATGTCGCGAATCTCCACAGACAGGACGGTGATCCCCCACGCCTCGCATTTTTCGCCTAGGATCTGCTCCAGCTCATGATCGATGGCCTTGCGCCTCAACGAGATGTCGCCCAGGGAAAGCTGCCCGATGGCGTCGCGCAGGGCGGTTTGCGCCGACCACAGCACCGCCACTGGATAGTTCTCGACTTCAAGGCACGCCTTTTTCGCATCCCACACCATCCAGAACAGGACGGCGTCAACGTCCACCGGCACCAAGTCGCTGGTTAAAGCTTCCTCAGCCGTGAACGACGAGGCGGTCACGCGCTGGTCGACGCGGTTCGAGGCGTAATCAACGAACGGGATGCACAAGTACGGCCCCGGGCCGGCGATATGATGGAACCGACCCATGCGCAGAATGACGACACGCTCCCATTGCGGTGCAACCTTGACGCTATACGCCAAAAGGCAGCCCGCCGCCACGCCCGCCACCGTTGCCCAAAACAGATGAAGAGCCCAATAGGTGGCCGCAAAAGCCACCGCAAAGCCGATGGCGAACATCAACACCCCGAAAAGGTACAGTCCCGACCGCGACGAGACGTTCGGCTTGATGACGTCCTTCCGAGGATCGGTTTTCTCCCTCGGTTCCCGATCTTTCTTCTTGAAAAGCGCCATGATCCTCCCCCTGTCGGCGAATCGCGCTACTCTGCGCTAGCTATCGCTTTACACGGCTCGATCTTTCACAAGCTCGATGATCTCGTCGGAAGAAAGCCCCAGCACCCTGCAATGGTGAATGAAGTCGTCAGCGAGATGCGCTGCAGAACCGTGCGGGTCATCTTCCCCCTCCGGCATGCCGACCGCAAACGTCCCTTTGCCGCGCTGCGTCTTGATATAACCGTCGCGCTCGAGACTTTGGTAGACCTTGCTAACCGTGTTGTAGTTGACGCCGAATGCAACCGCCATCTCACGTACCGTCGGCATCTTCTCGCCCGGCCGATAACGGCCCGATGCGATCTGGTAAATCATGCGGTTGCGGATCTGCATCCAGATAGATACCCCGCTTTGCTCGTCGATGGTGAAATCGTCCATGCTCGCCCTATCCCGCACGACCGCCCGCAGCGCGCCGCTTCCTCATTTCGTCATATTGTACTAGTTCGCTAGGCAATTCTAAAGCGAATCGCAGGGGAGCCCACGCAATTCAAGCGTCACGACAATCCGACGGACACGCCGAGATGCGGAACAGGCGATGGAACGCGGAATCGACTTCCGTTCCATCAGCAAGCGCCGATCCTAGATCATGTTCATCTGCGCCAAGGTGGCGTTGTACCAGTGCTCCCAGTTGGGCGGGCAGTATTTCTGGGCGGCTTCCACGCTGATGGTGTAGCCGTAACCGCGCGCCAAGCCGGCGACGTGCGCGTTGATGGCCTCTTCCCAGCTGCCCCAGCTCGACGAGCCCCAGCCCCATGCGTTGTACGGGAGGAAGCAGTACAGCCCTTTCGAGCTTTCAGTGTTCGCGATGGCAGGCGACCAGCGCGGATCCACGCCGTAATCCCACGCCGCGGACGCGAACGTGGTGCCCTGCCCCGCCATGGGCGATCCGGACAGGTAGGCGTCGATACGACCAGCCCACTGCGACACGAACGTCTCCTTGTCCGAGCTCCAGTCGGCGCCGTCCGGGGAGGGCGTCTGCACGGGCTCGCTGGGCGCGGACTCCGCTGCCTGCTGGCCGTCGGACTGCTGCTGTTGCTGCTGCTCGGCTTGGCGCTGGGCTTCCTCCGCCTGGCGCGCAGCCTCCTCCTCGGCCTTGCGCTGGGCCTCCTCGCGCGCGGCCTGCGCCTCGGCGAGCGCCTGCTCGGCAGCTTCCTGCTCGGCCTCGGCCTCGTCCATGGCAGCGGAAAGCTCCTGCTCGGTGGCTTCCAAGTCGGCGCGCATCTGCGCCAGCTGCGCTATCTCGTTCAGGTTGCTGTCCTGGACGTGGGTGAAATAGTCGAATGTGGTGAGGAACTCCGAAAGCGTGCCCGAGGACAGGATCATCTCGACCAGGCCGGGCGCCTCGCGCTGGAGCTTGTACTGCTCGCGCATCGCATCCGACGCGCGTTCCTGCTGCTCGGGGAGCTCCGCCTCGATGCGGTCGATCTCGTCGCGGTTGTCCGCTATCTGACGCTGCAGCTCGTCGACGCGCGCCACGGCGGCATCGTAATCCGCCGCGCTCTGCTCCACGCGCTGCTGCAGCTCGTCGGGCTCTGCCTCGGTCTCCTCGGTCACAGCGTACGCGCGCTGGGTTTCAAGCGACAAGGGAAGGGAGAGCGATCCCGCCAAAGCGCAGGTGCAGATCGCCGAAAGGACGAGGCGCATCGCCGAGGCGGCGCTATCGTGCGTTTTAGCTGCGTTTTCTTGCATGCAATGCCTGTCTCATAGCCTGACCGCCAAGGCGAAAGCGTCGGTGGTTTCATCCATCGAAACATTATAGAGGGGAGCTCCGCCGCCCATCCTCCTACCCACCAAAAGCGCATAGCAGCAGGTGAGAGGCCGTTTCCCTCGAGGCGCTACTCGTTGCGCGCGGCCCTGCCCCGCCGCGGAAGCAGGATCAGCCCCGCAAGGCAGCCCGCCCCCACCACGACGGCCTGGACGAGGAAGCTCACGCCGAAACCGTGGGCGTCGATGCCCAGCGCGTTGGAGGAAGCCGCAGCCATCACGGCGATGAGCACCGAGGTCGATATCGAGCCGAATATCTGGCGGAACGAGTTCATGATGGCAGTGCCCTGGGCAAGGTCCTCCGCAGGCAGCGCGGCGCATCCGTAGGCGTTGAGCGTCATCATGATGCACGAGATGCCCACCGTGCGCACGCCGTACAGGAGCGTGACCGCCCACACCGACGAATCGGGGCCGAGGGGGATGAACGCCAGCGTGCCCGCGACCATCACGATGCCGCCCACCACGATGAGGCGTACCGGCCCGTGCCTGTCCAGGTAGCGCCCCGTCACCGGGTTCAGGAACCCCAAAAGCACCGCGCCCGGCAGGATGGCCAGCCCCGACACGGTGGCGCTTTCCATCTGGACGTCCTGGACGAACAGGGGCACCATGTTCGATCCCGCCATGAACGCCACCTGCGTCGCCAGCACCAGCACGGTCGACACGGCGAACGTGCGGTTCTTGAAGCACGACAGCTTCAGCAGCGGCTCGTCGCTTCCCAGCTGGCGCCGAACGAAGAAGACCAGCACCGCGGCGCCCGCCGCCACCGGCGCGACGGATCCGACGCAGGCGCCCGCCGATTCCGCGATGGTCACGCCCACCAGCACCGCGATCAGGCCGGCGCTGTACATCAGGACCGACAGCAGGTCGAAACGCGCCTTCTCGCCGTGCTGCGTGGCGATGTCGCCGGGAAGCAGCGGCACCGCCACGGCCAGCACCGCCAGCGCCACCGCACCCAGCGTCACGAACACCGAATGCCACCCCCACCAGTCGATGAGGAAGCCCGAGATGGTGGGGCCGATGGCCGGCGCGAATCCGATGATCACGCCCACGATGCCCATCGCTTTGCCGTATTCGGTTTTGGGGTACACGGTGAGCGCCACCACCTGCACCAACGGCAGCAGGATGCCGGCGCCTCCCGCCTGGAACAGGCGCGCCGCCAGCAGAAGCCAGTAGTTGGGAGCTGCGAGCGCGGCGGCGCATCCCGCGATGAAGATGCAGATCGCGATGATGAACAGGGTTTTCGCATTCAGGCGGTTCGTCAGGAACGCCGACACGGCCGATATGAGCCCCAGCGTGAAGATGTAGGAGGTGGTGAGCAGCTGGCCGAGCGTGGCATCGACGCCGAACTCGGCCATGATGGTGGGCAGCGCCGAGATCATCATGCTCTGGGAGATGCACGCGGCGGCGGTTCCCAGCATCATGATGCCGAGGATGATATGTCTTCTATGGGCCGACATGCCCCCATGATACTGCCGGCAAGGCAATCCCGCCGCGGACGTTGTGCGAACCTACGGGAGCGGCGCCTGCGCATCCCCCACCGCAGCACCGCACCCGGATCCGACCGGGGGGCGCCGCACGCGGGACGCCCCGATCCGGACTCCGCCCGGACGTCAGCGCAGCTTCGCGCGCGCCGCCCTCCAGTCGGGCAGAAAGGCGTCCATGAGCTCCTTGAAATGGGGGCCGTGCCCGCGCTCCAGCAGGTGGCACAGCTCGTGCACCACCACGTACTCCAAGCACTCCGGCGGGTACAGCGCCAAGCGCACGTTGATGCAGATGCGGCCCGTGGCAGGCTGGCAGCTGCCCCATCGGCTGGTCATGTTGCGGTAGGCGACACGCCCCGCCTTCACGCCCATGATGGGCTCCCACTTCGCGATGAGGGGCGGCACGAACGCCTGGACGACCGCCTTCCACTGCGCCACTTCCTCCGGCGTCGCCTGGGCGGCCAGCCCGCGCGACGAATCGGCGATGCGGCTTCGTTGCCGTTCGATCCAGACGCGCTTGCCGCGCACGAACGAGGCCACGAATTCATCGGGGACGGCAAACGGCGCCGAGACCTCGATGCGCCCGTCGGGGGGCTTCACACGCAGGTTCACGTTCTTGATGCGCTTGCGGGTTACCCAGACCTCCAGGTCGTCCACGAACACGAGCTCCGCCTTGGCAGCCGCGCGCGCCCGCGCGGGCCGTCGGCGGCTTGCACCGCTGCCGCGCGTCACGCCCGCCCCGCCTCCAACGCCATCCGATAGGCGTCGTTGCGCGAGACGCCGCACTCCTGCGCCGCGATGCGCGCCGCCTCCTTCGCGCGCATGCCCTGCCCCAGCAGCTCGACGACGCGCTCGCGCGCCGCATCGGCCGCATCGGCGCGCTCGGCAGCATGCTCGCCTTCGGAAGGGCCGTCCACCACAAGCACGATCTCGCCCTTGACGCCCCCTTCGGCATCGCGGCGGGCGAACTCGTCGCGCAGGTCGGGCAGCGGGGCGCGCAGCACCTCCTCGTGCAGCTTGGTGAGCTCGCGGCACACCGCCGCCTCGCGCTGGGGAAACGCCTCCGCCAGCGCCGCCAAGGCGCCCGCCAGCCGGTTGGGGCTTTCGTAGAAGACGAGGACGGCGTCCAGCGAGCGCAGCCCTTCCAGCACGGAGCGGCGCTCGCCGTCCTTGCGTGGGAAGAAGCCGCCGAAGTAGAAACGGGGGTTGTCGCAGCCGCTCGCCACATAGGCGGTGGCCACCGCGGTGCCGCCCGGCAGCACCTCCACCTGCGCGCTCGCCTGGCGGCACGCGCGCACCAGGCGCATGCCCGGATCCGACACGCCCGGCATGCCCGCGTCGCTGCAATAGGCGATGACCTGGCCGTCCAGCACGCGCCGCACGATATCGTCGGCGCGCTGCGCCAGCGTCGCCTCGTCGAGCCGCTCCAAGCGCTTCGATATGCCGAACGCCGCCAGCAGCTTGCCGGTCACGCGCGTGTCCTCGGCGCACACCGCATCGGCCTCGCGCAAGGCGTCCAAGGCGCGTTGCGTCATGTCGCCGAGGTTGCCCAGCGGCGTGGGGCACACCACCAGCTTGCCCACTAGCGTCCCCTTCTCATCAAGACGAACGCGACGATGGCCACGATCAGCGCCACGACCACCACGCCCACCACGATGAACGGCAGCGGGCCGTCGCCGGTGCTCGCCAACATGCCGTCGATCAGTTCCATGCGGTATCCCTTCACTCGCCTAGCGCGATTGTAGCAAACGCGCCCCCGCGCGCGGCGAGGCGGCTCGGGCGGATGCCGTGAACGCTTCTCGAGCATGGGCGGAGACGCACCCTCGCCTGCGGCGCGCCGATTCGGCTTATGCCGTGCACTATAATGACGGATCGGCGCCCCGAAGACGGGCAGCGAACGCGCGCGATGCCGGGCGGCACAACCCGAACGCCTGCCGCAACCCTGCGGTGCGTAGGGCAACGAGCGCAGCGGAGACGGCGAGGGTGGCGCGGACAATCGAAGGCGGCGACCCCGAGGAAGGCGGCATGGACGTTTCATTCTACTTCATCCGACACGGTAAGACCCTGTTCAACCAGCGGCATCTGGTCCAGGGTTGGTGCGACTCGCCCCTCGTGGACGAAGGGGTGGCGGTGGCGCGCACCATGGGCGCGAAGCTGGCCGGCATCGACTTCGCGCACGCCATCGCCAGCGACAAAGGCCGCACCTGCCAGACGCTGGCCGAGCTGCTGGACGCCCGCGCGGCGGCTCGCGGCGAGGCCGCCTGCGCCGGCGCGCTCCTGCAGGGAGCCAAACGCTCGATGCCGGCCTCCGATAACGTCAGCCCCAGCACCGACGGCGCCGCGGCCTACCTCGCCGCGCTGGACGACGCCCTCGTCTCCGGCTCCCCCAACCGGGCGTGCGACCTGCCGCTTTCCTGCGATTGGCGACTGCGCGAGTGGTGCTACGGCGACCTGGAAATGCAAAGCGGCGAGATGCTCCACCAGCGCCTGATCGAGGGGTTCGGCGCGCAGCTGTCCTTCGAGGAGGAGAACGAGCGCCTGCCCGAAACCGCCGACAACCTGGCGCGCTTGGACAAATCGGGGCGCGCCGAGCGCTTCGCCGACATCGAGGAGCGCGTGCTCTCGTTCCTGCAGGAAGTGGGCGACGCCACGCTGGAAGCCGGGGGCGGCAACGTGCTGGCGGTCACGCACGCGTTCACCATCCGCACGCTGATGTGGCTGCTCGACCGCGCCCGCATCAACCAGCCACGCATCATCCTCAACGGCAGCCTCACGCGCATCGACTACGACGGCGAGCGCTTCACGATGCGCGAGATCGGCGTGCTGGAGCCGCAGGCGTAAGAAGCGGCCGGCTCGTGTTTCCTTCATGTTCCCCTTGTATTGGCGCACGTCCACTAGTAGTATTGGACACGCACCAATAAAGGCATCGGTCGACCACTTCCCGCCCCGCAGCCCCGCGGCTTATCGCGAGCGGAAGCACCCGACGCCCGCGGCGCACCGCACATCCCGCTCGAGGAAGGAACCTCATCATGGACTACCGCGCCTACTACCGCAAAGCCCCGCAGACGAGCTACCGGGAATACTACGACGCCATCGCCGCCGCGCAGGGCATCGACCCGCAGGCGACCGCGCGCACGCGCGACGCCGAGGGCACCATCCCCGAATCGGTGCGCCCGCTGCTGTTCAACGTTTCCGCCGAGATCAAGAACACCTTCCACGAGTTCGGCGCCCCCATGCCGCCGCTGATGGAAGACTGCACGGTGCTGGATCTGTGCTGCGGGTCGGGCCGCGACACCTACCTAGCCGCCCAGCTGGTGGGCGAGAGCGGCAAGGTCATCGGCGTCGAGCCCAACGCCGACCGCCTGGCCATCGCCAAGAAGTACCTGGCCAAGGAGATCAAGCAGTTCGGCTATGCCGAGCGCAACGTCGAGCTGGTGCAGGGCGTGCCCGAGGATCTGGGCTTCATCGAAGACGGAACCATCGACATCGTCATCTCCAACTGCACGTTCAACCTCTCCCCCGATAAGGGCGCCTACATCGCCGAGGTGAAGCGCGTGCTGAAGACGGGCGGCGAATGGTACTTCACCGACGTGTTCACCGATCGTCGCATCCCGCAGGAGACCTCCGACGACATCGCGCGCGTGGCCGAGCGCTTGGGCGGCGCGCTGTTCATCGAGGACTTCCGCCGTCTGGCGCAGGCGGGCGGCTTCCATGATCCGCGCTACGTCATGACGTGGAAGACCCCGCTGACCGAGGAAGAGCAGGCGAACTACCCCGGCATCGCCTTCGCCACCATCACCAGCCGCATGTTCAACTCCGAGCTGACCAGCGACCATTGCGAGGACTACGGCGAAGAGGTGATCTACGACGGCTCGCTGCCCGACTTCCCCGACTTCTTCCTGTACGACAAGGACATCAAGTTCCCCGCAAACCAGCCCTGCCACGTATGCGACAACGTGTCGGTCCTGGCGGAAACCCATTACGCCAAGGCGATCACCGTCAAGGGCGACCGTTCGGTGCACTACGGCGACATCCACGGAGACCACATCATCAAGTGCGCGCCCGATTTCGACGGCGTGGTGGACGAGGACGACCGTCCCATCCAAGCAAGCTGCTGCTAAGGAAGAAGGATTCGATGGACAAGATTCGGTTCATGGTGGTGAGCGGCTTTCTGGGAGCCGGCAAGACCACCACGATGATCGCGCTGGCCGAGCACATGAACGCCACCTACGGCGAGACCGCCATCATCGCCAACGACCTAGGCGCGAACCTGGTGGACACCAACCTCACGCAGGCCTCGGGCTGCACGGTGGCCGAGATCGCCTCGGGCTGCATCTGCTACCAGATGGACAACACCGTCGATCAGATCCGCCGCCTGCGCGACAAGGAAGACGCCGTGTTCGTGATGAGCGACATCCCCGGCTGCGGCGTGGGCGCGCTCGACCACGTGTACCACCGCTTGGCCGAGGAGAACGCCGACGAGTTCATCCTCTCGCCGTTCACGGTGATCGTCGATCCCGAGCGCCTGCGCATGATCATGCCGGAGAAGGCCGACATCAACCTGCCCGACGAGCTGGTGTACCTGCTGAAGCTGCAGCTGGAAGAAGCCGACCTGGTGGTGCTGAACAAGGCCGACCTGCTAACCGACGAGGACATCGCCCGCTACGTCGACTTCCTGAAGACCGCCTGCCCCGACATCCCCGTGATCGTCATCAGCGCGCTGAAGAAGGAGAACATCGCGGAACTCGCCGACTTCATCACCACGCACGAGACGGCGCTGAAGAACTTCTCGGTGCGCAACAACAAGGAGATCGAGGACGCCGAGGCGAAGCTGACCTGGTACAACCGCCGCCTGTACCTGAAGACCAACAGCGGCGCGAAGATCGACATGAACGAGGTGGTGGAAGACCTCATCGAGGGAATCCGCATGGGGCTGATCGAACGCAAGCGCAACGTCCCGCACCTCAAGACCTTCGCCACCTCCGGCGAGGGCGACTTCAACAAGGCGTCGCTCATCGGCGTCGACTACGACATCGAGTACGCCCAGAAGATGCTGCGCCCGCACAAGAACCTGCGCATGATCATCAACGCTCGCGCCGTGTGCGAATCGCGCCCGCTGGCCCGTCTGATGGACGACGCGCTGGACGAGGTCTGCGACAAGTACGATCTGGACTGCCAGGTGTTCTTCACCGAATGCTTCGGCATGGCAGACGAAGGCCGGTAATGGAATTCAACGAAAGCAAAGACATTCGCGAGATCGTTCGCGCGTATTATGGGGAGACGTTGCAGGGGTCGGATGATCTGAAGACGGATGCGTGCTGCTGCACGACGGCGGCGCCGCCGAAGTACGTCATCGACGTGATGGACGAGATAGACGACGAGATCATGGCGCATTTCTACGGATGCGGCTCGCCCATCCCGCCGGCGCTGGAAGGCGCCACGGTGCTGGATCTGGGGTGCGGCACCGGACGCGACGTGTACATCTGCTCGAAGCTGGTGGGGCCGACCGGCCGCGTGATCGGCGTGGACATGACCACCCAACAGCTCGACTTCGCGCGGCGGCATGAGGCGGCTCAGATGGAGCGCTTCGGCTTCGCGGAGTCGAACGTCGCCTTCCTGCAGGGCTACATCGAGGATCTGGAGGCGCTGGGCATCGAGGACGAGTCGGTCGACGTGGTCATCTCCAACTGCGTGATCAACCTCTCGCCGTTCAAGGACCAGGTGTTCAAGGAGATCGCGCGCGTGCTGAAGCCCGGCGGCGAGCTGTATTTCTCCGACATCTTCTCCGACCGACGCGTGCCGCCGAAGTTCTACGACGACCCCGTGCTGCGCGGCGAGTGCCTGTCGGGCGCGCTGTACATCGAGGACTTCCGCCGCATCCTGGCCAAGCATGGCATGGGCGCGGTCTACGACGTGGAGACCTCCGATCTGCACGTGGGCGACTTCCAGATCGAGACGAAGCTGGGCTGCATCGGCTTCGCCTCCCACACAGTGCGCGCCATCAAATGCCCCGACCTCGAAGATCGCGAGGAGAACTACGGGCAGACGGCCACCTACCTGGGCACCATGCCCGAGAACAAGCGCTACTTCGACCTCACCGAAGAGGTGCGCCTCATCAAAGGGAAACCCACCGCCATCAGCGGCAACATGGCGTCGATGCTGGCGGCGTCGCGCTACGCCTCGCATTTCAAGATCACCGGCGACCGCACGCGCCACCACGGCGCCTACCGCTTCGAGCAGGCGCAGGAGGCGCTCGACCTCATGCGGGGCAAGGCGCACCTGGGGCTGCGCGAGCTGGAAGGCGCCTGCGAGAAGCTGGGCATCGAGGCGTTCGCCGACCGCGTCCACGACAAGGACTTCCTCATCACCGCGCCCGCGCTGTCCACCATGCAGGTGAACGTGTGCTACCGCTGCAACCTGGCCTGCACGCATTGCTACCTGGAATGCGGACCCGCGCGCACCGAGACCATGCCGCGCGAGACCATGGAGGACGTGCTGGCGGCGTTCGCGGCGGGCGGCTACAAAACCATGGACATCACCGGCGGCTCCCCCGAGATGAACCCCGACCTCGAATGGTTCATCGAGGAGGCGGCCAAGATCGCCGACGAGGTGATCGTCCGCAGCAACCTGGCCATCTTGGACGACCCGGACTACGCGCACTTCGCCAAGGTGTACGCTCAAAACAAGGTGCACGTGGTCACGTCGCTGCCCTATTTCAACGGCAAGGGCTGCGATCTGCAGCGCGGGCGCAACGTGTTCGAGCGCATCGTCAAGCAGATCCGCGCGCTGAACGAGCTGGGCTACGGCACCGACCCCGAACTGAAACTCGACCTCGCCTACAACGTCTCCGGGCCCTTCCTGCCGCCCGACCAGCACGAACTGGAGGACTACTACGCCTACGAGCTGAAGCGCGAGCAGGGCGTGGTCTTCGACAACCTGTACGCCTTCAATAACTACGCGCTGGGGCGCTTCGCCAAACAGCTGAAATACGAAGGCAAGTTCGATCGCTACCTGAAACTGCTAACTGACAACTACAACGGCGCCGTGGTGGCGCGCATCATGTGCCGCAGCCAGGTGAACGTCGACTGGGACGGACGCCTGTACGACTGCGAAGCAAATCACGTGCTGGGACTGCCTATCCGGAAATCCGCGCTGGTCGACGAGAACGGTTCGGCTGTCGAGGGCGAGGAAGACCGCGCGCTCACCGTGCGCGACCTGAGCACGCATCCCCTGCCGTGGCGCCGCATCGCCGTCAACCCGATCTGCTACAGCTGCGCCGCCGGATGCGGCAGCTCCTGCGGCGGGAGCCTGATGGAGAAATACGCCGAATAGCGCCGGGCGCATGCTCTCCGCAACGCGCTCGGTTTTCGGCGCATCGGCGTTCGCGCCGCATCCGCCGTCGCTGCCTCGTCAGCTCTTCGGTAGCTCCGCAAGCTCCTCGGCGATGTAGCGGCCGGTGGCGCTTTCGGGACAGGCAGCCACCTGCTCCGGGGTGCCCGCCGCCACGATGCGCCCGCCGCCCTCGCCGCCGCCCGGACCCATGTCGATCACGTAGTCAGCATTGGCGATCATATCCAGATCGTGCTCTATCACCACCACCGTGGCGCCGTTGTCCAAGAGGCGCTGCAGCACGCCGAGCAGCGTCTCCACGTCAAGCGGATGCAGTCCGATGGTGGGCTCGTCGAATGCGAACAGCGCATCGTCCTGCTTGCGGGTAAGCTCGCTTGCGAGCTTGAGACGCTGCGCTTCGCCGCCGGAAAGAGCCGGCGTCGCCTCGCCCAGCGTCAGATAGCCAAGCCCCAGATCGCGCAGTACCTGCAGCTTGGCGCGCACGCGATTGATGCCGGCGCCTTGCGGGACGAGCCGCTCGAGCGCCTGGCTGACCGTAAGCGCAAGCACGTCCGGCAAGGGAAGCGCATCGATCGAGCGGCCTTCCCCTTCGCCAGCCCGGCTCCGGCTTTCCTCGCAGCCGTCGCACGAGTCCGCGCCGTCCCTTGCGGCGCCCAGATCAACGCCCCGCTCCGGCAGAACCTGCAAGGCGATGGCATACGCATCCCTGCTGTAGCGGGACCCGCCGCAGTCCGGGCACGGGATGTCGACATCGGGAAGAAACTGCACGTCAAGCGACACCTGCCCCGTCCCGTCGCACGTGGGGCAGCGCAACGATCCCGTGTTGTACGAGAACGCTCCCGCCTTGAGCCCGCGCCCTTTCGCCTCGGGCATCGCCGCAAACGCGCGGCGGAGGTCGTCCATCACGCCCGAATACGTCGCAACCGTCGAGCGCACGTTCACGCCGATGGGGTTCGCATCTATCAGGTTGGCGCGGCGGATGCCCTCCGCCTCGATCTTGCGCACGTGCGACGGAAGCGATCGGGCGGGCTCCGCCGCCTCTTCGGAGCCGGAGCGCGGCTCATCGCCGGCACGCTCCGCAGCCCGCGCCGCAAGCGCCGGCATCAGGCTCTCGAGCACCAGCGTCGTCTTGCCCGAACCCGACACGCCGGTCACTACCGTCAAGCGTCCGCGCGGGACGTCGACCGAAAGGGGCTTCACGGTATGGATCGCGCCCGTCTCCATATGGATCGCGCCGCGCTCGAACAGCTCGCTTTCGGATGCGCGCGCCCTCACGCGCACCTTGCGCACGCCGCTCAGGAACGGTCCGATGCGCGATTCTGGGTTCGCCGCCACCTCGGCCACGCTGCCTTGGGCGATGATGCGCCCGCCGTCGGCTCCGGAGGCGGCGCCCAGCTCGACGAGGTGCTCGGCATGGCGCAGTGCGCGCACGTCGTGATCGACCATCACCACGGAGTTGCCGTCCGCCAGTAAATCGTCCATCACGCCCAACAGCCCTTCGACGTTCGAAGGGTGCAGGCCGATCGACGGCTCGTCCAGCACGTACAGCACGCCCGTCGTGCGGTTGCGCACTGCGCGCGCAAGCTGCACGCGCTGCCGCTCGCCCGTCGAAAGCGTCGAGCTGGCGCGGTCGAGCGCCAGGTAGCCCACGCCCAGCTGTTGCAGCCGTGCGATCGGCTCCGCCATCTCGGCGACGATCGCCTGGGCCATGGCACGCACCTCGCCTTCGGGCACCCTGGCGGGGACCGACGGCGCCCACTGCGCCAGCTCGTCGAGCGTGAGCGCAGTTGCATCGGCAAGGTCCATGCCGCCGATGCGCGGCGCGCGGGCGGCCGCGGACAAGCGGGACCCGCAGCAATCGGGGCACTCCCCTTCCTTAAGGAACCGCGCCACGCGTGCCAGGCCATTCTCGTCCTTCACCTTCGACAGCGCGTTTTTCACTGTGTTCACGGCACTGTAATAGGTGAAATCGAGTTCGGCGAAATTCTCGCCCTTCTTCGCCTTGTACAGGATGTGCTTCTTTTCCATGGGGCCATGGAACACGATCTCGCGCTCTTCGGGCGAAAGCTCGCGGAACGGCACGTCGGTGCGCACCCCCATCGCTCCGCACACCTGCTTCATAAGGTCCCACATCAGCGTGCCCCATGGCAGCACGGCGCCCTCGTCGATGGAAAGCGATTCGTCAGGCACCAGCGACGACTCGTCGACCGTGCGCACGATGCCCGTGCCGCCGCAGGTCGCACAGGCGCCGCCGCTGTTGAAGGCGAGATCCTCCGCCCCTGGGCCGAAAAACTCCGCACCGCATACGGGGCAGACAAGGGGAAGCTCCAACGCCACGTTGGGCGAAGGAGGCACACGATGGCCGTTGGGGCACACATGGCTGCCCACGCGCGAGAACAGAAGCCGCAGGTAGTTCAGCAGCTCAGTGGAGGTGCCGAACGTGGAGTGCACGCTGGGGACGCCCGGACGCTGCCGCAGCGCAAGCGCGGCAGGAACGTGCAGCACCTCGTCCACCGATGCACGCGCTGCCTGCGAGATGCGTCGACGCGTGTACGTGGACAGCGCATCCAGGTATCGGCGGCTGCCCTCGGCATACAGCACGCCGAGTGCCAGCGAGCTTTTCCCCGAGCCCGACACGCCGGCGATCCCCACCAGCTTCCCCAGCGGGATGTCGACGTTCACGTTCTTCAGATTGTGCACGCGCGCCCCGCGCACCTGCATGAAGCTGGGCTGACTCGCCCCTCTTCTTTCAGACGCCATGGCATCTTCCCCCTCCGTGCCCTGCCACAGCTGGCGCACCGTTTCCTATCGCCCGCCACGGCTTTCCGCCTGCTCGGCGCCGCCATCGTCAGCCAGCCCGATGCGGCAGCCCGATCGCCGGGTGCGATCGCCGGCAGGCTCCGGTGCAATGCGCGCGAATGCCGCCGCGCCCATCGCCGCCGCAGCAGCGCAAGCGGTCGCTGCAAGCACAGCGAACGGATGGGCCGCATCCCCCGTGCCGGCAAGCGGGGACACGCCAGCGCCGTCCTTCGACCCTCCCGGCTCGCCGGAGCCGCCGGGATCGCCCGCGCTGTCTCCCGCCCCATCGCCCGCGCCCGCAGCGCCCGAATCTCCGGACCCGCCTCCGTCCTCATCCCCACCGTCACCGGAATCGCCGCTGTCCGCAGGATTGGCGAATGCCTTGATGCACACGTTGCCCACCCAGTCTCCCCACGAAACCGACACGTCCCGGGTATCCACCCACTCGACGTTGCCCTCGGCATCCCGGCTTTCCATGAAGCTCTCGCCCGTCCCGCGGTACCCCTGCGAAGGATACCGATAGGAGGCGTGCTCCACCGGCAGGTAGTACCACAGCGACCCGTCCGACGCCTCCACCTCGAACGTCATCACCACGCTGTACGTTCCGCCCTCATCCACCGGCACCGGCTCGTCCAGCTCGATGGTGTACCAGCCCTCGTTCGGATACAGCCCGGTGCGCTCGGAGGCAAGCGTCCCGCTTTCCGGATCCGCCGGGTCGGCAAGATCGGTGTACACGCGCACAGACACCCGCATGTTCTCCTGCATCACCCACGCGCCCACCGCCTCGATACGCTGGTCCTCCTCCGCCGCGAACACGTTCGCGCAATCCTTCGCATCGCCTTGGAGCCCCAGCGTATCCGGCGACATGCCATCGTACTGCTGCACGATGGCATACGAACTGCCGCTTTCGCCGGAGTCGGGAACGAACGCTGCGGGGTTGGCCATCGTCTTCTCGCAGTACGAGAGGTAGAACATCCCCTCCTCGCCCATAACGGTCTGCACGGTTCCGTCCTCGGACAGCCCGCCGGTGCCCCAAGAGTTCTTGACCACCCAGGCGCCGTCGATCAAAGGCACGATGTAGAGCATGCCGTCAGAACCCTCCGCCACCTCGGCGATGTCGGGATCGTAGGCTCGCTGCGATCCGTCCTCGGCAACCAGCGGCGTGGCGAAGTTCCAGCGTGAGCAGGCGTCATCCCATCCCACGATGGTCACCACGTGGTTGGTATCGAGCGCATCGCCGGAACCGCCTGGGCTGTCGGCATCGAAAACCCAGTAGTTCGGCGAGTACTCCCGAACATCCGCCGCGGCATTCGGCGATTCGTCGCCAGATAAAGCCTCCCCCGACGAGGCGGCATCCGACAAGCCGGAGGCATCGGACGCCTGATGGTAGTAGGGAGAAGAGGGGTCGGAGCTCAGGTAGCACAGAACGCTCAACGCGCCCTTGTCGAAGAGCAGCTGCTTGACCTCCGCAAGCGCCGACTCATTCCATATTCGCTCGATGTTGAACCCGCTCGCACGGGTCGTGACGACCTCGGAAGCCTTCTCGACGGAATCGAGGCGCACACGCGTCAGATCATAGGAAGCCGCCGCCGCCTGCGCCATTTCATCTACGCACTCCCGCAGCTCCCAGAACTCCTCCGGAACGGAAAGCGGGATATCTCCTTCATAGGACACCCCACGTCCCGCAGCCAGCGTGCCGGCAACGTAGAGCCAGTTCAGGGGAGTACCGAACCCGTAGATCCCATCGCTTGCGACAAGATGGTCGTTGTCGGAGTCCGTCAGCTCCGCGCCCGAGACCGTGCCGTCGCCCGTTTTCCCGTTGAAGGTGCCGTACACCGCCTGGGCTTCGGAGAAATCGACGGCATCCGTGCCCTGCTCGTCCATGCCCCGCTGCTTCAAATACGCCGATTCGAGCGATGCGATGGCGGAAAACGCCCAGCACGATTCAAGCACGCCTTGATCCTTCACCGAGGTGTAGGGGGCGATGTAGCTTTCAGGAAGGCTCTGCCGAGCCGCCTCTTGCGCCGCATCATCCTGCAGGGCGGCATCGTCGCCATCCAAGCGCACCTCATAGCCGTTCTCGTTCACATAGGTAAGCGAATCGTCGAGATCGGACGCAGCTTGAAGCTGATCGGCGAGCCGCTCGACCGCCTCGCTGTAGGACGCGTCCTCAGAAGGCTCCGCAAAAGCGGCGAGCCCGCCAACCGGGACCGAGGCCGCAGCCAGCAACGTCGCGAGAATCGCCCTCGAAACGCACGCCGCCTTGCTCTGCTTCGGCTCCCTTGCCGCCTTCGTCGTTCGTGCCCTGCCCACCGGATCGCTCCTGCCTTTCTCGCATTTCGCCTCCCATGCGAAAACGGGAAAGAAAGCCCGCAAGCCCCTTTCCCGTCTTGCCGGCAACCGCCTCAGTTGCCGGGAGCGCCTGCCGCGCCGCGCTACCGGACGCGTCGGCGCGCCGCGACGAGGGCAGCCGCCCCGCCCGCAACGCCGATGGCGCCCAGCGCCCATACCACGCCGTGCGGATCGCCCGTCGTGGCAAGCTTCCTCAGGCTCTGGTCCTCGTTCCCGCCCTCAGGATCGGGGTCGGGGCCGGGATCCGGGGCAACGTAGTCGCCCGGCTGCGGCGCCGTGTCCGCCCTCGTGGCGCTGAACACGCGGTACGGCTCGTTCTCCGAGGCGGCCAGCACATAGAACCAGCCATCGTAGGCAGTCGCCGCCGGCGCCAAGAGCGTCTGCTCGGATGCGCGCTTGCCGTAGGCGGAAAGCGACCCGTCGAGCCCCAGCTCGTAGGTGTCGGCCGTGTTCGCATCGTTCGCGGCGCCGGCGAGCATGAACCCGTCCGCCGTCGCGCCCGACGCATAGGAGAGCTGGCCCGTCTGCGTGGAGAACTGCGCAAGGTCCAGCGACGAGCCCAGAAGCGCCGGGCCATCCTGGTCGGTGCCCCAGGTCACCATCTCTGCGCCGGCAAGGCCTCCCATCTGGATGGCCATGGAGATGCCGATGCCCCCCGACACCACGAAGGCGCCGTTGCCATACGACACCTGCGGACGGATGCGCGCCGTCGCCAGCTGACCGATGGGGGTCATCGACTGCGCGTCGGCATCGAGGCGGAAGATATCGGAGTGCTCCTGCACCGCGCCTTGGGCCATATCGCCCATCACGCCGCCGAACAGGTACAACGCCTCGCCGTCGCTGCCCAACGTGCCGAAGCCGGGCGTCTGCCAGCTGACGGAGGTGCCGTATCCCAAAGGCTCCCACGCCCCTTGCGCCGTATAGCGGAACAGGACGCCCTCTCCCCCGGCATCGGAAAGCATCGCCACCAGGTCGCCGTCGAACGTGGTTGCCGTGACGTCCACCACCGACGCGGAGGCAAGCCCTGCCTGGACGAGGGCATCCGCGCTCGGAAGCTCGACGCGCGCCCACTCCTGCGTGGCGGGGTCGTAGCGCAGCATGAACTCGAACCTGTCGTCGTTGCTTTCCACCATCGTGGTGCGCGGCAGGCAGTACAGGTCGCCGTTGAAGCCCACAAGCTGCCACGCGCCCCATTCCGACAGCTCGGTGGGCACGGGCAGGCTCGTCTGGTCGTAGTACGTCGCGCTGGTCGATTGGCCAAGGTCGGCACGCTGGTTGGATTGCTTACCGTCCTCGGTGACGAGCACCGTCACCTGGCCTCCCGCGAACGCGTCGGGCTTGGCCACGGTGAGCTCCGCCTTCCCATCGCCAAGATCGACCCAAGACGTCACTTGGGCCGACATGCCGTCAAGCTGCACCTGGGCGTTCTTGGACATGAAATAGCCCTGCACCTCGATGGTTTCGCCCTCATCCACCACCTTGGTGATGGCCGGGCCGGGGTTTTTCGCGCCGTCGACCGTGGCATAGCCGCCCGTGGAGCACAGGCCCTCGTAACGCTCGTCGGGCTGAGCCGCGCCGCGAACCAGCGCCGCCAGCTTCTCGGCCGACTTCGCCGCATCGCCCTCGACATCCGCCTTGCCTTCGCCCGCGATGATGGCAGCTGCGCCCGTCACGGCCGGCGTGGCCATCGACGTGCCCTGATCGTACTGGTACGGCACCATGTCGCTGCCCAGCCCGATGCTGTCGAGCAGGATGGTGCACGGAACGGGAGTCTGCTCCGACGTCCACACGCCGCCCGTCGTGGACACGGGAACCACCACGAAGGTGATCTGAAGCTGGAAATTCTCCCAGTCGATCATATCGGCGGTAAGCTGAATCCGCGTCTGCTGGTCGTTGCCGTCCACTGCGATGGCGGTTCCGCCCAAGTCGTAGTACGACCCCTGCCAGTCCACAACGCCAGAGGCCCCTTGGGTGGTGAGCTGCGCCCACGTGTAGCCGGAGTCCTGATTCAGCTTCACCGCGACCGCCACCTGGTCATAGGGCAGCTGGCCATCCTGCAGCCCTTCGGCATCCCTGAACGAATAGCGCATGCTCAGGTAGCGGGGCTTGCCTGCCACCTGCGCCAGATCGACGGCATTCGTGACCACGGTCTGAGAGAAGGAGCCGGACGGGGGGTCGTAGGGGATCACATAGGCGGCGGCGCCCTCGAAGGAAGCGCCTTCTTTCGCCTCGCCGACAGGCTCGCCCACACCGGAACGCCCATAGGCGAAGAAGCTCAATGCCTGCTCGCCCTGCACGGGCTTCGTTCCACCCCCCAAAGTGACAGCGTCATCGAAGGCGCTTTTCCCGTCGAAGCTCTCGTACAGCACGGGGTCGCTATCGGCTTCGCCCAAGTATTTCTGGCCTTCGGCAGAGCCTTGTCCGTTGCTCTCCCCGGTTGCCCACGTTGACAGGATCACCGAGCCGGGCGCCATCACATCGGTTGTCGTCTGGCCGTACTGCGAGTAGCCCGCCACTTCGCCGCTCGGCTCGATCGCATCCACCACCACGACGTAGGGGTTGTCGGCCAACGTGGTGGACAGCGAAGAGGCGGCGTCGTTGTCGGCAGTGGAGTTGCCGGAGCCGAACACGCTTGCCACGCCCCGTTCGCCCAGTTCGGTGACGGCGAGATCGATGGAACGGCTCGCGCACTGCCCCAGCCCCCACGAGTTGTTGGCCACGCGCACGTTCACGCCCTCATCGCAGGCGACCTTCGCATAGTTGAGGCACGCAAGCAGGCTCGACAGCGTATCGGAGTGGCGCAGCGACATGATCTGAACGTTGGGCGCCATTCCGGAAATGCCCCGATTATCCCAATTCGCGGCGATGATGCCCGCCACATGCGTGCCGTGGTAGTTGACCAAGCCGGTGGTGGAAGTGGTGCCGGACGCGGTGGACAAGCCGTGCTCGTCGCCTCCAAGCTTGACGAGCGCGTCGATGGTATCGCCGTCGTCCCACATCACCGATGCCAAGTCGGGGTTGGAGGCGTCCACCCCCGAGTCGATGACGGCCACCACAACGTCTTCGAGGCTCGCCACTTCCGCAGCCTCGGCGTCATTCCAATTGTCGTAGCCCATATCGACCGCTTCATCGGGTGAGATGCCGTCCATCGAGCCGTCGTTGCTGAAACCCCACTGCAGCGAGGTGAGATCTTCGACGGAAGCGCTCGGATCCTGGCCGAATGCCGCATCGGCATCGGAGCCGCTGCCGGCATCCATGCCGCTGCCGGTTTGGGGATCGGTGCCGGACACTCCATCGTCGGAGCCGCCGTCGCCGTTCCGGGCGGAGCCGTCGGCATCTCCGCTGCCGGCGTCCGCGTCGGCGGAGCCGCCCTCGGCGCCCCCATCGCCCGTTCCGTCCATATCGGCAAGATCCACCGACGTGCCTGAAGCATCCGTTGGCACTTGGGTTGCCGCAGCGGCATCGTCGCCCTCATCTTCGCTTTCCACCAGGTAATTCGGCTCCGCGAACACCACGCGCGGATCGTCTTCCAACGCGGCGACAAGCTCTTCGACGGTCTTCGAGTCGTCGCGCACCAAAACCAGACGGCCCGTTTCCGCGGCATCGGCGGCTGCATTGGAGCGCGTTCGCGACAGAGCGGAAACGGCAGCGGCCTCGTCCGCGTCCGCCCCATCCGCATCGACGCCCAGCGCCTCTTCGGCGGTGCTCACGTCGACCGTCATCAGATCCTGGGAGCCGGACAGGATGTCGCCGCCCAGCGAGAAGGGCGCGATGCCGTCCGCTGCGTCGTCAACCACATAGGCAATGGCCTCGTGCTCCACATAGGTGCCGGCTTCAAGCTGAAGCGACGACGCGTCCTCCGTCGACTCTTCGGCCATCGCCGTCACCGGCATCAAGCCGCACGCCAGCACAACCGCCGACAGAACGGAAACGAGTTTGCGCAACATAGCAGACCTCCGAACAGAGCAGACAACCCTGCGCAAGGCGATTGGCGCCGCGCGCATACAGGTCCATTCTATCCGCCCCACACGGAAAGGCGCCCGCTCCACACGGGACGGACACGCAAATCCATCCTCAAACGGCATCGCTTTCTGCGCGCACGACGACTAAGGCAGAGCGCACAGCGCGCCATCAGGCGCGCGCCCTCGATACGCGAGAACGGATGAAGCAGACACCGCCCGCCGCAGCGGCGACAAGGGCGGCTCCGACAGCCAGCGACCCCAGCGGATCGCCCGTGGAGGCGAGAGATTCCAAGGTTCCGCCCTGATCGCCGTCGTCATCCCGGGGCCCCGCATAGTCGCCCGGTTGCGCGACCGTCTCGACCGCCGTCGCGCTGAACACGCGGTACGGAGCCGACGTGGTTGCCGCCAGAACGTAGAGCTTCCCATCGTAGGCAAGCGCCGCAGGAGCCAAAAGACGCTGATCGGAAGCGAGCTTGCCGTACGTCTGCGGCAACGCGCCGTCTTCGACGGACACCGTGTAGGTGTCGGCGACCCCCTTATCCTCGTCGCAGCGAGCACCCACAATCATGAACCCGTCGGCAACCGCTGCCGGCGAGAACGCCAGCTCGCCTGTTTCCGTGACCAGAGACGACATGCGCACGGCGCCGTTCACAAGCGAACCGGCAGGATACTCCGTCATCTCGCCTGTTGGCGAGGGCAGCGTCTCGGCCTCGCTAAGCACGCGCAAGCGCTCGACGCCCATGCTGCTGGCTTCCTGCGCAGAGGTATTCTGACCGCCGCTCACCAAGAACACGCCGTCATGATAGGCAACGTGCGCGTTGTGGCGCTCACGCACCATCTCGCCTACCTCCACGGCAGTCCCCGCTTCCAAATCAACGCGAAAGACGGTCTTCACCTCGCCGCCTGCGTCTCCACCCTCGCCCGAATAGCCGTAAGATCCCTTGCCGCCGAACACGTAGAGGCTGTCGCCATCGCTTCCCAAGGCGGACAGCGAAAGCGTCTCGCCGTCGAGGGGCGGCACGGGAATATGCTCCCACGTCCCCTCGACGGTGTAGCGCCAGAAGCTGCCTGCTGTGTAGAACTCACTGCCTTCCGTGTGCGCGTTGCTGGTGATCTGCACGATCAACGAGCCCTGGTAGGTGGTGCCCGCCATGCTCGTAACATTGCGCACGCCTGCGGCGGCCAACTGCTCGGAGGAGGGAACTGCCACGCGGCTCCACTCCTGCAGCTGCGGGTCGTACTTCATCATGAAGCCGTGCTCGGCGGTGTAGTTCATCTCGTTTTCCTGGGGAAGCGCATACACATCGCCGGCAAAGCCGATGAGCTGCCACCCTCCCCAGTCGTCCAGCTCGTCTGGCACGGGAAGATTCATTTCGTCGTAATAGGTGGCTTGGGACTCGGTCGGATCCTCCTGCTCGATCGTCTCAAACTGAACCAGCATCCTGCCGTTTCCATTGCTGCCCGCAAGCTCAACCCACTGCTCGCCGCCGGCAAAGCCCTCAGGAGCTTGAACCGTGAGTTCGGTCAGCGCGCTGTCGCCCAAACCGCCTACGGTACTGTCGCGCGACACCACCGCACACGACGTCCCGCCTATGCTCACCCGAACATCGTCCGGCACGAAATAGCCGCGCACCGTGACAGTTGCACCGTCCTCGGCGACCTCCGCCTCAACGGGCACCGGAGACGGGTTCGCAGCACCGTCGACCGTGGCGTAGCCGCCCGTCGAACAGGACTCCTCGTAGGCATCGCCCGCAGCGGCACCCTTCACGTATGCCGCCAGCTGTGCAGCGGAGTCTTCTGAATGCATTCCCGCAATCACCGCCGCAGCGCCCGTCACTGACGGCGCCGCCATCGAGGTTCCCTGGCTGTACTTGTAGGGAACAAGATCGCTGCCCAAGCCGATGCTGTCGATGTAGATCGTGCCGTCTGCAACCTGCGCTGGACGCTGGCCGCCCAAAACACTCATCTGAAGGTTGAGATACGAAATGGTTATGCCGAAATTCTCGAAATCGGTGTTCTCGGGCAGCTCGACGAAGTACCCCGTCCAAGAGTCACCGCCTATCCCGAATTCAGAACCAAAAGACGGCGAAGCGCTTTGAGAGCCGTCCGTCGTATTCACGCTTACCATCACCTGAGGATAGCCCGAACCACCATTCGCGCATTCGCTGGTCATGCGAATGCTGAGATAGCGAGGCTTCTCGGGGAGGTCAGATAAGTCCAGCTCGCTGCTCCGCACGACCATAAGGCCGCCCGCACCCAGCGAAAGTGCCTCTTCGGCACTGTAGGACAGCTTCAAAGACGCATCTCCGTCGAAGCGCTTTTCGTCTTGCACGACAGGAACGCTCTGCCCGCCCATGCTCTCGTACTGGAACGAAAGCACGGCATTGCCGCCAGCAACCGGACTGCCCTCGTCTAAGACGTCATCGGCAACGCGTGTCTTGCTATCGAAGCTCTCGTAGAGCGCAGCGGCATCATCCTCTTCGCCCAGATATTGCTGACCTGACGTCGGCCATGTCGACAAGATGGTAGAGCCGGGCGCCACGACGTCGGTCGTCGCCTGGCCGTAGCAGCTGAACATCGACAGCTCGCCCGATGCGTCGATAGAGTCCGTAACCACAACATACGGGTTGTCGCGCAACGTCGAGATCGTGTTCAACGTGGCATCCATATCGCTGTCGGAATTGCCAGAGGCGAACACCGCCATCACGCCCGCCTGGCCCATCTGGGTAAACGCCACATCGAACGCGCGCGAGGCGTTGGATCCCATGCCCCACGAGCAGTTCGCCACGCGCACGTCAACGCCCGCCTTCGCCGCTTCGGTCACGTAGTTGATGCAGCGCAGCATATCGGAGGCGGCATCCACCTCGCTGCGCACCGACATGATCTTGGCGTTGGGAGCCACTCCCGAGGTGCCCTCATTGTTCCATTCTGCCGCAATGATTCCGGCAACATGCGTGCCGTGCGATTGCTCTGCGGAAATCGGGCTCGTCGAGGTAGTGTCGGGAACCGTCGAGAAGCCATGCGCATCGCCGCCGAGAACGGTGAGCTCGGAATATTCTTCGCCCTCGTCCCACAGAACGCCGGCAAGATCGGGGTTGGTTTCGTCGACGCCGGAATCGATGACGGCCACAACCACGTCATCGAGGCCGCCCGCCGCAACGGCGTCGTTCCAAGCATCGTAGTCGATATCGACCGCTTCATCGGCGGAGACGCCGCCCATCGCTCCGTCGTTGGACATCCCCCATTGGAATTCCGTCATGTCGGCGGCAGGCTCTTCGTCGTCGGAGCCGAACGTCACCGGCTCTGACCCTGCCGCAGGATCTTCCGACTCGGAAGGATCGTCGGAGGAGTCCCCGGTCTTTTCCCCTTGCGACAACGCCGCATCGTTGGACGTCTCGCCCTCGGGCGCCCCCGCACCATTCCCGGTGGCAATCCTGGCTGACGAGGCACCCTCTCCGATACCGGAAAAGCCTTCCGACTCTTCGTCGAAGGATTCCACGTAGCCGTTGGGTTCGGCGAACAGCACGCGCCCGTCGGCTTCCAGCTCGGCGATGAGCTCTTCGGTGGTCTTGGACTCATCGCGCACCAGCACCAAACGCCCGGCAGGCTCGTCGGAGGCGCTGCCAAGCGCCAACGTGCGGGCACGCGCCGCCGGCTCCGCCTCGCTGCCAGCCTCCGCATCGTCGCCCAGCGTCTCCGCGGCCGCCTCGGCGTCCACCGTCACCAGCGTCTCGGCGCCATCGAGAAGATCGCCGCTCAGCGAGAACGCCCTCGCCTGCGCGCCGCCATCCACCACGTACGCGATCGCCTCGTGCTCCACATAGGTGCCGGGCTCCCATTGCGTCTCCTCGGCAGCAGCCTCCTCGGCGGGCGTCTCATCCGCAAAAGCCGGCAGCGGCAGCAGTCCCACCGCCAAGATGATCGAGAACGCGAACGCAGAAACCCGTTTCACCATAGCCCGAACCCCCCTCGAACCGCCCCGATCATGCGAGGCGCATGATCGGCGAAACCCCACAGACCCGGCACTACGCATCGCTCATCTGGCGTTTTGCTTCGATCCCCCGGATGAGCGCCCTAGCTGCCAGCCCGGAAAACACAGCTTCTCGTGATTCTACCGCACAAGGGGATGCGGCACTTGTAAAAGATCCTTAGCAGACGCCGCCCCCCCCCGCACGCGCGGCGCGGGGGGGGCGGCGTCTCCCGGATTGCGTTTTCCGATGCCTACGCCCGCTCGGTGCGCACCTCATCTTCGGTGTGGAAGTCCTCCTCCACCGCCGCGCAGCCGCATCCGCAGCCGGCAGCGGCCTTCGCCCGGGCCCCCAGCGCCGGATCCTCGGTATGGTTGGCGCGCGCCCGCAGCACGCGCGCCTCGCGCTCCTTGTCGGCCAGGTTCGCCTTCGCCACGCTGATCATCAGCTTGATGCGGTTGAGCTGGTTCACCTCGGAGGCGCCGGGGTCGTAGTCCACCGCCACGATGTTGCTTTCGGGGTAGCGGCGGCGCAGCTCCTTGATGACCGCCTTGCCCACCACGTGGTTGGGCAGGCAGGCGAACGGCTGCGTGCACACGATGTTGGGCGCGCCCGTCTTGATGAGCTCCACCATCTCGGCCGTGAGCAGCCACCCCTCGCCCATGCTGTTGCACAGGCTCAGGATCTCGCTGGCGTATTCGGCCAGCTCGTAGATGTCGGTGGGCGGCTCGAAGCGGCTCGACTGCTCCAGCGCGCGGCGCACCGGCTCGCGCAGCTTGGCGATGGCCTTCAGCGCTATCTTGCTGCCGACCTCGCTTTTCTTGGTCTTGCCCAGCTGGCGCTGGAAGATGCCGCCGGCGATGCCGAACAGGAAGAACTCGATGAGCCCGGGCACCACGGCCTCGCACCCCTCGCGCTCGATGACGTCCACGATCTGGTTGTTCGCCGTGGGGTGGAACTTCACCAGGATCTCGCCCACCACGCCCACGCGCGGCTTGGTTCCCTCGCCCTGAAGCGGCAAGGTGTCGAAGTCCTCCACGATCTGGCGTACGGTCTTCTTGAACTCGGCGCCCTTCAAGCCGCGGCGCAGCTGGCCCTTGCACACCTCCATCCAGTGGTCGAACAGGCGGTTGGCGCTGCCGGGCTCCACCTCGTAGGGGCGCGTGCGGTACAGCGTCATCATCAGCAGGTCGCCGTACTGCAGCGCGTACACCGCCTGCATCAGCATCTGCGGCGTGATCTTGAAGCCGGGGTTGTCCTCGCCCAGGTCCTTGAACGACAGCGCGATCACCGGCACGTGCGAAAGTCCCACCGCCGCTAGCGCCTTGCGGATCAGCGAGATGTAGTTGGTGGCGCGGCAGCCGCCGCCGGTCTGGGTGATGATGACGGCCAGCTTGTCGGTGTCGTAGCGGCCGCTCATGACCGCTTCCATGATCTGGCCCGTGACCAGGATCGACGGGTAGCAGATGTCGTTGTTGACGTACTTCAGGCCGGCATCCACCGCGCCGTGGTCCACCGACGGCAGAAGCTCCAGGTTGTAGCCGTTGCGCTGGAAGATGTCGATCAGCAGGTCGAAGTGGATGGGCGCCATCTGCGGGCACAGGATGGTGTAGCCCTCGGCCTTCATCTGCTCGGTGAACACCGCGCGCGGGAACTCCGTGGTGGCGCCTTCGCGCTGGCGGAAGCGCTCCTGCACCTCGGGCGCCGCCTTCTGGGTGAACGTCTCCGGCGCATTGGGCACATGCTCGGCCGCCACCTGCGCGCGGGCATCGGCCGCTGCCTCGGCGGAGCCCTCCGCCGCATGGACCGCCGCCGACTGCTCGGCCAGCTCCGCGGCGATGCGCCCTTCGACGCTGCCGTCGCTGGCCTCGATGCTGGCCTCCATGTTGGCGACGACCTTCTCCACATCCAGCGTCGCCACCGGGCAGCCGGCCACCTCGGCGCGCTGCTCGGCTTCCTCGTCCGCCTGGTCCTTCAACGCGGCCAGCAGGCTGCGCACGCGGATGCGGGCGGCGCCCAGGTTGGACACCTCGTCGATCTTCAGCACCGTGTACACCTTGCCGGCGCGCTCCAGGATCTCCTGCACCTGGTCGGTGGTGAGCGCGTCCAGGCCGCAGCCGAAGCTGTTCAGCTGGATGAGGTCCAGGTCGCGACGGCGCGTGGCCACCTTGGCGGCGGCGTACAGGCGGGTGTGGTACATCCACTGGTCCACCAGGCGGATGGGGCGCTCCAGCGTGCCCAGATGCGCGATGGAGTCTTCCGTCAGCACCGCCAGGCCGAAGCTGGTCAGAAGCTCGGGGATGGCGTGGTTGATCTCGCGGTCATTGTGGTAGGGGCGCCCCGCCAAAATGATGCCGTGGCCGTGGTTCTGCTCGACCCACTCCAGGGCCTCCTCGCCGGCGCGGTGCATGTCGGCCTTGAAACGCTCGGACTCGGCCCAGGCCTCGTCGACCGCCTCCTCGACCTCGGCCTTGGTGAGGCGGGTGCCGGTGAAGCGGCCGTAGCCCTTCTGGGCGTCGTCCCAGCGCTTGGCATCCACGAGCTCAAAGAGGCGGCGCTTGAGTTCTTTGACGTCATGGTAGGGCACGAAGTCGTTCATGAACTCGACCTTTTGCTGTTCGAGCTCGTCGACGTTGAGCTTGAGGGCCGTGGGGTAGCTCATGACGATGGGGCAGTTGTAGCAGTTGCCGGCGGTCTCGTCTTCTTTGCGCTCCCAGCGCACCGAGGGCATCCAGATAAAGTCGCCGCCCTTGCCGATGAGGTTCATGACATGGCCGTGCGAGAGCTTGGCCGGGTAGCACACGCTCTCGGACGGCATGGACTCGATGCCGGCCTCGTAGGTCTTCTTGGTGCTCGGGTCCGAGAGGACCACGCGAAAGCCCAGGCTCGTGAAGAACGTGAACCAGAACGGGTAGTCCTCGTACATGTTGAGCGCGCGCGGGATGCCCACGGTGCCGCGGCGCGCCTCCCCCTCCTTGAGGGGCTCGTAGCCGAAGAGGCGCTCGTTCTTGAAGGCAAAGAGGTTCGGGGCCTGGGAGGAGGCCTTCCTGGAGCCGGCGCCCTTCTCGCAGCGGTTGCCCGTGACGAAGCGCCGGCCGCCCCCGAAGTCGCTTATGGTGAGCAGGCAGTTGTTGGAGCACTGGCCGCAGCGGGCCGTGCGGTGTTTGACCTTCAGGTTGTCGATCTCGTCTTGGGAGAGCAGGGTCGAGACACCCTCGGCGCCCGCCCGGTCGCGGGCCAAAAGCGCCGCGCCGTAGCAGCCCATGCAGCCGGCCACGTCGGGGCGGTATGCCTGCTTGCCCGTGAGGTTCTCGAAGGCGCGCAAAAC
>URRZ01000007.1 GCA_900550385.1 uncultured Coriobacteriaceae bacterium | reverse complement strand
CCCCCCCGGCCCCCGCGCGCCGGGCGGGGCCCCCGCCCCCCGCCGGGGGGGGGGGGGGGGGTTGGGGGGCCGGCGGCGGCGGCCGTGCCCGGGCCCCCCCCCCCCCCCCCCCCCCACGAGCGCGCAGAAGATGCCACCGAAGCTCCTTCCGGCTGCCTATCCCCCATCACCAGGCGCTCGAAGTTGCGCAGCAGCAGCGTGTGCGGCAGATCCTGCTCCACCAAAGGCTGCAGCAGGTAGGCCGTCATCCCTAGGAAACGGGCGCCCATGACGTCGGTGACCAGCTGGTCGCCGATGACCACGGTGGTCGCGCGCTTGGCGCCGATCTTGCGCAGCGCCATGAGGAATGCCGGGGGGAGCGGCTTGATCGCCTTCGCGACGATGGGCAGCTCCAGACGATCCGCAAGCTGGTAGACCCCCTCGTGCCAGTTATTCGACACCAGGCAGAACCGCAGGCCGGCGGCGCGCGCCTTCTCCAGCCACGCCGCCACGTCCGAGGGGACCTCGTGCGTGTCGCGCGTGAGGATGGTGTTGTCCACGTCCATCAGCACCGACTCAAAGCCGCAACCGACCAGGTCGCGCTCGATGTCGATGCGCGTGATGCGCGAGAAGTATCTGTCGGGCTTCAGGAAGGGCATTGGGCTCGCTCCGCGCGATGCCACCTACGAGAACGTCGCCATATGCTCGTCGTAGGTCTCCGTGAAGTAGTACTGCATCTCGCCGTCATCATCGGCCTCGAAGTAGAAGAAGTAGTAGTCGGTTTGCGCGGGATTGCACACCGCCTGCAGGCAGTCGATGCCGGGAGAGCAGATGGGCGTGGGGGTGAGCCCCTTGTTGGTGTAGGTGTTGTACTCGCTGGGGGTCTCCACGTCCTCGGGCGTGGGGTCGTGGCCCACCTCGTAGGCGGTGGTCGCATCGCTTTGCAGCATGCCGTAGGTCGGATCGCCGTCGGTGGTCAGGCGGTTGTAGAACACCGACGCCACCTGCGCGCGGATCTGCTCGTCGCCGCTGGATTCCTTCTCGACGATCGAAGCCAGCTTCACCGCGTCGTAAAGCGAAAGCCCGACGCTTTCGGGGTAGGACCAATCCAGCGAGGCGGTTTCGGCCTCGAACTGCCGCAGCATCTGGCGGACCAGCGATTCGGCCGTCGCATCGTCGGCGACCTCGTAGGTCTTCGGGAACAGGAAGCCCTCCAGGCTGGCGTCGCCCGCATCCGCGAGGAACGAGAACTCGCCCGCGTAGACGCTGGCATCGGAGGCCGCGGCGGTGAACTGGGCGGCGGAGATGCGTCCCTCGGTGAACTTCTCCACCGCTTGGGCGATCTGCTCCAGCGTGTAGCCTTCGGGGATGGTGAGGCCGTCGGCGAACACGTTCGGCCCGCTCACCAGCAGGTTCACCACATCCTCCACCGACATGCCGCCGGTGAACTCGTAGGTGCCCGGCTTCAGGTCGAACCCGGCGTCCATGGACTTCACCGCTTTGGTGAAGTCGTTCGCGCTGCCGATGACGCCGGCGTCGAGCAGCTGGTCGGCGATGGCGGAGGCGCCGGATCCCTCGGCGACCTCGACCTGGACCGTCTGGCCCTCCTCCAGCGCGGGCTGGGCGGAGCAGCCGCGGAACAGGGTCGTCACGCCGAAGATGACGGCTGCGACGACGATGAGCGCCACAACGAGCGCGATGATGGTGGGCGCCTTGCTGCGCTTGGGGCGGATGTAGCTGGTGTCGTACGTGCGGAACATCTTGTCGCCGCGCGCATGCGCCGAGCGGGCGGCATGGTTGGGCCGCCGCGAATACGTGATCTGCCTTTTCCGCAGAGGCATGGACGCTCCTTATTGGTCGGATTGGCGGCGGGCGTCGAGCCACGCCTGCAAGAACACACTTGCGGCTATCATATCCACTTTGCCGCGCATCTGCTTTTCCGAGAGCCCCTTTTCACGCAAACTCCGTTTGGCCTCCGAGGAGCTCAGGCGCTCGTCGGCGAACTCGCAGGGGATCCCGCATGCTTCGGATATGCGCTGCGCCGCCGCCCGGATGCGCGCCGCCTGGGGGCCCTCCTCCCCGGAGAGCGTATAGGGCAGCCCGCACAGCAGAAGCTCGGGCTCCCAATCATCCAGCACGCGGCGAAACGGCTTCGCGCAGGAGAGGACCTCCGCCGCCGGCAGAACGCAAACCGGGGAGGCGACGCGTTCCCCCGAGTCGCTCACGGCGACCCCGACGCGCACCTCCCCGATGTCGAGCGCTAGGATGCGCATCCGCTACTTGAGCAGATCGCGCGCCGCTTCGAGCGCGGCATCCATGCCGGAGGCGTCCTTGCCGCCGGCCTGGGCCATGGTGGGCTTGCCGCCGCCACCGCCCTTGACGTTGCCCGCGATGGCCTTGATGACCGCGCCGGCGTTGAAGCCCGCAGCCACCGCCTCGTCGGTGCCGGCGGCCATGATGACGGGCTTGCCGTCGTTGACCGTGCCGATGACGCAGGCGCCGGGCTTGGGCAGGCGCGCGCGCAGGATATCCCACGCGTTGCGCAGGCCGCCGGTGTCCAGCCCGTCGATGCGCGTGACGACCACCGGATAGCCGGCTGCCGCGTCCACGACGTCCTTCAGATGATCGGAGACGTCGCCTTCGGCCGCGGCCTGCTTGGCGCGCTTGCGCTCGGCCTCGAACTCCTTGATGGCCGCCAGGTTCGCCTTGACGCGCTCGGCGACCTCGAAGGGCTTGGCCTTCATCTCGGCGGCGGCGCTCTTGAGCTCAGTTTCCATGCGGTTCATGTACTCCAGCGCATCGTAGCTGGTCACCGCCTCGATGCGGCGCAGATTGGCGCCGACACTCGACTCGGAGACGATCTTCACGAAGCCGATCTCGGCCGTGTTGGACACATGGCAGCCGCCGCACAGCTCGCGGGAGAACTCGCCGGCCTCAACCACGCGCACGGTATCGCCGTACTTCTCGCCGAACAGAGCGGTCACGCCGGCGGCGCGCGCCTCGTCCAGCGACGTCTCGTAGATGTTCATCGGGATGGCGGCCATGATCTCCTCGTTGGCCACGCGCTCCACCTCGGCCAGCTGCGCGGGCGTCGTCGCCTCGAAGTGCGTGAAGTCGAAGCGCAGGCGGTCCGGACCGACGTACGAGCCGGCTTGGTTCACGTGCTCGCCCAGCACCTTGCGCAGCGCCGCGTGCAGGATGTGCGTGGCGGTGTGGTTGCGCGTGATGCGGGCGCGGCGCTTGGCCTCCACCGCCGCGGTGACGGCGTCGCCCACGGAGATGCTGCCGTCCAGCACCTTCGCCATGTGGCATACCAAGCCATTCTCGGGCGCCTTGGTATCCACGACGTCGGCGACGAAGCCGCCCTCGGACGCGATGGCGCCGGTGTCGCCCACCTCGCCGCCCATCTCGGCGTAGAACGGGGTGGCATCCAGCACGATCTCGCCCTCGTCGCCCTTGGCAAGCGTATCGACGCGCGCGCCGTCCTTGATGAGCGCGACGACCTTGGCCTCGCGCACCAGCTCGCCGTAACCGGTGAACTCGGTGGCGCCGACCTCCTTCAGGATGTCGGCGTGCACGCCGCCGTAGGTGCTCCACGCGGCCTCGGCGTCGTCCTTGGTGGCGGCGCGGGCGCGCTCGCGCTGCTGCTCCATGCACGCCTCGAAGCCCTCGTGGTCCACTTCGATGCCGCGCTCGGCGCAGATCTCCTCGGTGATCTCGATGGGGAACCCGTAGGTGTCGTGCAGGGTGAACGCCGCCTCGCCGGAAAGCACGGCGCCCTCCAGCTTGGAAAGGGCCTCGTCCAGGTACGCCTGCCCGTCGCGCAGCGTGGCGCCGAAGCGCTCCTCCTCGGAGAGGACCACGCGTTCCACCAGCTCGCGGTTGTCGACGATCTCGGGGTACACGTCGCCCATCTTCTCGATGATGGCCTCGATGTAGCTCTTCAGGAACGGCCCCTCGATGCCCAGCTTGCGGCCGTGCATCACCGCGCGGCGCAGCAGGCGGCGCAGCACGTAGCCGCGGCCCTCGTTGGACGGCAGGATGCCGTCGGCGATCATGAACGTGACCGAGCGGCTGTGGTCGGCGACGATGCGCAGCGACAGGTCGTCGGCGGCGTCGGCCTTGTAGGCCTTGCCCGACAGGCCCTCGCCCACTGAGATCAGGCCGCGCAGCACGTCGGTGTCGTAGTTGTTCGTGACGCCCTGCATGATGGCCGCGATGCGCTCAAGGCCCATGCCGGTGTCGATGTTCTTGGTCTTGAGCGGCGCGAGCGTGCCGTCCTCCTGGCCGTCGAACTGGGTGAACACGCAGTTCCAGTACTCCAGGAAGCGGTCGCAGTCGCAGCCGGGCTTGCAGTCGGGGCTGCCGCAGCCCACCTCGGGGCCCTGGTCGTAGTACAGCTCCGAGCACGGGCCGCAGGGGCCGGTGGGGCCGGCGCGCCAGAAGTTGTCGTCCTCGCCCAAACGCGAGATGTGGTCCTCGGCCACGCCCAGGCTCTTCCAGATCTCGATGGTCTCGTCGTCGTCCTCGAACACGGTGAAGTACAGGCGCTCCAGCGGAAGCTCCAGCACCTCGGTGGAGAACTCCAGCGCCCAGGCGCACATCTCCTTCTTGAAGTACTTGCCGAAGCTGAAGTTGCCCAGCATCTCGAAGAAGCTCAGGTGGCGGCCCGTGGTGCCGATGATGTCGATGTCGTTGGTGCGCACGCACTTCTGCACCGTGGTGGTGCCCATGTAGGCGGGATCGAGCTCTTTGGTGTGCAGGAAGTAGGGCTTGAACTGCACCATGCCCGCGCTGGTGAGCAGCAGGCTGGGATCGTCGGGGATGAGCGAGGAGGACGGCATGCGCTTGCAGCCCTTCTCCTCGAAGAACTTCAGGTATTTCTCGCGGATCTCCGCCGTGGTCATGTACTTCATGCTGTCGTGCTCTTTCCCTGCGCGGCGGGCCCCAAGGCCCCGCCGTACTGCCCCGGCGCGCCGTTTTCGCAGCGCGCCCCTTTACGCGAAACCGCCCGGATCAACCGGGCGGGATGCTTCGAACGAGCCGTCACGGGCGCTTCCTGCGGCGCCAATGCCGGGCTTTCTCCTTCCGCTCCTCGATGCGCGCCATGGCGGCGGTGACATCCGGATGCGGGGCGGTGACGTCCGCCAACGGGTCGACGCCCTCGCCGTCGGGAGGCGTGCCTTTGAAGAATACGCCATCTTCCGCGACAATCTGGCGGCCGGTCCGCTTTTCGAAATAATACACAAAAAGCGCCTTCGCCACGGCCACGGCGGGTATGGACACCAGCATGCCGAAGATGGACCCCACCACGCCGCTCATGGCGCCGCCCGCAGCCGAGCCGACCAGCAACGCGAGGATGGTCAGCGCGGGATGCACGTCCACCGAGTTCGCCATGAGCTTCGGCGAGACGAACGTGTAGACGATCTGCTGTATGGCGATGGTGCCGACCAAGGCGATGAAGGCGGCGAGGGGGCTCACGAACACGCCCACCACGGCGGCCAGCGCGCCGCCGAGCCACGGGCCCACGACGGGGATGATGTTCAGGATGCCGGTGATGATGCCCAGCGCGGCGCAGTTGGGGATGCCCAGCGCGGCGAAGCACACGCCGCAACCGACGCCGATGATGGCACATTGGATGAGCGTCGCCTTGATGTAGCCGCCCATCACGCGGGTGAACGTGACGTGCAGCATCTCCAGGTCCTCCTGGCGCTTCGGCCCCGCGATGCGCTTGCACTCGCGCCCGAGCGCGGGCAGCTCCATCAGCGTCCAGAACGCCACGACCAAGCCGAAGCCCACCGCCATGAGCGAGTTCGCCACGCCGGTGCCGAACGCCACCACTCCGGTGGCGCCTTCGCGCGCGAACGTGCTGGCGGCCGACCCCATCGCCGAGAGCGCGTCGTTTATCCACTCGCGCACGTTGTCGTTCTGGAAGACGTCGGAGTAGCGCTCGTATATGCCGTTGCCCCAGTCGATGATGCCCTGGACGTAGCCCGGCATGCTTTGGACCAGGTTGGCGAACTGGGAGCCGAAGCCGAACATCGGCGAGAACATCAGAAAGCCCACCAGGCCCAGCACCAGAAACATCGCCACGTAGGCGATGGCCGTGCCCACGCCGCGGTTGACGCCGCGTTTCTCCAGGGCGTTCACGATGCCGCGCAGGCAGAACACGATGATGACGGTCCAGATGAGGACCCCGATGGGGACCGACAGCACGTTGAGGACATAGGCCGCCACCCACAGAAGCAGGATGGCGCCGACCGCCGTCCAGATGCCGAACAGCCTCCGGCGGGACTTCAGCGTGCGCTCTGCCTCCTTCGCCACGGGGGCTTCCTCGGAGACGATCGCCGGTATGTCGAGGTCGCGCATGATGACGCCGCCAGCTTAGGCGCGCTTATCGGAATGGAGATCGGCTTGCACGGCATCGGAGGGCGCCCGACCCTCCGCCGAGCCATCGGCGGCAGGCGCAGGGGCGGTTTCCCGCGAGGCGCCGTCGTAGGTGAAGTAGTCCTGGCGGGGGGCGGCGTGCTTGCCGATGCGGACCGCATGCTTCGCCGTGCGGACGCCGTCATCGGGGGCGCCGTCCTTCGCCGCAAGCGGCTCCTCCGCAGCGGGTTCGGGCTGCGCGTCGACGCGGACCTGCTCGGGTGCCGCCTGCTCGGGCGCCGCCGGGCGCTCCTCCTCCAAAGCCAAGCCCTCCGCGGCCTCGCGCTCCCTGCGGGCGGCCTCGGCCTTCTGGTCGCCCAGCGCCATCGACTCGGCGCTCGCGCCGCGCGACTTGAAAGCGCCGCGGACCTTCGTGGTCACGTTGTTCACCAGATCCATGGGGGCGCTGGTGATGGCGTCCACCGTGGAGACCGTCGACGACACGGTGTCGGTCACGTCCCCCACATCCTCGAGGATCTTGTCGAGCCGCATGATCTCCAGGTTCGCCGCGTCCACCGTGAGGGAGACGCGATCGACCAGCGGATCGATCTTCTTCGTTGCCGGCTCCAAGGAGGCCGTGATGCTCTCGACATGGGCGAGGGTGGGCTCGATCTGCTTCTTCAGCTCATCGACGGTTTGGCGCGTGCGGCGCACCGTGACGACCAGCTCGATGATGAGCCATATGAGGGCGATGAACACGATGACGGGCACGACCGCCAAGACGATGCTGATAACTTCACTGATGTCCATGATGGACCTCCCCGGGTTCGCTCGAAGCCATCACTATAGCACGTCCGAGCCCTTCCCACTCGAACGATTTGCCCGGTCGCGCGCCGTGGCGTCAACGCGGTACGCCTCCCAGCCGCGATCGCCCGGACGGTAGAAGCACCCGCGCTCCAGCCCTTCCGGAAGGTAACGCTGCTCCACCCATCCGCCAGGGTAGTCGTGGGGGTACAGGTAGGCGCCGTAGCTCTCGGATCCGGGGCGGTGGCGGTCCCGCAGATGGTCGGGGACCGCGCGCGCCGGGCCGTTGCGCACCTCCGCGAGCGCGGCGTCGATGCCGGCCTCGGCGGCGTTGCTCTTCGGCGCCAGCGCAAGGTAGATGGCAGCTTGCGCGAGGTTGATGCGGCATTCCGGGTACCCGATCACCTCGGCGGAGCGGAACGCCGCCTCCGCCACCAGCAGCGCCTGGGGATCGGCGTTGCCGATGTCCTCGGACGCCGCGATGAACATGCGCCGCGCGATGAACTTGGGGTCCTCTCCCCCGTCGATCATGCGCGCCAGCCAGTACAGCGCCGCGTCGGGGTCGCTGCCGCGCATGGACTTGATGAACGCCGAGACGACGTCGTAGTGCATGTCCTTGTTCTTGTCGTAGGGCAGGCTGCGATGCGGCGTTGCCGCGTGCACGCCCTCCTGCGTTATGACGGCGGGATCCTCCCGCGACCCCTCGCCCGCCATGGCAGCGGCCAGCTCCAGCGTGGTGAGCGCGGCGCGCCCATCGCCGCCGGCCAGCAGCACGATGGCGGAAAGCGCCTCGTCGTCCAGCCGGTAGCGCCCGCCCAGCCCGCGCTCGTCGTCGAGCGCGCGACGCAGCAGCTCGGCGATGCCCTCGTCGGTGAGGCTGTGCAGCTCCACCACGCGCGAGCGCGAGATCAGCGCCGAGTTCACCTCGAAGAACGGGTTCTCGGTGGTGGCGCCCACCAAGATGACCACGCGATCCTCCACGGCGTGCAGCAGCGCGTCCTGCTGGCTGCGGTTGAAGCGGTGGATCTCGTCGACGAACAGGATGGTGCGCGATCCGTTCAGCGCCAGGCGCTTCTCGGCCGCGTCGATCTCGCGCCGCAGGTCGGTGACCGTGCCACCGATGGCGGAGACCTCCACGAAGACGGCCTTCGTCGCGCCGGCGATCACGTGCGCCAGCGACGTCTTGCCCGTGCCCGCCGGGCCGTACAGGATGATGGAGCTGAGGCGGTCCTGCTCGATGGCGGCGCGCAGCCAGCTGCCCGGCCCCACGGCGTCGTCCTGCCCCACCAGCTCGTCGAGCGTGCGGGGCCGCATGCGCACCGCAAGCGGCGCCACCTCCGAGCGCGCCTGCTGCTCTATTTCGGAGAAGAGAGTGTCCATGAACGTATCGTATCACGAGCGAGAAGAGAATGAACGGCGGTCGTTTTCGTCGTTCAGAGCATCCGCCACACGCTTCAGTTGCCCTTCGGCGCGCCGCATCGCCCCCAACGGGCAATCCAACTCCGGAAATCGTCCGTTTTGCGCGATCGCCACCGCAAGAAGAACGGCAGGTTCGTCTTGAAGCAATCGCGATCAGGGCTTTCCCAGCGGGAAGAAGGACGGGATGCCCTGAATTCGCCTCCTTGCCGGGCCTAAGCCGCGCAAAACGAGAAAAAACTGGAGTGCGGCCCTCGTTTTCCTGTGCAGACATCGCGCTTTCATTCGTGCTGATTCCAGCAGCGCCCCGTTCCGCGGTTCGCCGAGATCGCGCAACGCGGCGGGAGCAGGCGACAGGGGCTGCGGCGTGAGCGTGCGGCGTGAGCGTGCGGCAGGATGCAAGTCGGAGCCCATGGCAAAAAGAAAAGCCCCACCCCCAGCCAGAAGGATGAACCCACCTCGAAAGGTGGGTGCTCGCAGCACGCTTCCCGGCTTTCGCATCAACGGACGCGAATCCCCGTTCCACGGGCGATCTTGAGCTCCCTACTGTAAATACGTCGGTCCATCGCAATAATGTGGATCCGAGGGTGGAACTTACTTGTGAGTATAGGACATGCGGGGGCAAAGAAAAGTCTTGACATAGGCGCTGTTGCTCTCCAAGATTGAGACGGGTGCGCGACTTCTCCGCGCCTTCCCCGATCCCTCGACGCTGGCCCCGGCTAGCTGTTGCGCGCCAATAGGTTGTTTGCACCTGGGATGCGCGACGTGGGAGGGAGCCCCCTCCGCACGCAACCCGCCTGCATGCGACTCCGCACCCGTTCCGCCCGCTCCAGCCGCTGCCGCCCCTAAGGGCGCACCGACGCGAACCGCACGACGAACGTCGTCCCCTTCCCCACCGCGCTGTCGACCTCGATGGTCCCGTGATGGTAGAGGACCGTGTGCTTCACGATCGCCAACCCCAAACCGGTGCCGCCCGTCTCCTTCGACCGGCTCTTGTCCACGCGGAAGAAGCGCTCGAAGATCTTATCGCGGTACTCCTCGGGGATGCCGGGGCCGGTGTCCTTCACGCGGATGACCACCGTGGCGTCCTCGGCCTCCGCCTTGTCGCCTTCCCCGAACGGCCCGCCCGCCGTCGGCTCCAAGGAGACGGCCATCGACACCTCGCCGCCTTCGCGGTTGTAGCGGATGCCATTCTCCATCAGGTTGTACAGCATCTCCTCCACCATGGTCTCGTTGCCCATGATGTAGGCGGGGCCGCCCGACACCCGCACCTTCACCGCGTTGTCGGCGGCGAAGCTCTCCAAGCGAAGGCTCACGCGGCGGGCGAGCGCGCTCACATCCACCGGCTCGGCATCCGTTTCGGCGAGCGTGGTCTCGTCCAGGCGCGAAAGCGTCAGCACGTCGTTGATGAGCGAGCGCATCGCCTGGGCCTCCTCGTAGATGAGGCCGGCGAACTTGCGGCGGTCGGCCGGGTCGACCATGTCGTTTTTCATGAGCTCGGCGTACCCCGAGATCACCTGCAGGGGCGTCTTCATCTCGTGGCTGACGTTGCTGGAGAAGTCGCGCCGCATGCTCTCGGCCTGGGCCAGCTCGATGTTCTGCTGCTTGAGCTGGCGCTGCTGCTCGTCGATACGGAACAGGAGCGGGTCCATCTCCTCGTAGATCTCGTTCTCCAGGGGGTTCGCGAAATCGAGCGCGTCGATGGGCTTCATGATGCGGCGCGTGAGGAGCTTGGAGAGCGCGAACACCAGAACGCCCGCCACGCAGGTGATGATGGCGGCGGGCGCCACCATGCTGCCCAAGAACGCCACCAGCGAGGCGCGCGATTCGGAGAGCCGGATGACGCCGCCGTCGGAAAGCCCCACGGCGGCGTAGACGGTGTCGGTCTGCAACGTATCGGAGTAGCGGACCGCGAGCGCCTGTCCCTCGGCTTTCGCCTCGGCGATCTCCGGGCGGTCGGCGTGGTTGGGCATCGCATGCTCGTCGGCGTCGCTGTCGAAGAGGACCTCGCCGTCGGATGCGATCAGGGTGTAGCGCATCACGCCGTCGAACTGCTCGGCGAGCGCCTCCTCCGACGCTTCCTCGGACGGGGATTCCTCCAGCGCCGCCGCGGCCTCGTGCGCCTGGGCCATCAGCCCCGACTCGACCTCGTTGGCGTACAGCAGGTAGAACACCGCGGTCAGCGTCACCGCCACGACGACCAGCGCGCCCAGCACGAACGCCAGCACGCTGACGAATATGCGCCCCGACAGGCTCTTCACCTTCAAGGGCGAGCCGGTGATGCGAGCGTTCACAGCCCCTCCTTACGAGGGGCGCTTCAGGCAGTAGCCCACGCCGCGCACCGTGCCGATGCAGCCATCGGCCCCCGGGCAGGCCGCCGCGAGCTTCTGCCGAAGCGTCTGGATGTGGACGTCCACCGTGCGCGTCTCGCCCACATAGGTGATGCCCCACACCTCCTCGAGCAGCTGGCTGCGCGTCAGGACGCGCCCGTTGTTGCGCATGAGCGTGCGGAGCAGGTCGAACTCCTTCAGGGTGAGCGCCACCGGCTCGCCGCCCGCCTCGACGGTGTGGGTGCCGGAGCGCAGGACGATGGGGCCGCAGGTCAGCTCGTCGTCCGCCATCACCGCCGGGGCGGCGGCGCGGCGCAGCAGGGCGTTCACGCGCGACACCAGCTCCATCATGCCGAACGGCTTGGCCAGGTAGTCGTCGGCGCCGGCGTCCAAGCCGCTGACGGTGTCGAACTCGGTCCCCTTCGCGGTGAGCATCATCACCGGCAGGTGCTTGGTGGCGGGGTCCTCCCGCAGCATGTGGAGGATCTCCAAGCCGTCGATCTCGGGAAGCATGATGTCCAGCAGGATCAGCTCGGGCAGGCGGTGGCTGCACGCCTCGAAGAACTCGCCTGCGGCGGCGAATCCCTCCGCCTCGAACCCCGCCTGGCGCAGGGCGTAGATGGTCAGGTCTCGGATGTTGGTGTCGTCTTCAACGTAGTAGATCATGGGCGGTATTGTAATCCATTCGGCTCGCGGTCGTATCGCAGGCGGCATTCGCCTGCGATCCTCCATGGTGGGGCCTGCGTGTCAAAACCATGTCTGGCGTTCGTCAAATGCAGGTAAAGCCGGCAGCTAGGAGGCCTTGCCGCCATCGTCGCCGGAACAGGGGGCGTCGCGGAGGGGCGCCCCGTCGGACGCGCCGGCGCCGCCTTCCTCCCGCGCGCCGGATCGGGTGAGCGGCGCCACCGCGCGCACCACGGCGTCCTTCGCCTCGGCGGGGTTCGCGCCCTCGCCCATCCACACCACCACCGATCCCGTGAACCCGAACGGCGTGACGTCGGTGAACTGGACGGAGGGCGGCTGCTCCACCTCGCCGACCGAGCTCGCAGCGGCAAGCGCCGCCTTCTCGATGCGATCCGCCGCCTCGGTGAGGCCGTCGCCTTCCGCCACCACCGATATGGGCACCACGATCTTCCGCGGCGGCGGCAGCTGGATGAGCGAGGAGGTGTTGATGACCGAGTTCGGCACGATGATCTTCTCGCCGGTGGCGGTGACGATGGTGGTGTGGCGCCACGTCACGTCGCGCACGATGCCGCGTTGCCCGCCCACCTCCACGTTGTCGCCGGGCTCGACGATGCCCATGATGGAAAGCTGCAGGCCGCTGATGAGGTTGGACAGCGTGTCCTGGAAGCCCAGGGATATGGCGATGCCGCCGATGCCCAGCGCCGCGATGGCGGCAGACACGTTGATGCCGAAGCAGCTGGACAGGATGACGCTGATGCCGATGGCCCACACCACCACGCGGGCGATGTTCACGAAGATGGAGGACGAGGGCAGCGGCACGGAATCGTGGCTGAGCACGCGCCGGATGAGGTTCTTGACGAGCCGCGAGGCCAGCGCCGTGATCACCAGCGAGACCAGCATCACGATGAGCGTGCTGAGCCAGTCGATGGGGATGACGTCCCGCACGAACGCGAGGAGGCTTTCCGCCGGCCCTTCGAGGACGGCGTTCTCGGCGGCGTCGGATCCCGCCGCTGCGGATTGCTGCGCGTCCATGGCCGCCCCCTACTCCACGGTGCCGTACACTTGGCCCCACGCATGCCCGCAGATGGATGAGTTCAGCTGATCGCAGAGCCTTTGGCGCGTGTAGCTGCCGGGCGGCAGCAGGCGCACGATCTCCAAAAGCTCCTCGGGCAGGTCGGCCCCCTCCGCCGCCAGCACCGCGTCGAGCCGCGGCACCGCGTGGTCCTTCGAGGCGGCGTCGGCGAACAGGGAATCGACCACCTTCTGGAGGTCCCCGTAGTAGGGGCTGCGATGCGCATTCGTCGCGCTCATGGGACTACTCCGCCCTTCCCTCGGGCAGCACCGCGTCGAAGCCCATGGTGGCGGCGGCGAGCGCTCCCGAATACGCGGGCGTCGCGTCGCCGGTCGCGCGCAGGAACTGAACGCCCGCCGCGCGGAGCTCGACCGCCGCGGAGACCATGGCGTCGGGGCAGTAGTAGGGGTTGCCTTCGGTCGGGCCGCCCTGCTTCGGGTCGCGACGGGCAACGTGCAGCTGCGCCAGCAGCGGCAGGCCGGTCGCCTTCGCGGCCCGTCGCGCCACGGCGGCGGCCCGCTCGAGGGGTGCGCCGCATTCGAAGCCCGCCACCGACGCCTCGTACTCGTCCATCACCGACAGCGCCTCCTCCAAGGAAGTGCGCCCGTCCGCCAGCACCCCTTCGCCGTCGACCGTCACCGACGCGAACACCGGGGCCTCCGTCACCTGCCGCACGCCCATGAGGGCGCACTTCAGATCGTCGGCGCGCGCGAACCCGTTCAGGAACAGGGCGTCGAGCTCCTGGCCGGCGAAGAAGCGGGCCGCCTGCGCGTACTGGGAGCGGTTCTCGTTCAGCGACGCGGCGCTGGAGCCGTCCAAGGGCAGCCCGCACGGTCCCAGCTCCGCGAGGATGTGCTGGGGCTTCAGCGGGCGCAGCGCGTCCAGCGAGACGGCGGCGAGCTCGGCGCCGCGATCCTGCATGCGGTTGTGCGCGAGCCGGGCGGGCGTAAGGCCCTCCGTCGCAGCGACCAGGCATTGCGCGCCGGCGACCTTTTCCATCCTCATCGCGTCGCGGATCGCCTCGGGCTCGACGAGCGCGAAGTACTCCATGTCACGGTCGACGTCCACCCCCTGGCGGGCAAGCGTCGCCCTCAGCGGGGCGGAAAGGACCAGCATGTCTTTGTCGAATCGCATCGCTATATCGGGCATAGGGGCCTTCCTCGTCGATGGGGGTCGGGGCGGGCGGAGGGGCGCCGGCCGCGGCCACACCATCATACGGCAGCGCCGCCGCGCCCGCCACCGGGGGGCAGCGATTCCCCGCGCATCCCTACAAGCGAGGTGGAATGGACCGGCGAAACGGGCGTCGGCTCCACGCTCCACCCCCGCTCCGCCCAAACGCCGCCCCGGGAGTGCTGGGCGCGCAGGGCCCGGAGCCTGCCGGGCGAACGGCGTTTCGGAGCCGGTGAAATCATCGAACTTTACCGATCTGTTACTTTTCAGGGCCCAAATCCACAAAACGGCCACCGCCCGCACATACGCCCTTCAAAGGGGGTCGTTATACTGGGAGCCAGCAAGCGAGAGGTTCCCCTCCTCCCCTTGCTTCTGCTTATCCCTTAAAGCAGAGCGATGCGGGAAGCATCGCATCATCCCCTCCTTAAGGCCCGGTGGAGCTCCCCTCTCCCCGGGCCGCTTCTTTGTTTGCAGCGGGGGCACGAAAGCCGAGGAGCCGACCATGCGCAAGCGCTGTTTCTTCTTCGACATCGACGGGACGCTCGCCGCCGGCCCGGTCGACGGGCGCTACGTGCCCGACAGCGCGCGATACGCCCTCGACCAGCTGCGCCGCGCCGGGCACGAAATCGCCATCTGCACGGGCCGGGCGCACGCCATGGCGCGCTCGTACATGGACGGTCTGGGCATCCGGAACATGGTCAGCGACGGCGGCAACGGCATCGTGATCGACGGCGAGCTGGTGGAGCTGGAGCCGCTGGAGCGCGAGCCGTGCATCCGCGTGCTGGAGGAATGCGAGCGCAAGGGGATGCTGTGGGGCGCGGCGTGCGAGGACACGCAGGAGCGTCTGACGCGCGACGCCCGCTTCGTCGACGCCGTGCACGACACGTACATGAACACCGTCGTCGACCCCGCGTTCGACTTCCACGCGGCCCCGTGCTTCTACAAGCTGTTCATCCCCTGCTCCGTCGAGGAGGAGCGGACCCTCGAATCGCTGGCGGACGTCCCCACCGTGCGCTTCAGCCCCTACGTGCTGTTCGTGGAGCCCGCCGACAAGGGACGCGGGGTGCGCCGCATGATGGAGCACTTCGGCCTGCCGGCGGGCGACGCCGTGGTGTTCGGCGACGGAACGAACGACCTGAGCATGTTCCTGCCGGAATGGACCTGCGTGGCCATGGGCAACGCCATCCCCCAGCTCAAGGAACGCGCCGACTACGTGACGGCCGACGTCGACAAGGACGGCATCCTGCTCGCCTGCCGCCACTTCGGGTGGATCGAATAGGAAAGGGGCGGGGCGCATGAACATCGCGATCCTGGAAGGCTACGTGTGCAATCCCGGCGATTTGAGCTGGGAGGCGTTCGAGCGATTCGGCGACGTGACGGTGCACGAGCGCACCCCGCGCGAGGAGCTGCGCGAGCGGATGGCGGGCGTGGACGTCGCGGTAGCGACGAAGGTCGTCTGGGACAAAGAGGCGCTGGACCGGTCGCCCGACCTCAAGCTTATCGCGCTTGCCTCGACCGGCTACAACGTCGTGGACTTGGACGAGGCGCGCCGCCGCGGCATCGCCGTGTGCAACGTGCCGGCGTACTCGACCCCCGACGTGGCCCAGATGACCTTCGCGCTGATCCTGGAGCTATGCCAGAACGTGGGCAGGCACACCCGGCAGGTGATGGACGGGGACTGGACGCGCACGCACGACTTCTGCTTCTACAGCATGCCCCTGGTGGAGCTTGCAGGGAAGACGCTGGGCATCGTGGGCATGGGCAGCATCGGCCAAGCGGTGGCGCGCATCGCGCGGGCGTTCGACATGGAAGCGGTGTTCTGCAGCCGCAGCCCCAAACCCCAGTTGGAGCAGCCCGGCATCCGCCAGGTCGGCTTGGACGAGCTTTTGCGCACGGCGGACATCGTGACGCTGCACGTCCCTGCAACGCCCGAGACCGATGGCATGATCGACGGCGCCGCGCTGGCGAAGATGAAAGACGGCGCCATGCTGGTGAACACCGCACGCGGCACGCTGGTGGACGAGCAGGCGGTCGCCGACGCGCTGCGATCCGGCAAGCTGGCGGGGTTCGGTGCCGACGTGGTCTCGCGCGAGCCCATGCGCCCCGACAACCCGCTGCTGGGCGTGCGCGACCTGAACGTCGCCATCACGCCCCACATCGCCTGGGGCACCCGCGAAGCGCGCGCCCGCCTTTTGGACGAGGTCGCGAAAAACATCGGGGCCTTCCTGGAAGGAAAGCCCCGGAATCTGATTATATAGCCGCCTCCCGCAGCCGAGCCATCGTCGCGCCGCCTGCCGGGCGCGGGGGCTCGTGCTCAAACAAGTCCTCGCCCTTTGAGGGACGCGTTCTGCGAACGCGTCTAAAGGGGCTGCGGAAACTGCGCGCGAACCCCCGCGCCCGGCAGGCGGCGGAGCATTTCCCTACGCGAAAGCTAACCGTTCTTGCGCTGGAACAGGACGTTGTTCGTCTCCAACCAGCTTTCCACGGTGCCGGTGTCGAAGCCGTCGGCGGGGTCGATCACCAGCGCGTACATCTCCTCTTCCTTCAGCACGGCGTCCAGCGCGTCGGTCAGCTGGATCTCGCCCCCCACGCCGGGCTCGACGTCCGCCAGAAGTTCCATGACGCGCGGCGACAGCAGGTAGCGGCCGAACACGGCCAGGTTGCTGGGCGCGTCTTCGAGCGCCGGCTTCTCCACCAGCGAGTCGACCTTCCACACGTCGTCGGATTCCGCGGCGCCGGCGATGATGCCGAAACGGCTCACCTGGTCGTCGGGCACCGGCATGACGGCGATGACGCTGGCGCCGCCGTGCGCGCCGGAGACCTCCTGCATGCGCGGCAGCATCTTGTTGTCGGGCACCAGCACGTCGCCCAACAGCACGTAGAACGGCTCGGAGCCCGTCTTCTCGTGCGCGCAGCGGATGGCGTGCCCCAGGCCCAGCGGCTCGTCTTGGTACACGTAGCTCACGTTGTAGTTGCCCACCTGCTCCACCACGTCGGCGTACTTGTCTTTGCCGCGGGCGCGCAGCGTGGCCACCAGCTCGGGGTTGGGGCTGAAGTGCTCTTCGATGGACTTCTTCTCGCGGCTGTTGATGATGACCACCTCGTCGGCGGCGGAGGCAAGGCCCTCCTCCACGACGTACTGGATGGCCGGGCGGTCCACGACGAGCAGCATCTCCTTCGGCTGCGCCTTCGTTGCCGGCAGAAATCGCGTGCCCAGACCCGCGGCGGGGATAAGTGCCTTCATGGGGAATACCTTCCTTCCTGGGGCGGGCAGGCAAGCTCGCCGCGTTACGTGCGACAAGGGGAAACGCCCCTAACGAGCCGTATTGTAGCATGCGCCCCGCGCGCTCCCCGAAGGCTTCGGCCATTCTCCAAGGTAAGCGCGCCCGCACGGGGGGTGCAATGCGCGAGCAGGCTGCCCCGCACGCAGGCACGGACAGCCCCGCCGACCCCATGCGACGGAAGGCGGCACGATGGTCCTGCGGCGAGGATCGGGCGGAGCCCTCCCGGGCAGAAAGGAGTATGATGGCCCCCGAAACGACAGCGAAGCGGCGGCGATGAGGCAGCCGGCGCACACGAAGCGAACGCGAAAGGGCGGACGGCCATGGAAAACGACGGACGCGTGAAGATCACCCTGCTCACCGGTTATCTGGGGGCAGGCAAGACCACCTTGCTCAACCACATCCTCGCCAACAGCGAGGGCATCCGCGCGGCGGTGATCGTCAACGACATCGGCGAGGTGAACGTGGACGCGTTGCTGGTGCGCGACGGCGGCTTGGCGCAGGCGGGAGACATCATCCCGCTCACGAACGGCTGCATCTGCTGCACGCTGTCGGAAGATCTGGCGAACCAGCTGCAGGGCATCGCGGCATCGGGCGATTTCGATTGCATCCTCATCGAGGCGTCGGGCATCTGCGAGCCCATCCCCATCGCCTACACCATCAGCGAGTTCTGCAAGGACGCCGACGACGGGCCCGCCCCGCTCGCCCTGGACAACATCGTGGCGGTGGTGGATTGCGCGCGCCTGCTGGACGAGTTCGATGCCGGCCGGGCGCTCACCGCAGGCGACGTGGGGGAAGACGACGTGGAAAGCCTGCTGATCCAGCAGATAGAATTCTGCACCACGCTCATCCTGAACAAGACGGATCAGGTGACGCCCGAGCAGCTTGCCGAGATCAGGGCCATCGTGCGCAGCCTGCAGAAAAGCGCGCGCGTCATCGAGGCGGTGCGCGGGGAGGTGCCCCTCGGCGAGCTTCTGGACACCGGGAGGTTCAGCTTCGAAGACGCCTACAACTCCGCCGCTTGGATCGAGGCGATGGAGCATCCCGAAGAGCATGAGGAGCCCGAGGTGCTGGAATACGGCTTCTCGACCTTCGTCTACGAGCGTCGCCGGCCCTTCGACTTGGAGAAGCTGGGGGAGTTCGCCGCACAGTGGCCGCGTGAGGCGGTACGCGCGAAAGGCGTCGTGTGGGCTGTGCAGGACCTCGACGAGCGCCTGCTGTTCGAACAGGCCGGGCGCCAGATCTCGGTGACGGGAACCGGCCCGTTCGCGGCCGCCCTTCCCGAGGACGAACGAAACGCCGCGCTTGCCGCGGATCCCTCGCTCGAGACGAATTGGGATCCGCAGCTGGGCGACCGCGGGACGCGCCTGTGCGTCATCGGGAGGTACCTGGATCGCGCCGCGATGGAAGCCGCGCTCGACGCCTGCCTGGCGCAAGACGAGCCGCGCAGCTAGACCCGCGTGCATGCCCTTGGGCGGCGCGCACGCCACCACGCCACCACCGACGCGTTTGCGGCCGATGCACGGAAAGGAAACGCCATGAAACGCCGCGGCACGCTGATGGGCATCGCCGCCATCCTATGCTGGAGCCTGATGATCGGGCTTCTGCGCGCAACCATGAACGCGTTCGGCTCACAACTGGGCGGAGCTTTGACCTACACCCTGGGAGCCGCGATGCTGTTCCTGGTCAACCGGCCCACCCCGCTGCGACGCCTGTCGAAGAGATTCCTGCTTGCCAGCGGCGCGCTGTTCGTCTCCTACGAGGTGCTGCTGGCGCTTGCCGTGGGCTTTGCCTCCAGCCCCGCGCAGACGCTCGAGGTGAGCATGCTGAACTACCTGTGGCCCACCTTCACCGTGCTGCTCTGGGCGCTGCTCAACGGCCGGCGGCGCGGGAGGGCGCTGCTGCGCGTGCTGCCCGGGGCCCTTGTCGCCACCGCGGGCGTGGGCCTTTCGGTGGGTGGGCAGCAGCTGCTGGAGCAGGGAGCGCCGTTCGCGGAGCTTCTCGTGAACCCGCTGCCCTATACGCTCGCCGCTGCGGGGGCTCTTCTGTGGGGGCTTTACAACACGGTGACGCCGAAGGTGTCCGACGGGGGCAACGCCATCGCGTATTTCTTCGCCGCGATCGCGGCGTCCCTCTGGATGGTGTTTCTCGCGCAAGGCGCCCCGATGCCCCGCTCGATCGCACCGTCCGACCTGATCCCGCTCGTCGCCACCGCCGCCGCGATCTCGGCGGGCTACGCGCTATGGGGCCGCGCCATCGTGGAGGGCGACCTTCGCGTGCTCTCCATCGCCTCGTACGCCACGCCGGTGCTTTCCACCGTCGCCACCACCGTTATCCTGGCAGCGGCTCCCGGGCCGGTGTTCTGGGCGGGCGCCGCGCTGGTGGCCGTAGGCTCGCTTGCCAGCTGGATGGGATCCCGAAAGGAGCGATGAACGCCGAGCGGCTGCATCGGGCGGGGCGACGCAGCGGGCTCGGGCGGCATCCGGGGAAGAACGGTCGGCTGCAGGCGGGCCGCGGAAGCCCCCCCCCGAAGCGCCGGATCCGCGTTATAACCCGAGGGTGCGCGGAGCCTCACGCAACGGCGGTTCCCAACCGCGCCGCGAAACGCTACCCTTGGGGAAACGCCCAAGCGGACAAGGGAGGGGATCATGCGCTATCGCGAACTGGGGAACACGGGTCTGAAGATAAGCGAGATCGGCTTCGGCGGCGAATGGATGGACAAGTCGCTTGAAGAGACGCGCGCGGTGGTGGACGCATGCGAGGCGGCGGGCATCAACATCCTGGACTGCTGGATGGCCGATCCCACGCGCCGCTCCAATCTGGGGGATGCGCTTGAAGGCCGTCGCGACAAGTGGATCATCCAAGGGCATATCGGATCCACCTGGCAGGACGGCCAGTACGTGCGCACGCGCGACATGGACCGGGTGAAGCCGGCCTTCGAGGATCTGCTCGCGCGCTTCCACACCGACTATATGGACATCGGCATGATCCATTTCGTCGACAAAGAGGACGAGTACCGCCAGATCATGGACGGGCCGTTCATGGCTTACGTGCGCGAGCTGCTGGCGGAGGGCGCCATCCGCCACGTGGGGCTGTCGACCCACAATCCCGCCGTGGCCAAGCTGGCGGCGGCGGACCCTGCCATCGAGGCGCTCATGTTCAGCCTGAACCCCGCCTTCGACATGCTGCCGGCAAGCGACGACATCAACGACCTGTTCGGCGACTACAGCGCGGCGGCCGGCGGCATCAACCCCGACCGCGCCGAGCTCTACGCGCTGTGCGATCGGACGGGGACCGGGCTCACCGTGATGAAGCCGTACGCGGGCGGGCGCCTGCTGGCGGCGGACACGTCGCCGTTCGGGGCGGCGCTGACCGCGGCGCAGTGCATCCACTACGCGCTCACGCGTCCCGCCGTCGCCAGCGTGATGGCGGGCTTCTCATCGGTGGAGCACGTGGCGGACGCCGTCTCCTACGAGGACGCCGCCCCCGACGAGCGCGACTACGCCAGCGTGCTGGCGGGCGCACCGAACCACGCGTATTTCGGGCAATGCACCTACTGCGGCCACTGCGCACCCTGCACCGTGGGCATCGACATCGCCACGGCGAACAAGTACTACGACTTGGCCGTCATGCAGGACGAGGTGCCCGACTCGCTGCGCGAGCACTACCGCGCGCTCGACGCGACGGCGGCGGACTGCACCGCCTGCCGCGCCTGCGAGGAGCGCTGCCCCTTCGGCGTGAAGATCGCCGACAAGATGGGGGAGGCGGCCGAGCTGTTCGGCTGCTAAGGGTACCGGCGCTCCGCTTGCCACCGCAACCCGGAATGGCAGGACGGCTGCCTTTGCGCTATGCTTGGATGAAGCGCCCGAACCTGCGGCGCGCGTCCGAGAGGAGCAGACGATGGCCTCGTTCCTGGAAGATTTCAGACTCATCAAGCACGCCAATCGGGAGATGTGGGAAGGCGCCCGTTCGGGCGCCCCCAAACCCTTCCTGCCCTTCGGGAAGGCGCAGAGGCGCTACGAAGAGGCGCAGCGCCTCGCCGCCGTATGCGAGCGCTACGGCATCCCCTACTTCGAAGGGCCCTACCGGGAATGGGCGCTCGAGGCGGTGCTCGCGTTCGACCGGGCGAACCCCTACCCCCAAACGCCCTGCACCTTGCCCGAGAACGCCGCCGCGAAGGTGCTCGAAAACTTCGCCGAGCTCAAAACGGACACCGACTGGACGCACCGGCTGTTCCAGAAACTCGAGAACAGCTGGGGGCTGGACACCTCGTGGAACGAGGCGGGCGAGCTGTACGGCGCGTTCGTGGACGGTGCGCCGCCAGCGCTCGATCGTCGCGAAACGGCATGCTACTTCGCCCTCGAGGCAGAGGTGTTCGAAAGGATCGCCCCTCCCCCCTTCAACGTGCGACGCGTGACCTCGCTGCACGCCAACCTGCGCCGCCGCCTTGCCGGAGAGGAGCCCCAAGGGCCGGCGATCGTCGCCGGCAGCGCGCTGCCCCCGCTGCCCAACCTTACCGCGGCATTCGACCGCGCGCTGCCCTCTGAGCGCATCCTCGCCTGCGAGCGCGCGTTCTGGAAAGCGTTCGGCACGTTCTCGCGCAACATGAGATTCGCCTACGGGCGGCAGAAAGGGTGGGTGCGCCCTTACCATGGACGCGGGCCCGCCGACGGGCACGCCCTGCGCACCGACTGGGGCCGCCGCCTCATCCTGCTCTACGGCGAGCTGAACATGCTCACCCACGCCTGCTACGACGACGTATGGAGCCTCGTGCAGGTGGCGACCGATTTCAGCGCGATGCTGGACGCGCCCACGACGCGGCGGCTGTTCTTCAAGCCGCAACGGGCCAAGCTGTGCCGCTTCACGCCGGAGGAGCGCGGCAGGCGCGACCGAGCCGAGAAGAAGCGCCACGCCGACGCCATCGCCCGCATCAAGCGCGACGAGGAGCGCGCGGCGCAGCGGCGCGGCGGGATGGGCGGCGCTCCCGACGAGTTCGACGAGGCGTTCGGCTCCTGCGAATTCGGCAACTCCTACTCCTACGCCTGGTACACCGACCGCGACACCTACAACGACCCCGCTCGCTAGGCGCGCCGGCCCGCAGGCCGCGGCCCGGGCTACTCGCCGCTGTTCGCCTTCGCGATGTCGGCAAGCCGCACGTGCTCGTTGCGGAAACGCGCGGAGGGGTTCTTCTCGCCCATGGGCAGACTGATGGCGCGCGCGGGGCAGGCGTGGATGCAGGCCAGGCATGCGTTGCAGCCCAAGCCTGCCAAGGCGTCGCGGCGGGCGATGCCGCCCTCCAGGGAGATGCAGCCCGCAGGGCACACGCGCGCACAAGCGCCGCAGCCGGTGCAGCGGTCCCCGTCGATGCTTAGGAACCCGCCGAGGTCGGGCGCTTCGAAGCGCATGCCGAAGCGCAGGAACTCCTCGTGCGCGGCGCGGTCGGCGTCGGTGACGGGCTCGATCCAGCGCTTGCGCGCGGAGACGTCCGCCTTGATGCGCGCGAGATTCTCGTCGATGCGCTTCTCGGGGATGAGCGCGCGCTCCTCGTCCATGTCGAAGCTGGGCAGCCAGTTGTCCACCATCAGCAGCGTGGAGATGTAGGCGGGCTCGATGCCTGCTGCGCGGGCCTCCTCCCGGGCGAGCTCGACGCCGTTGGCATGGCGGCGCCCGTAGGTTTCGATCAGGTAGAAGTAGGGCGCGTCGAAGGAGGCGCGGTGGATGAACTCGCGGACCATCGCGGGCATGAGGTGCCCGTACAGGGGGAACACGATGCCGATCGCATCGTCGGCGTACGCCAACTCGCCTTCGCGGCGCATCTGCTGCGGGATGCTCACCGGCTGCGCACCTTCGCCCTCGCCCGCTGCGAGCTCCCGCGCGACGTGCAGGCAGTTGCCCGTCCCCGTGAAGTAGAAGATCATATCCGGCCCCCTTTTTTCCGCCGCCGCGCATGCGGCGCGGGATCACGACATCGGCTCGATCCGACTCGGAGCGAGGCGGAAACCCCGTCCCCTCGCGCGAACCGCTTTTCGCCGACCATGATAGCGGTTCCGCCCCGCCGGGACAGTGCAGGTTGGTTGGCGGGGATGCCACCTTAGGGTTTCCACGTGCGGGGCGGCGAGGGCAAAGGGCGGGCGGTCGCTGTGCTTCGACCACACCGATACCCAGCTCATCGGCGGGCTGCTGCAGATGGTGAAGGGGCAGATCGGCTAGCGCCCCCGTCTTCGCCGCCATCTGCGGAGGCATCGCACCCGACCGGCGCGGGAATGCCCTGCTGCCGCAGCGCCGACACGATGGCCGCCACCGCCTGCGGCGCGTCGAGCAGCGCCACCGCATAGAATGTCGCGTGCGCATCCGCATCCTGGATGGGGATGCGCACGCGATCCGGCTCCCCGCCGGCGCCATGCTCGAACTCCGACACGTCGGTGACGAAGCCCGGAAGGTCGGATGTGCGGATGAGCTGCGCGAGCACCGTCGGGTCGTTCTGCTCGATGAAGCGGGCATTGGGCATGGCGCGGCGCACCGCATCGCCCCAAAACCCCACTTCGGCGTTCATGAGAAAGGTCCTGCCGTCCATCTCGGCAAAGCTCGTGCTCGTGCGGCCGGCAAGCTCGTCTCCCGCCGGCACATACGCGAACAGGTTCTCCACCATGAACGGCGCGCACGCCACGTTCGAAAGGCCGAGGGGGCAGCGCGTGATGACGATGTCGGCAGAGCGGTCGAACAGGCGCCGTTCCGCCTCGCACTCGTCGTCCACCAGCTCGGAGGTGAGGATGGTCCCGGGGAAGCGCCCCACCACCTGAGCAGTGAGCCGCCATACCGGCGCGGGAGCCACCGACACCACATGGATGGTCCGCTTCTTGCGCGCGATCTCGTCGAACGCATCGCGCATCCGCCGCTCCTCGGCCAGGATGGCGCGCGCATGGGAAAGCGCACGGCGTCCTTCGTCGTTGAGCTCCACGCGGTTGCGCGTGCGTGAGAACAGCTCGCAGCCCAGCTCGCGCTCGAGCGCGCGCATCGAGCGGCTGACGGAGGGCTGCGAGGTGTGCAGCGCCTCCGCTGCTGCCGAGAACGTGCCCTCGCGCGCGATGGCGTCGAGTTGACGCAGCTGCTCGAACTCCATGGACGCCTCCTTCTGTCAGCTGTCGCGCGCCTTTCGACGCGTCGCGCGCCCCGCATCGCGACTGCCTGTTGCCAGTATACGTTGCACGCATACTGGGATGGTCTCTCGGCATTGTACTTCGCCGTCGGGCGGTCGCACAATGGAACCGTCGAACGAACGGCCGCGTGCCCCTTCTCGAGCGCGCGGCCGCATTCAACCGGAAAGGAGTTCCGCTTCATGAACATCGAAACAGCAAGGCTCAACGACGGTGTGGACATCCCCGTCTACGGATTCGGCACGTACCAGATCCCCGCCGACGGCAGCGCATATCGGGCGGTCAGGGAAGCGCTCGACCTCGGCATCCGACACATAGACACCGCTGCCGCCTACTTCAACGAGCATGAAGTCGGGCGGGCCGTCCGCGAAAGCGGCATCCCGCGCGAGGAGATCTTCGTGACCAGCAAGCTCCGGCTTCAGGGCTACGGCCGTGAGGCCGCGCGGAAGGGCATCGAGACCTCCCTGCGCAAGCTGGGGCTCGACTATGTGGATCTCTACCTGATTCACCAGCCCTACGGTGATGTGCCCGGCGCATGGCAGGCGATGGAGGAGGCCAAGGCGGACGGCAAGATCCGCTCCATCGGCGTGAGCAACATGACTCCGGCCATCTGGAGCGCCTTCGTGCCGCAGTTCGACACCATGCCGTCCGTCAACCAGGTGGAGTTCAACCCCTACTTCCAGCAAAGGGAGCTTCGCGCCATCATGGCGAAGGAGAACGTCAGGCTTGAGAGCTGGGGACCGCTGGCCCGGGGCAACAAGGACCTGTTCTCCGAGCCTGCGATCCAGCGCATCGCCGAAGCCCACGGAAAGAACGCCGCGCAGGTCATCCTGCGCTTCGAGCACCAGGAAGGCGCCATCATCTTCCCGAAGTCCACGAACCCCGAGCGCATCAAGAGCAACATGGACATCTTCAACTTCACCTTGACCGACGAGGAGATGGACGCGATGCGCGCGCTTGACAAGGGCAAGGGAAGCCACGATCCGGATGCGCCGGGCGTTGCGGAGTTCCTCATCAGCGCCTTCGACGTCCACGCAAACGATTAACGCTGCGCTGGCGGCAGCACGCAGGCCGTCCGGTCGCTTGCGGCGGTCGCCCCGTTGACGCAGGTGCGCCTCTTGACCGCCGAACAAGCGAAAGGCCGCCCCTCGCAGCATCGAGGGGCGGCCTTTCAGCAGAAACGGTGCTGCACAGCGCACGGCGCCGCAGACTGTTTGCCGGACGAAACCCTTATCAGAACGTCTCGCGCACGACGAACTGGTCGAGGTCCTTGCGCTTGGCGTGCTGCGGGCCGGGCTCGGCGGCGCAGCGGCCCACCATGAACAGCTCGACCAGGCGGTAGCTTTCCGGCACGTTGAAGCGCTCGCGCACCGCGCGCGGATCGAACGCGCCTACCCAACAGCTGCCCAGCCCCAGGCTGGCGGCGGCGTTCTCCATGTTCGTCAGCGCGATGGTGGTGTCGATGTCGCCGAAGTCACAGGTCTCGGGGCCATGGTCGGGCGTGGGGTGGCTCGACTCGTCGTGGTCGTAGGCGGCGATGATCACCGTCGGGGCGCCGTAGCGGCACTTCGTGCACTCGTCGATCTTCGCCAGGCCCTCGGCGCTCTGCACCACGCACAGGCGCAGCGGCTGCAGATTGCGCGCCGACGGCGACTTCCGCGCCGCCTCCAAGATGACGCCCAGCTGCTCGTCGGTCAGCTGGGTTTTCCCGAACTGGCGGCACGAGTAGCGGTGCCCCACCAGGGTAAGGTAGCTGTTCTTTTCCATACGGGCCTCCCATCATCGGGCTTGCGCTTGCGACCCCATTATTCTCCAAAAACGGCAGGGTGCGCGCTACGGCATGGAGCAAAGCGTACGGAAACGCAGCGCATCCGCCCTCCTGGCCGCATACCGAGCACGGAAACTTGCCTGCAGCGCAGAAGGGCCGCACAATGGGAATCCAACGTTCGATCGCGGCGAAAAGAGGAGGGCTCGGTGGAATTTCGACCGATGAGAAGGAAGAAGCAGGAGCTGCCGCAGGAGGAAGCCGTTGCGATTCTGCGGCGCGGCACGTCGGGCGTGCTGGCGCTGGCAGGTGACGGCGGCTACCCCTACGCAGTGCCGCTGAGCTACGCCTACGACGGGGAAGGTGGCGAGCTCGGGCGCCTTATCTTCCACAGCGCTGCGGCGGGCCACAAAGTTGATGCGATTGCGCGCGACGATCGCGCCTCGTTCTGCGTCATCGACCAGGACGACGTGGTGCCCGAAAAGCTCACCACGCGCTTCCGCAGTGTCATCGCGTTCGGACGCATCCGCGGGCTGAGCGACCCCGCCGAGAAGCGCGCTGCCATCGGGCTGCTGAGCCGCCGCTACGCGCCCGACATGCCGCGCGAAGCCGAAGCCGCCGAGATCGAGCGCTTCTGGAACACGCTGCTCATGTTCGAACTGCGCATCGAGCATCTTTCCGGCAAGGAGGCCATCGAGCTCACGCACGAGCGGAAGGGGTAGCGACCCCGCCTGCGAGGCGCTCGCGCTCCCCGCGGCACCCCGCCCCCCTCCCTGAACTGCAGCCGCTACGCCGCGCCGCCTTCGGGTTGGGCGGGAGTGCTTGCAGCTGGGGTCGCTGCGGTTGCGGCCTCTGCGTCTGCTGCGTTCGCGCGTCGCGTGCACCTTACGCGCCACAGCACGAACAGCACGCCGGCGGCCAGGAAGATCAGCGCGCCGAACACGGCGAAGCGCGTGCCCGCCGCTGTGATGAACGCGCCGCAGACCGAGGTCGCGATCGTGGTGCCGAGGTTTGCGGCCGTGAGGTAGAGGCCGTTGCTGAAGTCGGCCGCCTCGGGCGCGGCGCGCGACACCATGAACTGGTTCGCGTTGTTCGCGATGCCCGCGGCCACGCCCAGCATGAGCGTGATCGCCGCCGTCGCCCACGACAGCTGCCCCACGGCGAACAGCACGGCGTACAGCCCGATGAGCACAATCGGCATGATGACGAGCGTCGCGTTCGCCCGCCTGCCGAGCAGATGCCCCGACACCACGTTGCCCACGATGTTCGCGCCGCCGTACACGAGCAGCGAGATGCTCACCCAGGTGGCGTCCATACCCGACACGGCACCGAAGAAGTCGGACAGGTAGCTGTAGAAGCCGAACATGGCGCCGTTGATGGCGACCGTGGCCAGAACTGACGCCCGCACGACGGGCTTCTTCAAAATGCGCAGCTGGCTGCCGTAGGTCATGCGCGCGCTCACGGGCATCGACGGCACGAACAGCACCGTGGCCGCCAGCACCGCGACGGTCACCACGGCGAAGAACGCGAGTGCCGCCTGCAGCATGAGCGTGCTAGCCAGGTAGCTGGCGACGGGCACGCCGAGCACCATGCCCGCCGACACGCCCACGAACACGCGCGACGAGTTTTTGGCGCGCTCAGCCTCGGTGGCGCCCGTCTGGCCGCCGATCGCCATTGCCATCGACACGTACAGCGGGTGGAACGCCGCCGGCAGCACGCGCGCGACCAGCAGCACCTCGAAGCTCGGCGCGAACACGGCCGCCACGTTGCACGCCGAGAACACGCCGAGCGCCAACAGCATGACGTGCTTGCGGTTCATGCCCGAGAACAACAGCGGCATGGTGGGGCCGGCCAGCGCCACGATGAGCGCGAACCCGCTTACGAGCAGGCCCGCGTCGGGCACGCTCACGCCGAAGCGCTCGGCCACCTGCGGGATGATGCCCACGGCGCCCATCTCGGTGTTGAGGATACCGAACACGCCCACAGCCAGGATGAAGATGAGAAGCTTTTCGCCGCCCTTCGCCATGATGGATGCCTCCACCTCCTTTAACGTGTCCGACGCATCCGCCGCGTCGTGCTTTGCTCGGTCAACCCGACAAAACGCCGCAGCCGATCGCCTTATCGGGTCTCCCTATTCTCTTTCGTCTCTTCCTCTAATACAATTACTTATAGTTTATAAATAACTATGCGGTTTAAGCATGAAAGAGAGACGTCATGGACATCCGCGTGCTGCGCTACTACCTGGCCATCTGCCGCGAGGGGAACTTGTCGCGCGCCGCCCAGGCGCTGCACGTGACGCAGCCCACGCTCTCGCGCCAGATCGCCGACCTCGAGCGCGAGCTGGGCTGCACGCTGCTCGAACGCGGAAGCCGCAGCGTCACCCTCACGGAGAAGGGGCTCTACCTGCGCCGCCGCGCCGAGGAGATCGTCGCGCTCGCCGACCAGACCGCCGCCGAGCTGACGCACGGCGACGACGTGACCGAAGGCGACGTGTTCATCGGCGCGGGCGAGAGCGAGGGCATGCGGCAGGTGGCGGCGCGCATCCGCGCGTTTCGCGAACGCTGCCCGCACGTGCGGTTCCACCTGCGCAGCGGCAACAGCACCGACGTGCTCGAATGGCTCGAGCGCGGGCTCGTGGACTTCGCCGTGCTCATCGCATTCCCCGACATCAACCGCTTCGAGCACATCCGCCTGCGCCCCACCGACGCCTGGGGCGCGCTCATGCCCGCCGACCACCCCCTCGCGCAGAAGGAGACCGTGGCGCCGCGCGATCTGACAGGCGTCCCGCTCATCGCATCGGGGCAGGCACTCGAGACAGGCGAGCTCTCCCAGTGGTTCGGCGAGCAGAAGGATCAGCTGGACGTGGCCGCCACCTACAACCTGGCGTTCAACGCGGCACAGCTCGTGCGCGAGGGCGTCGGCTGCGCGCTCACGCTCGAGAAGCTCGTGGCGACAGGCGCCGGCACGGGGCTTGAATTCCGGCTGCTGCACCCGCCCGTGGTGTCGCCCATCGACTTCGCCTGGAAGGACCGCCAGACGCTCACGGGAGCTGCGCAAGCGTTCCTCGACGAGATGCGGCAGAACGTCTAAGCACCTGTAAGCCAGCAATGACGACGCCCCCGCTGCGGCAAAGCGTTCACGCCTGGACTTCGTGCTATGCTTTCCTTTCGAAAACAGGCGCCGTTTGAGAAGGGCATCATGGAGAAGATCGATCCAGCAGCATTCGAATTCGCCACGCGCATCCGTTACAGCGAGATCGCGCACGATGGGTTGATGACGCTGCCGGCGCTCATCGACCTGTTCCAGGATTGCAGCATCTTCCATTCCGAAGAAATAGGCTTCGGCCCGAGCGCCTGAAGCGCGAACGCAAAGCTTGGGTGCTGACGCACTGGCACCTCGTGATCGACCGCTACCCGCGCCTCGGCGAGCAGGTGACGGCGGGCACGTTCGCCAGCGGATTCAAAACGGTTTCCGCCACAAGGAACTTCTACTTGCGCGACGCAGCGGGTTCCCTCGTTGCGCGTGCCCATTCAACCTGGGGCTTCATCGACCTTGCCGCGGGAAAGCCCGTGCGCCCCTCGGCTGAGCACGTGGCGGCCTACCAAATCGGCACGCCGCTTGAAATGCCCGAAGAAAGCCGCAAGATCGCCCTGCCAAACGAGTTCGAAGCCTGCAGGCCCTTCGCAGTGAGGCGCGACCTCATCGACACCAACGAGCACGTCAACAACAGCCAGTACGTGCGCATCGCGCTGGGGGCCCTGCCCTGCGAGCTGCGGCCACGCCAGGCGCGCGTGGACTACCGCCGCTCTGCGGTGATGAGAGACATCATCCAGCCGCGCATCGCCCAGGAAGCCGACCGCACCGTCGTCGTTCTGGCCGAAGCCGACGGCGTCCCCTACGGCGTGGTCGAGCTGCGGTAGGCGTCTGACCTCACGGTTCGAATCCCTTCAAGCCGAAAGCAAAACAGGCTTGGCGCAGTGCCAAGCCTGTCTGATTTCCATGGTGGAGATGAAGGGATTCGAACCCTCGGCCCCCACGTTGCGAACGTGATGCTCTCCCAGCTGAGCTACATCCCCACGGGTTATGCGCGCCGAAGCGCAGAACGGTATTTTGCACTTCTTGCGGGCGCTTGTCAACAGCCGTACACGCAGCGACCACGAAACATGCCGATATGCGCGAGCCGCGGGATGCGGCGCCCGGATTATCCGTCCGCCATGCCGTCCATTATGTAGAGCGCATAGGACCCGCATGCCTCATAGAGGCTTCCGAACGATTCGGCGTCCTTGTCCAGCAACCCCGCCAACGGATCGCTCACCAGCACGTAGTCACCTTCCACCCCGTACATCAGGACGCAGTGCTCGTTCAGATACCAGGCGTAGCGGCCTCCCACCGATTCGCCCGAATAGTTGGGAGGGTTCCCGCTGACCGTCGTCCATATCAGCACGGGGATGCCTTGGGCGGCAAGGTCGCGCAGCTTGGCGAAGTCCGTGCCGGTCGCATCGACGGCCCGCATCGAGGAACCCTGCTCCTCCAGATAGGCGTTGGCGGCGTTGACCATCCCGGGCGGGAACGACGCGCCGGTGTCGTAGGGCGATCCCCAATAGGACGAGGGATCCGTCCACGACGGATCGGCGACCACGTACCCATCGATGAACTCCTTGGGCGTGATACCGAAGCCGAGGCTGCGCAGCGCCAAGGCGAGCGATATCGGCTCGCATCCGGCGGGGAACCCCTCCTGGTACTGCAGGAACTCCTCGGCCTCGCGGACGGCGACCGCGGGAACCGGCCCGGAAGACCTGGAGGAACCGGCGGATTCCTCCTGCGCAGCGGCTTCCCCCGCCGCCGAAGCCTCCCGCGATGCGCCATCGGAATGGGCGGATGATGCGCCGCCGCACGAGCAGGCTCGAGGCAGGAGCGGAGGAGACGGCGGTCGCGCGCCGGCGAGGCGCCGAACCGCCCCGCGACCGATCACGGGAACGGTTCACCGGACGCGGGCCATTCCCGCCCCGAACGGCGCGACGCGTCCGATCCAGCTCGGACCGGGGGTTGCGGCTCCGCCGGTAATCCTGCTCCATCTTTGGCAAGCCTCCTGAAAAGCAGGAGGCGGGCACCGCATCGGCGCCCGCCTCCGTCCCAACTTGCATCGGCTATGCCCCGCTGCGGGGCCGGCCCCTAGGAAAGGACCTTCTCCTCCTCATGCTCCTCGTCGGAAGCATAGGGGAGCTCGGCCTCGTCCGCCTCGGGCACGAACGGCTCGAAAAGCGGCTCGCCGTTCTGGGAAAGCTCGACCATGCCCGTCAGCACGTCGACGTACTGGTAGGACTGGCGCGCCGTGCGGCCGCGCTTGCGGTCCACCTCCATGATGAACAGCTGGGGATGCACCTGGGCCAGCACGCCCTCGCTCTCGACGATCTTGGAGCGGCCCATGTTGGCACGCACCTTCAGGCGCTGGCCGACCAGGTCATTCAACGTGTCGTGAATGGAGTCGACGATGCCCGCCTGCTTAGCTAAATCCATTATGCGCTCTACCTCACTCATGCCTGCACAGTAAAATGACAAGGCGAAATTATATCACGCCAGTCAATACTCCACGGAATCAGCATGCGCGGAGGTAGCAATTACCCTAGGCTCTCCATCTGCAGCAACGCCCTGCCCAGCGCGATGAATTCCGCCTGATCGAGCGTTTCCCCGCGGCGCTTGGGATCGATGCCCGCATCGGCGAACAGCTGCGGCAGGCGCTCCGCAACGCGCGCGCCGCCCTCGCCGCGTCCGGAGAAATACGTCCTGCACGAGTTCGAAAGCGTCTTCCTGCGGTTCGCGAATGCTGCGTCGGCCATGGCGCACGTGGCGCGCAGCAGGCGATCCACCGCATCCTCGCCGCTCCAGCCGGCATCCCTCGCCAGTTCCCGAGCTATCTGCGCCAGGGCATCCGGCACCGCGCGGTCGAGCCGAATCACCGCGCTTTCCACGTGCGGCGGCGGGAAGAAGTTGCCGGGCGACACCGGGAAACGGCCGTTCGGCGCGGCATACAGTCCCAGCTTCACCGTGTAGGCGCCGTAGTTCTTCGTGCCCGGGGAGGCGGACATGCGGTCGGCGACCTCCTTCTGCACCATGACCGTGGCGCTGCCCAGCTCGGAGAAGCGCTGGAAGAAATCCAGCACGAGCGTCGCGGCGACGGCATACGGGAGGTTCGCGACGAACTTGCCCGGGAAAGCGCAGGGGTGCGCGGCGGCGGCGATGTCGTCGCGCGTCACGTCGAGCGCGTCCTTGCGGATGAGGCCGAACCTATCGGCCCAGGGCTCCAGCGTCTCGGGGAGCACGCCCCACAGGTCGGGGTCGCGCTCGACGGACACCACGCGCCGAGCGCTTTTGAGCAGCGCGACAGTGAGCGTGCCGATGCCGGGCCCCACCTCCAAGACCACATCCTCGGGGCCCGTCTGAGAGAGGTCGATGATCTTGCGCAGCACGTCATCGTTGATCAGGAAGTTCTGCCCGAGCGACTTCTTCGTGGCGAGCCCGTGGCGCTCCAGCACCGCGCGCGTCGCCGAGACGCTGGCAAGAGGCGACAGGCTACCCACGGCGGACTCCGCCCTTGCCGCTGCCGCGTCCGCTTCCCACCCGGCCGCCCTTGCCGGAGCCGCCTTTGCCGCGCGGATGCGCGCCGCCCCGCGCGTCCGAGCCGCCCTTGCCGTGCTGCGGCGCATTCCCACGGGAGCCCGAGCCGCCTTTGCGGTTGCCGTCGGAGGCCCTGCCTCCGCGTTTCGAGAAACGCCCGCCATCCTTGGAAGCGCGGCGGCCATCGCCCGACGCACGCTCCCCGCACTCGGACGCCGAACGCTTCGCGCCCTTCGCAGGCTGAGACAGCGACAGCTTTGGCTTGGCGGAGCGGGAAGCGTCCCCACGCTTCCCCTGATCCGCAGCGGAAAGCGGAGCCGATTCCCGTTCCACCTGCTCCGCCTCGGCGCCTTCGGGCTCGACGCCCGCCGCATCCGCCAAAGCGTACTCCTCGGGATCGCCCAGGATGCCACCGTCTTCGGAGATCTTGCCCACCCAATCGAATATCGTCTGCAGTTGGAAGCCGGCAACGGAGAACGCCGACATCACGGTGCCGACCAGGGGATCGTAGCCGTACGGGTCGCCGCCCTCGCCCACCACATGCAGGATCATCGGGCGCTTCACCCGCCCGCGCAAGTCGGAGCGGTAGTAGGGCTGCAGGCGGTCGAGCAGGTACTTGAACTGCGCCGGCGCGCCGGCGAAATACACCGGCGACACCACGATCAGCTCGTCGGCGGCATCTAGGTGCTTGCGAACCTCGTCCATATCGTCCTCGATGACGCAGCGGTGCAGCGCCGCGTCGCTTTCCTCCACCAGCGGATGGGGGGAAAGAGGGTCGCCCTCTTCCGGGCCCTCGGGTTTCTCGAGCTGCTCCTTGGCGCACGCGTCGCAGCCCGTGCAGGGGCGGACGTCGATGCTCGCCACCGACACGATGGACACCCCGTCTTCGGGGCGTTCGTCGATGCACGCGTACAGCAGCTCGTCCGCCAACGCAGCGCTGCGACCGTTCACGCGCGGCGAGCCCACCACTATCACACGGTTCACGAGACACATCCTTCCGTCACACCGTCGCTTCGGCGCCTCTTGCAACATCAAAACCGTTCATTTAGGCAACTATTCGCCAGCTTAGCGCGAAATCTTGCCGGCATGCACGATTCAGCATCCGAAAACCGTGCATGCCGGAACGGACTCGCCATTTTGCCGCGAAAAACCGTGCATGTCAGGAGTTTTTCGCAGCGCGCCACTGCGCCACCGCGGCGCGGGCGCGTTCCGCCGGGGACAGCTCCTCGATGCCCAACCCCTTCGCGCGCTCGCGCTGCCATTCGGTGGGCTCGCGGTCCAACAGCTCATACGCGTTGGCGAGCAGCTTCCGCAAGAACGCCTCGCGCGCCTCGCCGTGCTCCACCTGCCGCACGTCGCACAGCCTCTCCGCCGTGAACACCACGTGCTCGGGCCCGCACGTCGCGCCGCGCAGGGGCTCCGGCGTCATGTACGGCGCGTCGGTCTCGGTGAGCAGCAGCTCCCCGGGCACCCGCGCCGCCGCATCGCACACCTCGTCGGCGTGCTTGAACGTCACCGGGCCGCCGAACGCCACATGGCAGCCGGCGTCCACCCAACGCGCGAGCTCCGCCCAGTCCAGGTTGAAGCAGTGCAGCAGCGTCCCCGCCTCGGGGAAACCCTCCTCCTGCAGGATGGCGAACGCCTCGTCGTGCGCCTCGCGGATGTGCAGGACGATCGGCAGACCGGCCTGCTTCGCCACGCGGATCTGCCGGCGGAACGCTTCGCGCTGATCCTCGCGCGGCGAGAAATCGTAATGGTAGTCCAGCCCGATCTCGCCCACCGCCGCCACGCGCGGATCCGCCAGAAGGTCGAGCAGCCTCTGCTCCAGATCGTCGTTGTAGTGCTTCGCGTTATGGGGATGGCACCCCACCGCGAACCGGACCCGCGGCACGCGCGGGGACGGCGATCCTCAACAGCCGCCGCGGGCTATCTGGCGTATCTTGAACGAGCCTTGGAGCAGCCAGCCCTCCATGCCGTCCAGCGGCGCGCGCCCGTCCTCGAACACGTCCACAATGTCGCAGAGGAACTCAACGCCGTTCGCGCCGGCGCGCGCCAGCGACAGCGACGGGTCCTTCAGCAGGTGCACGTGGCAATGCGTGTCGGCGACCGGCGCTTCCAGGTACGGCGCATCCACGATGCGCCACTGCCCCTTCTTGCGCTTCTGGTGGTACAGCGCGTCGAAGAACAGCGGCTCGTCCTCGAATCTCTCGTCAGCCATGGCAATCACTTCCCTTTTGCGAAATCGCCCGCTCCCGCCACCTGCGAAATGAGAAATGGGGTCAGGCCCTTTTTCTCATTCCGACGAAACGCAGGCGCGCGGCTCGGCGGAGGGGCTCGCGCGCAGTTTCCGCAACGCCCTTGTCGCGTTCGTCAGAACGCGACGCGAACCGGCACGAGGACCTGTTTGAGCACGTGCCCCTCCGCCGAGCCGCGCGCCGAACAGGTTGTTCCGCCGTTCGGCCGACCGGCGGAACCCCCGCTACATCTCGATCGACAGCTCCTTCACGTCCAGGCGCGGGAACAGCGGGTCGCCCACCTCGACGGCGTTGCCGGCGGGCAGCTGGCCCCACGCGGTGGCCGCCTGGATGTCGGTCATATCCTGGGCGCTGCCCGACGAGATGCGGCGCAGCACCTCGTCGGACACGTGCGGCGTGAACGGCGCCATGTACAGCGCGATGATGCGGATGCATTCCAGCAGGTTGTACATCACGAAGGCGAGCTCGCCCGCCTTCGCCTCGTCCTTCGCCAGCGCCCACGGCGCGCTTTCCTCAACATAAAGGTTCGCTGCTTCGGCGACCGTGCGCACCGCGACGGCGGCACCGGTGAAGTCGACTTCGGCCATGCACTTGTCGTAGGTTTCGTAGAGACCCTCGACGGCCGTGCGCAGCGGGTTGGGCGCGTCGCACAGCTCGGCGGGAACCTCGGGCACCTTCGAGTCGAAGTACTTCTTCGTCATGTTGAACACGCGGCTGCACAGATTGCCCCACGTGTTCGCCAGATCGGCGTTGTACACCTGCACCATGCGCTCCATGGAGATGTTGCCGTCGTGGCCGAACTGCACATCGCTCATGAAGTAGTAGCGGTACGCGTCCACGCCGAATATCTTGATGAGGTCGGCGGGCATGATGCCGTTGCCCTTGGACTTGGACATCTTCTCACCCTTGGTGAGCAAAAAGCCGTGGCCGAACACGGTGTGAGTGATGGGCAGCCCCGCCGCCATCAGCATCGCCGGCCAGATGACGCAGTGGAAGCGCGTGATGTCCTTACCCACGAAGTGGTACTGCATCGGCCAGCGACGGTCGAACTCGCCGGCGCGCTCACCTTCGTCGGCGTAGCCGATGCCCGTCAGGTACGCCAGCAGCGCGTCAGCCCACACGTAGGCAACGTGCCCCTCGTCGAACGGCAGCGGGATGCCCCAATCGAACGTGGAGCGGCTGATGGAGAGGTCCTTCAGGCCGCCTTCGACGAACGTCACGATCTCGTTGCGACGCGTCTCGGGGCGGATGAAGTCGGGATGCTCCTCGTAGAACTTCAGCAGCGGCTCCTGGAACTCGGAGAGCTTGAAGAACCAGTTCTCCTCGCCGGAGGCCTTCTGCACGGGGCGATGGCAGTCGGGGCACACCCACTCGCCGTCATCGTTCTTCTCCAGATCGCTCTCGGCGTAGTAGGTCTCCTCGTGCACGCAGTACCAGCCCTCGTAGCTGTCTTTGTAGCAGTAGCCCTTGTCGTAGATGGCCTGCCAGAACTTCTGGACGCTGCGCACCTGGCGCGGCTCGGTGGTGCGCACGAAGTCGGTGTAGGTGATGTCGAGCAGCTTCCACGCGTCGCGGAAGGCGGGCTCCATCGAATCGCACCACTCCTGCGGCTGCATGCCCTTGGCGGCGGCGGTGTCGGCCACCTTCTGGCCGTGCTCGTCCATGCCGGTGACGAAGGCCACGTCGTAGCCGTTCATGCGCTGGTAGCGCGCCACGGTGTCGGCGGCGACCGTCGTGTAGGCCGTGCCCAGATGCGGCGCGGCGTTCACGTAGTAGATGGGCGTGGTGATGGAATACGTTCCCTTGGACATGATGGTGCAAGCTCCTCTCCTGCCGCAGGCGAATGGAACCCTTGGCGGAAACGGCGGCGAGCTCGACGCGGACGCGTTGGGCGTCGGCGCGCGGCTGCCTGGCGGTTCGAAAAACAACGCCCCATTCTAGCACGTGGGAGTCGGCAGGACGCGAAGCCTCTCGATGCCTGCGCGCGTTTCCACGCGCTGGCAATGCCTTCCTTCGGAAAGGAGGTGGTGCCTATGGAGATAGCGATAGCGCTCGTCAAGTTGGCAACCGCGTTGCTGACGCTGCTGACAGCGATAGCGTCTCTCCTGCTCAAAGCACGGGGCGGCGACCGGAGTGACAAGAAGAGCCGCAAGCGGTAGGAACGCTTAGTGCCCCTAGTCCTGTACCAGTCTTTCCGCATGCGAATAGACGTTGAAGGCCCCACGCTTCGCGAAACCGATCAACGTCACTCCACAGAGCTCGGCCAATTCGATAGACAACGCGGTCGGAGCCCCGGGGGAGACGATGACAGGGCATCCCAGCTTTATCACCTTCAACATGATCTCGCGAGGGACCCTTCCGCTGAACAGAAGCATCTTATCCGAAGCGTCGACCTCATTGAGAAAGCACCACCCAGCAAGCTTGTCCACGGCGCTGTGTCGTCCCACATCCTCGAACCAAGCCACCACGCCGGCATCGTCCGCTAGGACGGCGCTATGCACGCCTCCGGTCCTTTTGAACAAAACCGACTTGTTCTCAAGCATAGCGATCCCCGAATTAACCTCATCGGGCGTCACTTTTAGATCGGATCCCACGAAGCTCGGCCTACTGCTTTCCTTTTCCTGCGAGCTTCCTTCTTTCTCGAACAGCCCGACTATCACCTTGCTGGCGCCAGAAGATCGCTGAACGCGGCCTCTAATCGAACCGGTTTTGGACGACGCGCGTCGTATCCACGCGGAGGCGGTGCCACCCTCCCCGTCGACCTCTATGGAAAGGAGCTGCCCGCGATCGCTCACCGCTCCCGACAAGTACAGCTCTCCCGCCACCAACTCGCGGACGTCCCAAGGGGAGCAAACCAAATCCCGAGTTTTTTCTCCATTCACGTAAAGGGAGACCATCTGCTCCTGGACCACCGTCTCCATGCGCTCGGAGATCGCCCCTTTTTCGTATCGAACGACTTTCGGAGTCAGGAAAGCGCAGGCCCTCGATTCGATTTTCTCCGCCGAAGCGTTTCGGATCCCTTTCATGGCTGCATCCAATCATTCCTCATCGCGGCCGGCCATCCACCTCATCCTACCGCGCGCGCTGGACCCGGGGGGGGTTTTCGCGAGTAACGCCGCCGCCAACAGAGGGGAGGAGGCTATTCGTTCACCCTATCGGGAACGTAATACACCGTCGGCTCGGTTCCCTTCTCCGGAAGGAGCTGAATGGCGCCCAGCTCCGCAGCTTGAGCCTTGATTTCGTCCAAATCGCCGAAAACTCGCGCTTCCGCAGGGCAGGCGGCGACGCATGCCTGCTGCTCGCCCTTGCCTGCATCGATGCGCTCGACGCAGAAGGTGCATTTGTCGACCGTTCCCTTCGGCATGACGGGGTACATCAGCGTTTCGTATTCGTTGAGCTCGGCGCCGAAGTACCCGTCCTCGCTCTCCCGGTAATACCGCGCCTCATACGGGCATGCCATCATGCAGGAACGGCACCCTATGCACAGGTCCTTGTCAACGACGACGATCCCGTCATCCCGCTTGAAGGTCGCACCCGTCGGACACACGTCCACGCACGGCGCGTTCTCGCAATGCATGCAAAGCATGGGGACGATGCTCTTCCTCACATTGGGATATTCCCCTTCGACTTCGCGGACAACACGACTCCGCATCACTCCCGGAGGCGTTCCGTGAGCCTCTTTGCATGCCGTAGAGCAGGCATGGCAGCCGATGCACTTCTTCAGGTCGATCAACATTCCGTATGCCATATTCGCTCACCCCCCTAAGAGATCTTCTCAACCTTGCAACGCACGCACTGGTCGATTGCCGCACACGTATGGTCGAGACGACTGGGATCCTGCCCAGGCACCAAATGGTTGACCGCAACGCCCTTTCCTTCCGCGTTCGGCATGTAATTTGATTTCGATCCCCAGTGTCCACCGATCACCGAAACACACTCAGGATGAATGGTCCTAGAGGTGGCCACTCGACCTTCAACGGATACACCGTGGCGCGTCGACAGCCTCACTGCATCACCGCTGGCGATCCCTTTTTCCTTTGCGGTCGTTTCGTTCATTTCCAACACGTAGCCATACGGGTTCATTTCGTTGATCTCGTTCACCCAAGCGTTTTCCATTCCCCAGCTGTCGGTGTTGATAGCATCCGTGTAATACACGGGAAGAATGTCGTAGTCGGGATCCTCGACCTCGTACTCCACGCACGGCTTCCAATCCGGCAGCGGCTGATAGTCGTCCGTCTCCCACGGGATATCCAGCTCTTTCACCTTGGCATCGATTTTCTCTTTCGCTTCGAGCATGAAATCCCAGTACAGGGGAACCTTGCCCGGACGATCGCCCGCCCATATGTACACCTCGTCGAGCTTCCTGTCGATCGTGTAGACACCATGCTTCTTGAACCAATCGAGGCCGTGCTCTTCGTCGATATTCGACTTGAGAACCGAGTCGATGAACGGCTCGGGTTCCAGCTTCTCGGAAAGGGGAACCGAATACTCCGGCTTCACGTTGTAGATCCCATTCAGACTAGTGATCAGGGATTCGTTCTTCCCCATACGATCAGCGAGCTCGGCGTAAATCTGCAGCGCGCTCGGGCAGTCATCTTTCGCGGGCACCACAGGCTGGTGGACGTTGATCGCCCAAGGAACACCGACGCCGCCGATAGTGACATGATTGAGGAAATAGTTCGGCAATACTTCATAGCGTTCGAGGTACGTCGCTTCCGGCAGGAACAGATCGTAGAAGTACGATGATTCGTTCAGGAAGAGATCTATGCCGATCACGTACTTATAATTCTTGTACACCTCTGCCTGCTCGTCATGATTGCACCAGAACTTGATGGGATTGCTTCCGAACACCACCATCACCTCGGCCGGCTCGGTGTGGTAGAGCTCGGGATGGGCCTGCGCCACATGAGCGAAATGACCGTCCATCCCAAGGGGCTGCAATTCGAGCATCGACATCGAAGTTGGGTTGTATGTGAAGTTGCGAATGTTCTGATAACACGAGGTTGGAGCGGGGATCAGCATGGAAACACCCTCGATAAACCCATCCTCTTCCCAAACCGCGGGACGATAACCTTGGAACCCCTGCTCGGTCCAGCCATCGCATGCGGGAGCGTACCCGATGAAGCCTCCGGGATAATTGCACGACCCTATCAAAACGTTCAGAGACATGATGGCCCAGTTCGTCAGCAGCGAATGCTTATGGCGCGACACCCCCGAGAAGCAGTCAGCGCAAGCAGGTCGATACGGCAGCGTCTCGCCTTCGATCTCGATGGTTTCGCCGATACGAGCCGCTTCGCCGAATTCGACCGCGATCTGGCGGATGGTGGCAGCGGGAACCGTGGTGATGGATTCTTGGTATTCCGGTGTGTACGTAGCAATATGCTCCCTATACAAGGTGAACCCGGTTTTGCAGGTCATCCCGTCGATTTCGAACTCGCCTTCCAAAGCGGGATCTTGCGCCTCGTCGTAAGGCTTCGCAGTTCCATCTGCCTGATCGTAGTACAGCGCCTTGTTGCTCGTCGCATCGCGGATGATGCGATTCGTCTCCACGTTGACCAAGGCAGGACCGTTCGTCCTGTTGGTCAGGTAATCCCTGTCGATGAGGTCTTCTTCCAGCAAAACGTTGGCAATTGCCAGAGCGGCGGCAGCGTCGGTTCCCGGTCGAATGGGCACCCATAGATCCGCCTGTTCTCCAGCTGCACTCATATGCGGATCGAAGTTCACCAAGCGCAGCCCTTCTGCACGTGCTTTCGCGAAGAGGGGCACCGTCATGTTAAACCCATGCCGCGTCGCAGTGCCTGCCTGCGTTCCGAATTGGATCAGATACTTGCAATATTGGTAGTCGGGCATCGCGTTCCCCGTGCCCGTGAAAATGTCGGGCTCTTCGGTGGTTTCTGTGGGAGAGATTCCGGCATAGGCCCAGCTCAGCGGGCGAAAACAACGATCTGGAACTG
>URRZ01000006.1 GCA_900550385.1 uncultured Coriobacteriaceae bacterium | reverse complement strand
AGTTCCAGATCGTTGTTTTCGCCCGCTGAGCTGGGCCTATGCCGGAATCTCTCCCACAGAAACCACCGAAGAGCCATCTATTGTCGGCTCAAGGAATATAAGACCATACCCAATGATTCATGTCATTGGATGAAAGACCAATTCGCACCATCGGGTGGCGGGAAGATGTATGCGGCTGCTGTCCGCGCCTGCCTGGCTGCCGCTTGGGGTTGCAGTCCAAACGGCGTTTCGCATAGGCGCGCTTTCTGCCTGTCGATCGGGGAAATGCCCGTCGAAGCGCGGTCTTCTTGCGGCCACCTGCGCGTTTTCGATCCATCAGCCGGTTATTAGATGTTTTTCCTTTGCGCATAGTGCGCCACGTAAAAAATTATGCTTATATGAAATGCGGCGGATTGCGCCGTGCGGCCGTTGGGGTAATTGGGCTTTCGTCCAATGACACGGTTGCGAGCGATCCGCAGAATACCATCAGACTGAACCGTGGATTCAGCAGTGCATTTTCAGAAGGAGGAAACATGTCAGAAAACGCGCGTCCCCTGGAGGGCGTCAAGGTCATCGAGCTGGCGACGTTCATCGCCGTCCCCGCCGTCGGCCGCATCCTGGCCGACATGGGCGCCGAGGTCATCAAGATCGAGACGGCCAAGGGCGACAACCTGCGCTACACCGCGGCGAACGAGGGCCGTCCGCAGGATCCGCACGAGGACATCACCATCGACCTGGAGAACGCCAACAAGAAGGGTATCGTGGTCGACCTTCGCACCGAGAAGGGCATCGAGGTGCTGTTCAAGCTGCTGGAGGACGCCGACGTGCTGCTGACCAACTGGCGCCCGCAGGCGCTCGAGCGCAAGCACCTCACCTACGACGACCTGAAGGAGCGTTTCCCGCGCCTGGTGTACGCCAGCCTGACCGGCTTCGGCGAGAAGGGCCCGGACAAGGACCTGCCCGGCTTCGACTTCACCGCATTCTTCGCGCGCTCCGGCTGGGCGGGCTCGCTGTACCAGAAGGGCACCGTGCCCACCAACCTCATCCCGGCCCTGGGCGACCATCAGGGCGCGCTGGCTCTGACCACGGGCGTTCTGGCCGCCCTGTACCGCCAGGCGCGCACCGGCAAGGGCGAGAAGGTGACCACCAACCTGCTGCACACCGCCATCTGGATGCAGGGCTTCTCCATCCAGGCGGCCCAGTACGGCACCGAGTTCGGCGGCCAGGTGTTCCCGTTCGACCGCCGCGACAACCAGCTGCCCTACCAGCCCGCCGTCGAGACCAAGGACGGCCGCTTCTTCCAGGTGATGGGCCCCAACTACTCCATCTACTTCCCGAAGATCATGCAGGCCATCGGCCGCGAGGACCTCATTGAGGACCCGGTGTTCAGCAACCAGAAGAAGATGATCGACGAGCATCGCCAGGGCGAGCTGTACGACATCATCCAAGAGGGCTTCAAGCAGAAGACCGTCGCCGAGTGGGAGCCCATCCTCACCGAGCTGGACATCCCCTACGCGCTGTGCAAGACCTACCAGGAGATCGTCGACGACGAGCAGGCGTGGGCCAACGACGTGTTCTACAAGATGGACTACCCGCGCGGCCCCAAGGCGCTGGTGCGCATCCCCGTCACCTTCGAGGAGACGCCGCTGCCGCCCTACGAGAAGGCCCCGCTCATCGGCGAGGACACCGAGGACGTCATGGCCGCCCTGGGCTACTCCGACGAGGAGATCAAGGCCATGGAGGCCGAGGGCGTCATCACCCAAGGAGAACGCAAGTAGAGTCGACTTCCTATTAGAGGGGGATTAAATGGCTGAAGAAACCGCTGAGAAGCTGCCGGCGGGCAAGTGGCTTGCCAAGATCGCCGACAGCGTGTACGAAGACGCGCTGGAAGCCAAGGCGCGCGGCGAGAAGGTGGGCTGGATCTCGTCCAACTTCCCGCAGGAGATCCCGGAGACGCTGGGCCTGCACGTGGTGTACCCCGAAAGCCAGGCGGCCGCCATCTCCGCCAAGGGCGCCGGCCTGGCGATGTGCGAGCACGCCGAGGGCGAGCTGGGCTACTCCAACGACCTGTGCGCCTACGCGCGCATCAGCCTGGCGTACGCCGACTTGGGCAAGTGTCCCAACGGCGAGCGCGAGATGCCGCTGCCCGACTTCGTGCTGTGCTGCAACAACATCTGCAACTGCATGATGAACTGGTACGAGAACCTGGGCCACGAGCTGGGCATCCCGGTGATCATGATCGACGTGCCGTTCAACGACAAGTACAACGCCGACGAGAAGCGCATCGCCTACATGCGCGGCCAGTTCGATGCCGCCATCGAGCAGCTGTGCGAGATCACGGGCAAGACCTGGGACGAGGAGAAGTTCCTGAAGGTCTGCGAGATCTCCAACGCCGTGGGCGAGAAGTGGCTCGAGGCCACCACCTACATGAACTACAAGCCCTCGCCGCTGAAGGGCTACGACCTGTTCAACCACATGGCCGTCGCCACCATGGCGCGCGGCAAGCAGGAGAGCCTGGACGCCTTCACCGCGCTGGTGGAGGAGTACAAGCAGGCCGTCCGCGAGCGCACCTCCACGTTCAAGGTGGAGGAGAAGAACCGCATCATGTTCGAGGGCATCGCTACCTGGCCGTACCTGCGCGTGACCTACTCCACGCTGAAGAACGCCGGCACCAACGTGACCGCCTGCGTGTACGGTCCGTCGTTCGCCTTCATCTACGGCAACACCGACGAGATGATGCGCGCCTACGCCGAGGTGCCTAACGCCATCAACTTGGAGCGCGCCGTCGAGCTGCGCAAGCAGCTGTGCCTGGACGGCAAGGTCGACGGCGGCCTGGTGCATATCAACCGCTCTTGCAAGATGTGGTCGGGCATCGCCCCCGAGATGGGGCGTCGCATCGCCAACGACCTGAACATCCCTGTGGTCACCTTCGACGGCGACCAGTCCGACCCGCGCAACTTCAGCGAGGCCCAGTACGTCACCCGCGTCCAGGGTCTGGTCGAGATCATGGAATCCAACAAGAAGGAGGCGTAACAATGGCTGACATCGCATCTATGCTGGGCGCCTTCTCCGAGGTGGCCGCGCATCCCAGCAAGGAGCTGGACAAGCATCTGGCGGCGGGCAAGCGCGTCATCGGCGTGGGCCCCTACCACGTTCCCGAGGAGCTGGTGTACGCCGCCGGCGCCATCCCGTTCGGCGTGTGGGGCATGGTCGGCTCGGCCGATGAGGCCAAGAAGTACTACCCGCCGTTCTACTGCTCCATCTGCCAGATGACGCTGGAGATGGGCCTGAAGGGCATCCTGGACAAGCTGTCGGGCATGATGATCACCGGCCTGTGCGACACGCTGCGCGCATCCTCGCAGAACTGGAAGGCCGCCATGGGCAACAAGGTCCCCCTGATCTACGTGACCAACGCCCAGAACCGCTTCCTGCCCGCCGGCCATAAGTACACCGTCGACGCCTACACCGAGGTGAAGCGCCGCGTGGAGGAGTGCTGCGACACCATCATCGACGACGACCAGGTCATGGCCGCCATCAAGCTGTACAACCAGTGGCGCGCCGCCATGCGCGAGTTCGTGCAGCTGGCAGGCTCTCATCCTGCCGAGGTGAGCAACGCCGCGCGCGTGGCCGTGGTGAACGCCGGCTACTACATGGACAAGGCCGAGCACCTGCAGATGGTGCGCGAGCTGAACGAGGCGCTGGCCGCGCTGCCGGAGTCGACGGAGGGCTATCGCAAGGTGGTGCTTTCCGGCATCTACCAGGATATCCCCGCTATCACCTCGATTCTGGACGACAACAAGATCGCCGTGGTCGCCGACGACCTGGCCAAGGAGTCCCGTGCGTTCGCGCGCCAGGTTCCCGAGGAAGGCGATGCCATCGAGGTGCTGGCCGACGGTTGGTGCGGGCTGCGCGCCGACACCGAGCTCTACGACCCGAAGAAGGAGCACATCGACGCCCTGGTGCAGAAGGCGAAGGACTCCGGCGCCGGCGCCGTGGTCATCCTTCTGGCGAAGTTCTGCGACCCCGAGGAGTTCGAGGCCCCGTTGGTCACCCGCGCGGTGCGCGCCGCCGGCCTGAAGTGCATCACGGTCGAGGTCGACCAGTGCACCGAGAGCTACGAGCAGGCCCGCACCCAAGTGGAGACCCTCGCCGAGCTTCTGTAGTTCCGCCGGCCTGCCGGCCGACGGAACCTGTCGACGCTGCGCGCCGTTCTGGCGGCACAGCTGACGCTCAAGCCCGCCGCGATGGACCAAAGTCCAATCGCAGCGGGCTTTCGCATCATCTGCACTCGCCAGAGCGCCGCTCGCTGACTTTTTATCATGATGGGATGTGAAAAAGCGACTGTCCCTTTTTCACATCGATGATGGGAGATTGTAGTTGCTGTCCGAACGATTGCTGACCCGGGTGGTGCGGCTGTGCACCGACCAGTATTTGAAGCTGAAGCCCACCGACGAGACGCATGTGCCGGCGCCCGAGCCGGGCAAGCGCTACATGCTGTACGCGCACGTGCCGTTCTGCGAGCGGCTGTGCCCGTACTGCTCGTTCAACCGCTTCCCCTACGCGGAGGATCGCGCGCGCCCCTACTTCCAGAACATGCGCCGCGAGATGCGCATGCTGAAGGACTTGGGCTACGACTTCGAGAGCCTGTACGTGGGCGGCGGCACGCCCACCATCATGATCGACGAGCTGTGCGAGACCATCGATCTGGCGCGCGAGCTGTTCTCCATCAAAGAGGTGTCCAGCGAGACCAATCCCAACCACCTGATCCCCAGCTACCTGGACAAGCTGAAGGGGCGCGTGCAGCGCTTGAGCGTGGGCGTGCAGAGCTTCGACGACGGGCTGCTCAAGCAGATGGACCGCTACGACAAGTACGGCAGCGGCGACGAGATCGTGGCGCGCATCCAGGAGGCCAGCCCGTATTTCGTCTCCATGAACGCCGACATGATCTTCAACTTCCCGGCGCAGACCGAGGACATCCTCATCCGCGATATCGAGCGCGTGGTGGAAAGCGGCGCGAGTCAGACCACGTTCTACCCGCTGATGGCCTCGCCGTCGGTCGAGCGCAGCCTGGCGCGCACCGTGGGCAAGGTGGACTACCAGCGCGAGCAGCTGTTCTACCGGATCATCGACGAGTTGCTGACGGGCGGCGACAAACCGCTGTTCACGCACGGCAGCTCATGGACGTTCAACCGCCTGGACACGGCCGCTGCTGCCGACGACGCCATGATCGACGAGTACGTGGTCGACTACGAGGAGTACCCCGCCATCGGCTCGGGCGGCATCACGTACCTGGGTTCGAACCTGTACGTGAACACGTTCTCGGTGCGCGACTACAACGCCGCCATCGAGGCGGGCCGCATGTCCATCATGGGCAAGACCGTCTTCAGCAAGCGCGACCGCATGCGCTACCGCTTCATGATGCAGCTGTTCGGCGGACGCCTGGACAAGCGGGCGTGGCAGCGCGACTTCGGCTGCACGGTGGAGGCGGGCCTGCCGGTGGAGACGGCGTTCATGAAGGCTTCGGGCGCCTACGCCGTCGACGACGCCGACCAGATCACGCTCACGCCGAAGGGGCGCTACCTTTCCGTGGTGATGATGCGCCAGTTCTTCATCGGCGTGAACAACCTGCGCGATCAGGCGCGCGCCGCGTTGCCCGGCGAGGAGAAGGAGCTGCTGTTCGGCGAGGGGATCGCCTGCAAGTAGGCGCGTTGCCGAACGCGGTGCATTTTCCCGCTTGACGCAGCATATTCCATCCGGTAGAATACATCTTCGCATTCGCTAGGATGCGCATCCGGTCAGGTAGCTCAGTTGGTAGAGCAGGGGACTGAAAATCCCCGTGCCGGGGGTTCAAGTCCCTCTCTGACCACCATGAAATCGAAGGCCAGCCGCTGCGCTGGCCTTTTTGCTGTTGCTTGCCTCCCTGACGCCGACCCCCGGACCGTCAAGGGGGAAGCGGCCTTTCCCGTCTCGCGCCGCAGCTTGGGCCAACCTCGCAATCTGCCGCTGCCCGGGAGATGGGGTCGATTTAACGAATGAGAAACCCGCGCTTTAGCACGGCAAAGTAGAATACGCGGAAATCATGGAGGACTGCATCTTCGCAACGGGGGAGAAGGGGCAGCGGTCGGGCGGTGCGCCGTCCGCCGAATCAAAAGGGGTTCCATATGCAGATCATCGATTCCCAGGTTTACACGTTCTCGAAGGACAACGCGCCCTGCGCCACCGCTGCGCCGGGGGATATGCTGCTGTTCAAGACGCTCGACTGCTTCTCGAACCGCATCCCCGACGAGACGGTCACCATGGCGGATCTCGACTACACCTACGGGTTCGCCAACCCCGCCGCGGGTCCGGTGTACATCGAAGGCGCCGAGCCGGGCGACGTGCTGGTGGTCGACGTCTACGATATCCAAGTGGCCGATGAGGGCACCATCGCCACCGACGATCACTGCGGCCCGCTGTTCGAGACCACGGGCTATCGCACCAAGAAGATCCCCATTGTCGACGGGTTCGCCCTGTTCAACGAGGTGAAGATCCCCGTGCGTCCGATGATCGGCGTCATCGGGACCGCGCCGGACGGCGACGACGTCATCGACGGCTTCGTGGGCGACCATGGCGGCAACATGGACAACAAGCTCATCGGGGCGGGCGCTCGCCTGTACTTCCCGGTGCGCGTGCCCGGTGCGCTTCTGCAGATGGGCGACGTGCATGCCGCCATGGGAGACGCCGAGCTGTGCGGCACCGGCATCGAGATCCCCGCCGAGATCACCGTGAAGGTGCAGCTGGTGAAGGGGTTCGAGCTGCATTGGCCCGTGCTGGAGACCGCCGACAAGTGGTACGTCAACGCCAACGCTCAGGAGTACAACGAGGCGCTGGTCAACGCCAGTAAGGAGATGCAGCGCCTGCTGATGGCGGTGACCGGCTGGGACGGCGTCGAGACGTACATGTACCTCTCCGTCGCTGGCGACGTGGAGATCAACCAGGGCTGCAAGCCCTGCGAGGTGCAGCTGAGCCTGCGCTTGGGCATCCCGAAACTGCCCGAGTTCCCGGCGCTGCTTCCCTCTCCGGGGGAGTCCCGCTAGAATAGCGCCTTGCTCTTTTGACGGGGAGCGCGCCCGGACCGCGAGCCGCGTCCCGCCATCGAGAGCTTCCGCTTTTCGGTTTCACCGCATGCTGCTTTCGGCGATAGGCGGCACGCGTTGAAATAAGCGTATTTGCTTTTGCATATATAAGAGGAGGAAACAATGGCAGAGACTAAGGCGGCGCAGGCCGTCGACACCGGCCAGAAGGAGCTCGAGAGCTTCGGCTACAAGCAGGAGCTGCGCCGCGGCATGGGGTTGTGGGACGTCGTGCTGTACGGCGTGCTGTTCATGGTGGTCATCGCGCCGCAGTCCATCTTCGGCGGCATCCAGCTGAACAGCCACGGCATGACGCCGCTGGTCTACATCATCGGCTTCGTGGCCATCCTGTTCACCGCGATGAGCTACATGCGCATGTCCAAGCGCTTCCCCATCGCCGGTTCCGTGTATTCGTACGTGCAGCGCGGCATCAACCCGCACGTGGGCTTCATCGCCGGCTGGCTGATCCTGCTGGACTACATCCTGGTCCCCGGCTTGCTGATCGTCATGGTGATGAACTGGGGCACCGCGCTCATCCCCAATAGCCCGGCATGGCTGTGGGGTATCGTGTTCATCGCGTTCAACACGTTTGTGAACATCCGCGGCATCCACCTGAACCGCGGCATGGACTGGATCATCTTCGTCATCGAGGTCGTCGCCCTCATCGCGTTCATCGCGCTGGGCTGCAGCTTCCTCGCCAACGGCGGCGCCAACGGCTTCACCATCGCCCCGCTGTACCAGGAGGGCGAGGTCACGCCGCAGTTCATCGCGTCCGGCATCTCGCTGGCGGCGCTGTCGTTCCTGGGCTTCGACGGCATGTCGACGCTGGCCGAGGAGACGCGCGAGCCCGAGAAGAACATCGGCAAGGGCATCATCATCGCGCTGTGCTTCATCATCGTGGTGTTCGTGGCGCAGACCTACATCGCCGCGGCCGTCCAGCCCGACTGGGCCAACACCGACCCCGACATGGGCTTCTTCGACTCCGTCATGATCGTCGGCGGCCAGGGCCTCTACATCTTCATGCTGGTCGTCAACATCATCGCCATCGGCATCGCCAACATCATGAACGCGCAGCTGGCCTCCTCGCGCCTGCTGTACTCGATGGGCCGCGACGGCGTCATCCCGCGCATCTTCGGCAAGGTGCATCCGAAGTACCAGACCCCCTGGGTCGCCTCGCTGTTCCTGGGCATCGTGACGCTGTGCCTGGCGTTGCCGCTGATGGACCGCATGAACGACCTGGCCGAGTTCGTGAACTTCGGCGCACTGTCCTCGTTCGTGATGCTGAACTTCGCCACGTTCCTGTTCTTCTTCGTGCGCGAGGGGCATCGCAAGACGTTCGGCGATTGGGTGAAGTACCTCATCTGCCCGTGGATCGGCATCGCCATCCTGGTGTACGTGTTCACCGGCTTCCAAACCGCCACCTACATCGTGGGCGTGTGCTGGCTGATCATCGGCCTGATCATCGGCGCGGTGAAGTCGAAGGGCTACAAGGAAGTGCCCGAGGCGTTCAAACACCTGGAGGTGTAAGGGTGCGCCGCATCCGCAACGCCGCGCGCGGCGTTTACGCGACGAACCGCGTGGCGCAAACGTAGCATATCGAACGGAAGGGCTCGGCTTCGGTCGGGCCCTTTCAGTGTTCGGTGCAGGTTGCGTTATGCGGAGGCGCGTCGGATCGCGCGGGGTGTTTCGCCGACCGAGGAATTTCCCGCTCGGCTTGCCGCCGTGTTCCCGCGCGACGGGCTATTTCACCAGCGAGCGCGTATCCTCCATCAAGCGGTCGATGCGCGCGCTCAGGTCAGCGCATTCCAGCAGGTTCCTGCGCATCAGCTCCTCCGCTTCGGCGGGGCGGTCCTTCTTGTAGGCCAGCCTGTGCTCCAGGCTCGCCCACAGGTCCATCGCCATCGTGCGCAACTGCACCTCCACCTTCATGGTCCGCGTCTCGTCGTAGAGGAAGATGGGGATGGCGATGACCAGGTGCAGGCTGCGGTAGCCGTTGGGCTTGGGGTTGGCGATGTAGTCGACGCGCTCGATGAGCTGCACGTCGGTCTGGCGCAGCAGCGATTCGCCGATCAGGTACACGTCCGACTCGAACGAGCAGATCACGCGGATGCCCGCGATGTCGTCGATGTGCTTCTCAATCGCCTCGACGGAGAAATCGATGCCCTTGCGGTCCATCTTTTCGAGGATGCTCTCGGGCGTTTTCAGGCGCGCCTCGACGGCGTCGATGGGGTTCGCCTCGCCTTCGAGCGAAAGCTCCTCGTTCAGCACGCGGAACTTGGTTTCCACTTCCATCAGCGCGCAGCGGTAGTACGACATCAGCTCGCGGAAAGGCCGGGACTGCTCTTTGATCCACGCGCGCGTCTCGTCGGTGTTCAGGCGCAGGCGCAGCGCGGCCTCCAAAGATTCGATTCCGTTTGCCAGGATCCTCTGCATGGGGTTCCTTTCCGTCGTGCTGAGGGCGTCGGGATGATGGGGTCTTGAGTGCGCGGCAAGCGCGCGAAGCACCATTGTATCGGTGGAACCCCGCTTTCGTTTTCCGGCACCCGAACCGTCAAGGCATTGTTTATTCCGGGAGCCCTACGGCGTTGGGCATGGGAGTGTAGATTCCGCAGCTGTGCGACGTGCCGCCTGCGATCTCGCCGCCGTTGGGAAGGCGAGCGCGTACAATGGGATGGATAGGGAAGCGACGCACGAAAGGGGCGCGGAAATGGCAGAAGGAAGCAAGCCGGTCATCGGCATCATCATGGGCAGCGAGTCGGACATGCCGACGATGGAGCCGTGCATGAAGCAGCTCGACGAGTTCGGCATGGCCTACGAGGTGAAGGTGGCGTCCGCGCACCGCAAGCCCGCCGTCGTGCACGAATGGGCGTCCACCGCGCATGAGCGCGGCATCAAGGTGATCATCGCCGCCGCCGGCAAGGCCGCGCATCTGGGCGGCGTGGTCGCGGCGTTCACGCCGTGCCCGGTCATCACCGTCCCCTTGAAGACGAGCGATTTGGGCGGGCTGGATTCCCTGCTGTCGATGGTCCAGATGCCTTCCGGCGTGCCGGTGGCGTGCGTGGCCATCAACGGCGCGAAGAATGCCGCTATCCTGGCCGTGCAGATGCTGGGCACCGGCTGCGAAGGCGCCCGCCAGAAGATCATCGACTTCAAGAAGGGCATGGCCGAGGCGTAGGGTTCCGTCGGCCTGACGATCAACGAATGAGAAAAAGGGACAGACCCCTTTTCTCATTTTGAAGTCTAAACGTGAAAAAGTGACCGTCCCTTTTTCACGTCCGGTGGGAGGGGCTGGCCGAAGGGCCGGCCCCTTCTTGGTATATGATGCCGATAGCAGACGAGGCCGAGGGGAAGCAGGCGAGCGATGACCAAGAAGCTCCTGATGGCGAACGAGGCGTTCGCGCATGCGGCGCTGGAGGCGGGCGTGCGTGTGGTGGCGGGGTATCCCGGCACGCCGTCGTCCGAGCTCATCGAGACGGTGGCGAAGCTGCATGCCGCCGGGCGCGCGCATGGCGTGCATGTGGAGTGGTCCACCAACGAGAAGGCGGCGCTGGAGCTTTTGGCCGGCGCGTCGTACGCCGGCGCACGCTGCCTGTTCACGTGCAAGCAGGTGGGCCTTAACGTGGCCAGCGATGCGTTGATGAGCCTGAACTACGTGGGCATCAAAGGCGGGCTGGTGCTCTATGTGGCCGACGACCCCGGCCCCATCTCGTCGCAGACCGAGCAGGACACGCGCCGCTTCGGCGACTTTGCCAAGGTGCCGGTGCTCGACCCCACCACGCCCGAAGAGGGCTTTGCCATGATCAAGGAGGCGTTCGAGCTGTCCGAACGCCACGGCACGCCGGTCATCGTGCGCCCCACCACACGCATCTGCCACGCGTCGACATTCTTCGACGTGGAGGATCAGACGTTCGCGCGTCCGCTGCCGGAGGAGGGGTTTGTCAAGGATTCGAAGTGGGTCATCTTCCCCCGCCGCGCCTGGGAAGGCCACGGCGAGATCACCGCGCGCCTGAACAGGATGGGCGACGAGTTCTGCGAGGGCGAGCTCTCGCGCTTCAACACGGTGGCGGAGGTCGCGCCCGGTGGCGCGTTCGACCAGGCCGCCGTCCTTTCGGGGGCGGAGTTCATCGCGGCGAAGGACGCGGAGGAATCGTTCGACGACGTGCTGGAATGGGAGGGCCAGCAGCGCTCCGGCGAAGGAGCCGCCGATGCGCCGTGCGTGGGCATCGTCGCCGGAGGGGTGTCCGCCGCCTATGCGCGCGAGGCCCTGCGGATGCTCGAGGGGCTGCAGCGGGACGCGAGCCGCGCGCTGCCCGCCTACCGCTTTCTGCAGGTGGGAACGCCTTTCCCGTTCCCCGAGAAGCTTGCGCGCGCCTTCCTGCGCGGGCTGAAGACGGTCCTGGTGCTCGAGGAGCTGGACAACGTGCTGGAGGACGGGCTCGTCCGCGCCGCCGGCCGCGCCCATCTGCGCTGCAACGTGTTCGGCCGCTCGTCCGGCGCGCTGCGCGACAGGGGCGAGAACTCCGTCGACAACATCGCGTCCACCGTGGCGAACTTCTTCGCCTCGTTCGTCAACGCCGACATCGCCCGCCCGCCCATCGAGCCGCCCGTGCCGTGCGACGCGCCCCTGCCCGCCCGCCCGCCGGTGCTGTGCGCGGGGTGCCCGCATCGCGGCAGCTTCTACGCGGTGAAGTGCGCGCTGGGCAAGCGCGAGGCGGTGCTGTGCGGCGACATCGGCTGCTACACGCTGGGCAACGCCGCGCCGCTCGACGCGGTGGACACGTGCCTGTGCATGGGCGCGGGCATCACCATGGCGCAGGGGTTCTCCGTGGTGGAGCCGCAGAAGAAGCAGGTGGCGTTCGTGGGCGACTCCACGTTCTTCGCCAGCGGGATGACCGGCGTCGCCAACGCTGTGTACAACGGTCACGACGTCACGGTGTGCGTGCTGGACAACGCCACCACGGCGATGACCGGCTCGCAGCCGCATCCGGGGACGGGCGTGACGCTGATGGGCCCGCGCCGCAAACCCATCGACATCGAGGGGGTGCTGCGCGCGCTGGGCGTGGAGTGCATCGTGTCGGCCGATCCTCTGGACTTGGAGGGCTCGATGGCGGCGGCGCGCGAGGCCATCGATTTCGAAGGCCCGTCGGCGCTGATCTTCCGCTCTCCATGCGTTCAGCTGATCAAGCCTGCCGCCCCGGCGGCGGTCGATCCCGAGGCGTGCACGGGCTGCAAGAAGTGCATCACCGAGATCGGTTGCCCGGGTTTGGGCTTCTCTCCCGACGCCAAGGGCCCGCGCTCGAAGGATCGCGGCCAGGCGTTCGCGGATCCGGGCCAGTGCAACGGCTGCGGGTTGTGCGTTCAGGTTTGCCCGTTCGGGGCCATCAAGGGGACGGAGGCCGACCATGATTAACATCCTGCTCGTCGGCGTGGGCGGCCAGGGCACGGTGCTGGCAGCGAAGGTGCTGGCGCAGGCCGCGCAGAGCAAGGGCTGGCAGGTGCGCACCGCCGAGACCATCGGCATGGCGCAGCGCGGCGGCAGCGTGGTGTCGCATGTGCGCATGGGCTCGGAGGGCGAGCCGGTGCACGCGCCGCTGGTCGCTCCGGGCACGGCGGACGTGATCGTCGCGTTCGAGCCGGGCGAGGCGTGCCGTGCGCTGGGATACCTGAAGAAGGGCGGCACCGTGGTGAGCGCCGTCGAGGTGGTGCAGCCGGTGACGGCGGCGCTGTCGTCTGCGCCGTACCGCTCCGACGAGGTGGTCGCCGGGCTGAAGGCCGCGCTCGACGCCGCCGGCGCGAAGCTGGAGCTGGTCGATGCCGCCCCTATCCTCGAAGCGCTGGGCAACCGCCGCGCGCTGAACACGGTGCTGCTGACGGCCGCCGTGGCAAGCGGCGCCGTCCCGCTGTCCGTCGGCGAGCTAAAGGAGGCCATCGTCGCCTGCGTGAAGCCTCGCTTCGCCGAGATGAACCTGGCAGCGGTGGATGCGGCGAACGTGGAAAAGTGACCGTCCCTTTTTCACGTTCGGTATAATGGAGTTCATCGCTCTGCGGCGACAGGCGCTGCATGGCGGGACTACGGCGTTGAGAGGAAGGTTGAAAATGAAAGTTGCGTTCGTTAAGGCGGAAAAGCTGGCCGATTATCTGAATCCACCCTATTTGTATTTGTCTCCTCAAGAAAAAGGCGACAAATTTGCAGGCGAGCTCGTCGCCATCACCTACGATCCCGACCAGCACCTTTACTGCGTGATCTCCCGCTAACCGAGCGGAGCTCGATTTCGCGCACCGCGCCCTGCAGGCGGCTCATGTCGCCCGCAGGGCTTTTTTGTACCAAAGGTGTGCCAAAGTGTGCCAAAGGGACACATCAAATGGCACATTAGCGTGGCGGGATGGGGCGCGGCGAGAGCGTGCCAAAGGGACGCATCAAATGGCACATTAGCGTGGCGGGATGGGGCGCGGCGAGAGAAACCCCCTGCCCCTTTTTCGCGCGCTGCGTTACCGGAATTTAACGGAAACGCCCTTGACGGCGCTCACGGCGGACCGCTACTATGCTCGCCATAAACCTATGACGTGGAGGTAAAACCCGGTCAGGCTCGATACAGAGAGCGGGCGGTGCTGAGAATCCCGCACGTAGCAGCCAGGTAAATGGACCACCGAGGGCGAGGGGCGTTGTCGCGCAAGCGGCCAATCCGAGACGTACGCCGGCGTTAACGGCAGAGGGTGTGATGGCACCTTCACGAGTGGGCGCGCAAGCGTCAAGCAGTGGTGGCACCGCAGGAGTTTTCGCTCTTGTCCCTGCAAAGGATTTGTAGGAGACAAGGGCTTTTTTTATTGCCTTCGTCTCCAAAGCGAAAGGAGATGAAGATGACCAAGCGACCGAGCACCGAGTACAAGACCTACCTGTCCGAGGAAGAGCTGCCGACGCACTACTACAACGTGCGCGCCGACATGCCGACGGATCACGCCCCGATGCTCGACCCTGCGACGCTCGAGCCGGTGACGGTGGAAGACCTGTCGCCCGTATTCGCCACCGAGCTCGCCCGCCAAGAGCTCAATGCCACCGATCGGTTCATCCCGATCCCCGAGCCGGTGCGCGAGTTCTACCGCATGTACCGCCCCAGCCCGCTGGTGCACGCGAGGTTCTTCGAAGAGGCGCTGGGCACGCCAGCGAAGATCTTCTACAAGTTCGAGGGCAACAACACCTCCGGCTCCCATAAGCTGAACTCCGCCATCGCGCAAGCCTACTACGCCAAAGAGCAGGGGCTGACCAGCCTCACCACCGAGACGGGCGCCGGCCAGTGGGGCACCGCGCTGGCGATGGCGTGCGGCTTTTTCGGCCTCGACCTGCACGTGTTCATGGTGAAGTGCTCGGCGCAGCAGAAGCCCTACCGCAAGGCGGTCATGGAGACGTACAACGCGCGCGTCACTGAATCGCCCTCCGACGAGACCGCGGTCGGCCGCGCCATCCTGGCGAAGGATTCCGGTAACACCGGATCGCTGGGCACCGCCATCTCGGAAGCCGTGGAGGAAGCCACGTCCACCGACGGCTGCCGCTATGCGTTGGGCAGCGTGCTCAACCAGGTGCTGCTGCACCAGTCCATCATCGGCCTGGAGACCAAGGCGGCGCTCGAGAAGATCGGCGTGGAGCCCGACATCATGATCGGCTGCGCGGGCGGCGGCTCGAACCTGGGCGGCCTCATCGCGCCGTTTGCGGGCGACAAGCTTCAAGGCAAGCGAGCCCCTCATTTCATCGCGGTGGAGCCGGCCAGCTGCCCCACGCTCACGCGCGGCACGTTCGCCTACGACTACTGCGATGTGGGCAAGGTCACGCCGCTCGCGAAGATGTACACGTTGGGCTCCGGGTTCATCCCCTCGCCCAACCACTCGGGCGGCCTGCGCTACCACGGCATGAGCCCCATCCTTTCGGAGCTCTACCACGAAGGCATCCTAGACGAAGCGCGTTCGGTCGAGCAGACCCGCGTGTTCGAGGCGGCGACGCTGTTCGCGCGCGTGGAGGGCACGCTGCCCGCCCCCGAGTCGGCGCATGCCATCCGCGTCGCCATGGACGAGGCGCTCAAATGCAAGGAGACCGGCGAGGAGAAGGTCATCGTGTTCGGCCTCACCGGCACGGGCTATTTCGACTTGGCCGCTTATTCCGCGTTCCGCAACGGAACCATGGCCGACTACATCCCCACCGACGAGGACCTCGCGGTGGGCTTCGCCAACATCCCGCATCTGGAGGGTATCCAGTAAGATTGCAGGCAAAGCGCGCGGCGGCGGGACGGTCGGAGCCGCGGTGCGGGGGCGGCGAGTTCGGCTCCGCACTGCGGCAGCCCCGATGACTCCGGTACCCCGGCAGTCCCGGCAACCCCCGGCGCCCCGCCCGCCGCGCGAAGGAGAGGAAAGAGGCATCCATGCAGCTCACCGACGAACAGTTCTCCCTGCTGAAAGACCAGTTCCGCACGCTCAAGGACCGCTCGCCCTTCTACGCCAAGAAGTTCGAGGGCATCGACCTCGCCGACGTGCAGACCCAGGCGGATTTCGAGAAGCTGCCCTTCTCGGAGAAGGCCGACCTGCGCGCCGCCTACCCGCTGGGGCTGCAGGCGGTCCCTGACGAGGAGGTCGTGCGCATCCACAGCTCGTCGGGCACCACGGGCACGCCGGTCATCATCCCCTACACCCAGCAGGATGTGACCGACTGGGCCATCCAGTTCGCGCGCTGCTACGAGACGGCGGGCATCACCAACACCGACCGCATCCAGATCACGCCGGGTTACGGCCTGTGGACGGCGGGCATCGGCTTCCAGCTGGGTGCCGAGCGCCTAGGCGCGATGGCCATTCCGATGGGTCCGGGCAACACCGACAAGCAGCTGCAGATGATGCAGGACCTCAAGTCCACCGTGCTGGGCGCCACCAGCTCGTATGCTCTGCTGCTCGCCGAGGAGATCAACGAGCGCGGCCTGCGCGACAAGATCTACCTGCGCAAGGGCGTCATCGGCTCCGAGCGCTGGGGCGAGAAGATGCGCCGCCGCATCGAGAACGAGCTGGGCGTGGAGATCTTCGACATCTACGGCCTCACCGAGGTGTACGGTCCGGGCATCGGCATCTCGTGCCACGAGCACGCGGGCATGCACGTGTGGAGCGACTACGTGTACATCGAGATCGTCAACCCCGACACGGGCGAGGTGCTGCCCGACGGCGAGACGGGCGAGCTGGTGCTCACCACGCTGCGCAAGCAGGGAGCGCCGCTCATCCGCTACCGCACGCACGACCTCACGCGCATCATCCCCGGCGCCTGCAGGTGCGCGCACGGCGACAAGCATCCGCGCATCGACACGCTGGTGGGCCGCACTGACGACATGTTCAAGGTGAAGGGCTGCAACATGTTCCCCGCGCAGGTGGAGGACGTCATCGCCATCACCAGCGGCGCCAGTTCCGAGTACCAGGTGATGATCGAGAACATCTCGGGCCGCGACGTGCTGACCGTGCTGTTCGAGACGCCGCTCGAGGGCGACGAGAAAAAGCGCTGCGAGGAGGAGCTGGCCGGCATCTTCAAGGCCAAGATCGGCTGCACCCCCGATGCCGTTGGCGTGCCGATGGGCGAGCTGCCGCGCAGCGAGAAGAAGACCAGGCGCATCTTCGACAGCCGCTACTGACGCGCCTCGTTCCGGAGCACCTGGCTCTGCCATCGCAAGTCCGCGACCGAAACGCGCGCGATTCAAGCGATTTGACGCGCGTTTTGGTCGCGGATTCGTAGCTGCGGGATGAGAAAAACCCTCCGTCCCTTTGGCATCTTCTCCGTCCCTTTTTCTCATCCCGGCAGCCGCTGCTGGTTCTGACGGGGCGTTCAGGCAGGCCCCATTGGCGCTTGTGATAGTATGAGGCGCTGTTCGGTTCCATCTCCGTTTGGGAAAGACCTGCTTTGAGATCCATTTCGCTTCAAAATGTCCGCAACGTGCGCGATTTGGGCGGCATCCTCGTCGAGGGCGGCCGCGTCGTCGCGCCGGGCCTGTTCTTCCGCGGCGCGGCGCTGAACGAGGCGACGCCGGACGATCAGGCCGCCCTCTTCGACGAGCTGGGCATCGAGTGCGTCATCGACGTGCGCTGCGGGTGGGAGCGCGAGGCTAAGCCCGATGTAGAGGTCCCCGGCGTGGAGAACCTGCACATCCCCTTCTTCGACTTGGAGAAAGTGGGTGTGGAGTACACCGAGCCCGCCGCCGGCACCAAGGTGGTCGGCCGCGACGTGGCGTGCGACCCGCTGCGGTTCTACGGCGCCATGTCGAACGTCCTCACGGCGGCCCAGATGCGCGAAGCCGTCCATTGCGCGTTCTCCCATGCGCTGGAGGGCAAGCCCGTCTACATCCACTGCAGCGGCGGCAAGGATCGCGCGGGCATCCTGGCGATGCTGATCCTTGCGATCTTGGGTGCCGATCGAGAGGCGGTGCTCGCCGATTACCTGCTCACCAACGAATCGCGCGACCGCCATTACGAAAAGGAGTTCCAGCGCTTCCTCCGTTTCGCCGATGGCGACGAGGAGCTGGCGCGCAGGCTGACGCTGGGGCATCGTGCGAATCCCGAGAACCTGCAGGCGTTCTACGATTCGCTGGAGACCCGCTACGGCGGCATGGAGGCGTTCATTGTGGAGGTGCTGCAGGTGGATCGCCGCTATCGCGCCCGCCTGAAGGAGCGGCTGACGGTCCCCGCATAGCGTCGCCGACGGTTCCCGCACGGGGCCCTACAGCCCGAAGCAGTCCCGCGCCAGCATCTCCATGAACTCGTCCGACAGATAGGCGGGGAATTTCTCGCGCGCCCCCTGAGTCATGTGCCCCTCGGTTCGCCCCAGGTAGACGGGCAGCGCCTTGCAGAACCAGGTGGTGGAGCGCAGCGCCGTCATCATGCGGAACGCCCGGAAGCGCGCATCGAACCGCCTGCGCGGGAAGCGCCCGTCGACGGCGCGCCAATAGTCCTCGACGACCTCCGCCGCCTGATCGGCGGTGAAGAAGAACCCGCTGTCCCAGAACGTGGTGGTGGGAGCGACGAAGTAGGCCAGATCCTGCGCGACCTCGCCGATGATGGGGCGCTCCCAATCCACGAAGAAGCCGGGTTGAGCGCGCCAGCCCGGCGCATCGGCGGCGGCTGCGGCGGCAGACTCCCGCGGGATCAGGAAATGCGCCGCGAGCGTTTCCGTGTTGACGATGTGCCGGCACTCTTCCGGATCGCAGGGCTCATCCAACGCGGTTTGCGCTGCGGCGACGAAACGCTCGGTCCATCGCGTGAGGCGCGCGTCCTCGCACCCCGATGCGCGGTACGCTTTGAAGCGCGCGACGCATTCGTCGAAGAGCCCGCGCAGGGGGTCGGCGGGGCGATGGAGGGGACAGCGCCCGATGTCGTCGATGCGCACCGCGTGGAGGTCGGCCATGAGCTGCGCCGCGCATTCCAAGTCGCCCGGCCGCAGGTGGTCGAAATCCAAGCGATCGCCCCCGCAGAAGCTCTCCACGATCGCGCCTTTCCCCGGGGCCTCCGGCGAGGCGTCCAGGTAAAGGGGCAGGGGGGCGCGGCCGGACGGCGCAAGCAGCTCCAGCGCGGCGAACTCGTAGGCTACCTGGTTGTCGTGGAACGGCTGCGGGGAGATGTTGATGCGCAGGACGAACTCTCGCCCGGTTTGCGGATCGGAGAAGCGGAAGTTGCGGTTGTGCTCGCCTTCGCCCAAGCGGTGCGGCACGAGCTCGACGCCATCGGAGACGCCGAGCGCTGCGCGGAGGGCGGCGTTTTCGGCGAGATAGCGTGCGGCAAGGTCCCCGCCGTGCTCGTCGTGCCCCATCGTGCCCCCCCCCCTCCGTTTCGCGCGCATTCTCCGTTTTCGAGATCCTATTGTATCGGGATGCCCCGCCCTTGCTCGTTTCCGAAATGCGCGATCGGTAATCTTTTCGCAACATGGCGTGCTTCCCGGTATGGTAAAGTCTGCCCATGCATTGTTCGGGAGGACATATCGCCAACGGATTCCGCGTCTGCCGCGTCGGCGCTTTCGCTGCCTCCTGCCGTTCGGGCGTCTCCCTCTCCTATCTGTATTCCTATCGATATCTGTAGCACATGGGCTCGCCCGTGATGCTGCGCCGCGCGTCCCGCGCTTGATGCGGGCGTAGCCGCTGCATTCCGGCCTGGCCATGTGCGCCTCCGCCTCGCCCCGGCATCGTCGGGGCTTTCCGTAGCAGCTGCCTGCAAACGTCGGGCGTTTCACCAGATAGGAATAACGATGATCGCGAAAATCTGCATGGTGCTCATATTCATCGGCGTAGCCGTGGGCGTGGGCATCTACTGCCGCCGCTCCACCTCCACCGTGGACGGCTTCGTTTTGGGCGGGCGCAACGTGGGCCCGTGGATGAGCGCATTCGCCTACGGGACCAGCTACTTCTCGGCCGTGGTGTTCGTGGGCTATGCCGGCCAGTTCGGTTTCAAGTACGGCATCGCCGCCGTGTGGGCGGGCATCGGCAACGCCATCCTGGGCTCGCTTCTGGCCTGGTGGGTGCTCGGCCCGCGCACGCGCGAGATGACGCACCGTCTGGGTGCGCAGACCATGCCCGAGTTCTTTGGCAAGCGCTTCCAGTCGAAGAGCCTGCGCATCGCGGCGGCGGCCATCATCTTCGTGTTCCTGATCCCCTACACGGCGTCGGTGTACAACGGCCTGTCGCGTTTGTTCGGCATGGCGTTCGGCCTGCCCTACGACGTGTGCGTGATCGGCATGGCGGTGGTGACCTGCATCTACGTGGTGTTGGGCGGCTACATGGCAACGGTGATGAACGACTTCATCCAAGGCATCGTGATGCTCGTCGGCATCGTGGCGGTCATCGCGGCGGTGCTCGCCGGCAACGGCGGGTTCGCAGATGCCATCATCCAGCTTTCACAGATCCCGGCCGAGGGCACGGCGCTCGAAGGAGCGTTCACCAGCATGTTCGGTCCCGACCTGTTCAACCTGCTGGGCGTGGTGATCCTCACGAGCCTGGGCACGTGGGGCCTGCCGCAGATGGTGCAGAAGTTCTACGCCATCAAGAGCGGTCCGGCGGTGAAGCAGGGCGCCATCATCTCGACGCTGTTCGCGTTCGTGGTGGCGGGCGGTTCGTACTTCCTAGGCGGGTTCGGCCGCCTGTACAGCGACCAGATCGAATACGCCGCCGACGGCACGCCCATCTACGACTCCATCATCCCCACGATGCTCTCGTCGCTGCCCGACATCCTCATCGGCATCGTCATCGTGCTGGTGCTGTCCGCCTCGATGTCGACGCTCTCGTCGCTGGTGCTCACTTCGTCGTCCACGCTCACCATCGACGTGATCAAGGGCAACATCGTGAAGGACATGCCTGAGAAGAAGCAGCTGTCGTGCATGCGCGTGCTGCTGGTGCTGTTCATCGTGGTGTCCGCCGCGATGGCGCTGGTGCAGTACCACTCTTCGATCGTGTTCATCGCGCAGCTGATGTCGTACTCGTGGGGCGCGCTGGCCGGCGCGTTCTTGGGACCGTTCCTGTGGGGGCTTTACTCCGGGCGCATATCGAAGGCGGCGGTGTGGTGCTCGTTCGTCCTGGGCGTGGGGCTGACGGTGGTCAACATGGGCATGGGCTTCGCGGGGACGCCGCTCATCGCCTCGCCCATCAACTGCGGCGCGCTGTGCATGCTGCTCTCGCTCGTCATCGTGCCGCTGGTGAGCCTGGTCACCAAGCCGGTGCCGTTCGAGGTGAACCCGCCCACGCTGCAAGGCGCCATCGACCGCGAGTTCCAGCACGAACTCGACGTGGAAGCGACCCTCGACCGCCCCTTCGAGCAGGCGATCCGGGAATGTGAAAAGGCGTGAAAAAGGGACAGTCACTTTTTCACATCCCGAATGAGAAAGAGGGACGGAGGATTTTTCTCATTTTGATCGTGGATGGGATCGAGGACGCGGCGAAGAAGTTTGCTGATCGGCGTTGCGCAACCTTCACCGCCTAGCAAATCCCGAGCGCGAGAAAGGGGTAGTCGCTTTTTCGCATTGGTGCGAGAGGGGAGAGGGCGCGTCGTCCGTTTTGGGCGTCGCGTCCTCTCTTTTTACGGGCATTTTCAAATGAATATATCAAATGATAGCGTACACTTTAGTAATTTGTATGATATGATTTGATCAGATGAAAGGAGATCGATCATGTCACATGATATCACCGCGCAGGAGATCAAGGATATTCGGGCGAAATACCAGATGTCGCGCAAGACGTTCTCGCAGCTTCTGGGGATCGGGGAGGCGAGCCTCGCCCGCTACGAGGGCGGTGCGAAACCCACTAAGGCGAACGCGAACCTCATCCGAGCGGCGAAGAACCCGCGCTTCATGGCGGATTGCCTAGAGCGCGAAGCGGCGACGCTGCCCGAGAAGCTGCGGGGCAAAACCGAGAAGATCGTGTACTCGATGGTGCACTTCGACGACGAGGGGGAGATCATGGACATGACCGACATGTATATGCTGACGCTGGAGCAGGAGATCCTCTGCGAGCACGCCGCCACGGTGATGGCGGATCTATGGCGCTTGAAGAAGAAGGCCGCAGCGGAAGGCGATGAGGTTCGCTCGTTGATCTTCGATGATATGATCTCGCTGCTTGCCCGGATCAAGCCGCAGATCGTCTGGCCGGAAAACGACTCTAAGGAGAAGCTTGCGGAGCTGAGGGGACGCATCGACGGGGTTTACGAAATCGCTACTCGGTGCGTGAAAAAGGCGGCATAGATGGACAACGATAATGTTGCGAATTACGCAGAAGAGGATTTCCTCGATGCGCTGAACCTTATTGTCGCCAATGCTGGAAAAGGAATCGAGGTTAACCCGGTCGCTCATCCTCGGGCCGTTCTTCTTGGAGGCCAGAGCGGCGCGGGTAAGACCACGTTGCACAAGGTGTTCATGGCGCGGTTCCAGAAAAACGCTGTGATCGTCAATGGCGACAGCTATCGATCGCTCCATCCCCTCTATCGGGAGCTCGATCGAAAATACGGTCCCGAGTCCGTTAACCATACTGCGGAATGGGCGGGGCGCATGACGGAAGCGGTGATCGACGCGCTTTCCGACATGGGCTACAACCTCATCATCGAGGGGACGCTGCGAACCGCCGAGGTTCCGATGAAGACCGCGACGCTCCTTCGTGAGCGCGGGTACGCAGTCTCGCTTGCGCTCATGGCGGTGAAGCCCGAGATCTCGCTGATCAGCTGCCAGATCCGTTACGAGCAGATGCGCATCGCGGGAACCGTGCCGCGCGCGACGGATCCCGCCCATCACAACAAGATCGTCCACGACATCGTGGAAAACCTGGCGGTGCTCCAGGAATCAGGGCTGTTCGACGAGGTGCTGCTGTACAACCGCGCCAGCGAGAAGCTCTTTCCCCGTGAAGACGCGGGAACGGATGCCAGCGAAGCGCCGCGTGCCGTGCTGTTCGGCGATTGGACCGAGGAGGAGCTGCGCCACAAGGCGAACCTTGAAATCAAGCTAGAGCATCTGCGCGCCCAAGCCGAAGCAGCGGAGGACGCGGCGCGCAAACGTTTCTTCAACAGATGAGTGTGATGGGGGCGTGAAAAGTGGCCGCCCCCTTTTCACGCTAGCCGATGCCGAAGAGCTGCATCACCAGCAGGGCTACGGTCAGCACGGTCACGATGGCAACCGTGATCCAGATGAGCACGCGCGAGAAGATACCGTTGCGCTGCTTGCCCATCACGTGCTTGTCGTCGGCGATGATGGCCATGAACACCAGCAGCACCGGCAGGATCAGGCCGTTCACGAACTGCGCGGTGAGCATCACTCCCATCAGGTCGATGCCGGGGATCAGCACGATGGCGGCTGCCAGCACGATGATGAACGTGAAGATGCTCTTGAACAGCGGGGCCTCGCGCCACTTGAACGACACGCCCGCCTCCCAGCCGAACGCCTCGCAGATCACGAACGACGTGGTGAGCGGCAGCACGCAGGCGGCCAAGAACGACGCGGCGATGAGGCCGATGGCGAAAAGCCCCTCGGCATACGGCCCGGCGAACGGCGCGAGCGCCGATGCGGCATCCGCCGCCGAGGAGATCTCGACCCCCTGCGGGAACAGCACCGTGCCCGTGGTGACGATGATGAACCAAGCCACCAGGCAGGCGGCGATGGTGCCGGCAACCACGTCGACCTTCTGCAGCGGGTATTCCTCAAGCGTGACGCCCTTTTCCACGACGTTGCTCTGGGCGTAGAACATCATCCACGGCGCGATGGTGGTGCCTATCATCGAGATGATCAGCGCGATGAAGCTTTGGTCGTTCACGATCTGCGGCACCACGGTGCTGTGGAGCGCGTCCTCCCATTCGGGTTGCGCCAGAAACGCCGCCACGATGTAGGTGACGAACACCAGCGACAGGATGAGGAACACCTTCTCCACGCGTTTGTAGCTGCCGCCGACGACCAGCAGCCACACGGCAATCGCCGCCACGGGCACGGCGACGTAGCGCGACACGCCGAACATCTCCATGCCGGATGCGATGCCCGCGAACTCCGAGAACGTGGTGCACACGTTGCCCACCAGCAGCGCCAGCATGGCGAGCGCGGTCAGGCGGATGCCGAAGCGCTCGCGGATGAGCGCGGCGAAGCCCTTGCCGGTGACGGCGCCCATGCGCGATGCCGTCATCTGCACCACCAGCAGCAGCACGCACATCACGGGGATGACCCACAGCGTGGCGTAGCCGAACTTCGCGCCCACCGTCGAATACGTGGAGATGCCGCCGGCGTCGTTGCCCGCCATGGCGGTGACGATGCCCGGGCCCAGCGCCGCCAGGATCAGCAGCGCTTTGCTGCGCTGCTTCGGGGCGGGGGCGGGCTCTTCGGCGACGGTTGCGGCATCGGAAGCGGAAGCCCGCTCGGCGAGAGCCGCCATCTGGGCCTTCGTCAGCTGCGCCTCTTTATGCTGCTGCGTCCATTGGGCGCGCGCGGCGGCTCCGGCCTTATGCTGCGCGATGGTGCTGGGCCGGGCTGCCGAGCTGCCCTTCGCCCGCGATACGGACGAGCCTCCCGAGACCGGCGCCTTCTTGCGCGCTGCGGCCTTGCGTGAGCGATCCCCCGGTTTCGCCTTCCTGGCGCCCGCGCCGTCCTGTTTCTTCCACAACGCCATGGGTTAGCCCCCGATCACGCCCGTGATCTGCAGCAATATGAGCGTGTACAGGACCAGGAACAGCACGGCGGCCAACGCGATGCCCACGATCTTCAGCGCCGACGCCTTCATCTTGTCGCCGCTCACATCCTCCTCGATGGCGTCCCATGCGTCGTCGACGGTGACGATGCCCACCATGGCGCCGTGCTCGTCGACCACCGGCATGGCGGGGATGTCGTACTTGAAGATGTCGGCCGCCACGTCATCTTCCTCCTCGTCGGGGGAAACCGAGATGACGTCGTCGTACATGACGTCCTTGATGAGCGCCGCGTCATCGGTGAGCACCAGCGTGCGCAGCGACAGCACGCCAACGAGCTTGTCGTACTCGTCCAACGCGTACACGTAGTGGACGGTGGGGTGGTCCTCGGGCAGCTTGCGCAGCACCTCGACGGTCTGCGCCACGGTGTCGGTCTCGCGCACGGCGACGAACTGCGTGGTCATCATGCCGCCCGCCGTGCCGTCCTTGTAGCCCAAGAGGCGGCGGATCTCAGCCGCGTCCTCAACGCCCATCAGGCGGAGCAGCGTTTCCGCCTTCTCGTAGGACAGGTCGCGCACGATGTCGGCCGCGTCATCGGGATCCATGTTTCCCAGCAGGTTCGCGGCGCGCGTCTCGTCCAGGTCCTCGATGAAGTCGGCCTGGTACTCGTCTTCCATCTCGGAGACCGCTTCGGTGGCCTGCGCGTCGTCCAGGTGCTTGAACACGTTGGCGCGCTGCTGCGGATCCAGCTGCTCCAAGATGTCGGCCACGTCGGCGGGATGCAGCTCGTCCAGGCGCTTGTGCGTGACGGACAGCTGCACTTCCGACAGGTCGCGGTCGAGCAGGTCCATGTAGTTCCACGCGATCAGCTTCTCGTCGAAGCGCTTGCGGAACAGCTTCGCCAAGCCCAGCACGGCCTTCTCCAGCAGCGGGGAGAGGCCGCGCAGGATGCCGCGCATGCCCACCTCGGCGCCAAGAAGGCGCAGCTGGGAGCCGGATTCCGAAAGCTTCAGGTCGTTCACGCGCACGACCTTCATACCCTGCGTGTCGACGATCTGCCGATCCAGCAGGTCGCGCGCGAGCAGCACCTCTTCGGGCTGCAGGTAGCTGAAGCGGATATCCTTCGCGGGAACCGACAGCGTGATGCCGTCCTCGTCGAACTCCCCGACGTACTTGCGCCACGAGATCATGAACGGCACTTTGCCAGGGCCTTGGAACGCGAGGCTGGTGATGCGGGGGAACACCTCGCCGGTGGAGATGGCCAAGTCGGAAACGGTTCCGATCTTCTCGCCGTCGGCGTCCACCACGGGTTTCCCCGTCATTTGAGACAGATAGAGCATGGGCTTTCCCTTACGTCCATCGCGCCGTCCAACCCTACTATCGTACCAGCGCGCTCCGTCAGGCGGAATCAAGCGTTGGTAAAATCGCAGGGATGGGTGGGCGCGCAGCAGCCGTCTTCCGGCTGCCGACGCGAAGGAAGGAGCCGGAAGTTACTTACTGTGAGGTTTCGGTTTTCGAACCTTCAAGCAAGTTCCTTTCCTCCAGATACAAAAAAACCGCACGTGCTGGGGTCGAATGCCAGTCGTTGCGGAAGTTGCTGAAATGGTGCGCCGTGAGGGATTCGAACCCCCGACGTACTGATTCGTAGTCAGTCCCTCTATCCAGCTGAGGTAACGGCGCACGTCGAAACAGCAGACGATATTATGCGCGCTAAGGTTGTCGGTGTCAACGGGAAATTGTTCTTGTGAAGAAGCTCCACATTCCGCCAGCTGCAGCTGGTCGGCGGCGTCGGCGGGCGCCGCGCGAAAGGGGCCTCCGTGCGGAAGACTTCTGGAGCGGGCGGGGAATCGGCGCATGGGGGGCATGCGCCGGGCAGGCACTGCGGGTATACTGGGACATTACGGAAAACAACGGAAACCACGCCGCATATGCCCGTATGCGGCTGAAAGAGCAGGTGAGAAATGGGTGCGCGTCTGTTCTGCGCCCGCGCGGTGGCGGCGTTGTCCACTTGGGGCCTGAAGCACGTGTTCCATCGCCCGGCGGCGAACTTCCCGGGGAAGATCGCCCTGTGCATCGACCCGAACCTCATAAGGGATCTTTCCGGGCGCTGCCGCAAGGGGTCGGTCGCCGTGGTGGGGACCAACGGCAAGACCACGGTCACCAACCTGCTGGCCGACACCCTGCAGGCGGCGGGCGAAAGCGTCATCTGCAACCGCACCGGCGCCAACCTGGATTCCGGCGTGTCCACCGCTCTGCTGCACGCGGAGCCTTCGGACTGGGGCGTGTTCGAGAGCGACGAGCTTTGGCTGGCGAAGATCGCCCCGCAGCTCAAGCCCCGCTACGTGGTGCTGCTGAACCTGTTCCGCGACCAGCTGGATCGCGTGGGCGAGATCGACCGCATCCAGGACAGCATCGTGGGCGCGCTGTCCTCCACGCCGCAGACCACGCTGGTGTTCAACGCCGACGACCCGCTGTGCGCCGCCATCGCCGCGCGGGTGGACAACCCCGCCGTCGCGTTCGGCGTCGAGGGCGACATGGGGCTGGAGCAGAACACGGTGGCCGACGCCCAGATGTGCCAGCGCTGCTCGACCATGATGGAGTACGCCTACCGCCAATACGGCCAGCTGGGGGAGTACCGCTGCCCGTCGTGCGGGTTCGCGCGCCCCGCCCGCGATTGGCAGGCCGAAGGCGTCGAGCTGGGGGCGGACCACCTCTCGTTCGCGGTTTCCCGCGAGGGCGCTGCGGAGGATTTCCGCGTGCAGGCTTCCCTCAGCGGTGCGTACCTGGTGTACAACCTGCTGGCCGTCGCCGTGGCGGCTCGCCTGTGCGGCGCGTCGCCGGAGGCGATCCAGCGCGCGATCGACGCGTTCGATCCGCAGAACGGGCGCTTGCAGCGCTTCACCGTGCAGGGGCGCGACGTGCTGCTGAACCTCGCGAAGAACCCCACGGGCTTCAACCAGAACGTCCGCATCATCCTGAAGGACACGCGCCCCAAGACCGTCGCGTTCTTCATCAACGACAAGGAGGCCGACGGCCACGACGTGTCGTGGCTGTGGGACATCGACTTCGAGGAGCTGGCCGATCAGGACGGCATCCACGCGTTCGCGGGCGGCATCCGCGCGAACGACATGCAGGTTCGCCTGAAGTACGCAGGCATCCCGGCGCAGACGGTGGCGGACGCCGCCGACGTGCTGGCGCACACCGCCGATTCCCCCGACGGCGCGGGCGAGCGCGTGTATCTCATCGCCAACTACACCGCGCTGCCCGCCATCCACGCCGATCTGACGCGCATGGCGCAGGCGGGCGGAGGCGCGGAGGGCGAAGGCTCCGCGGCAAAGGCGACGGAGGAGGAGGCCGCCGATGTCGCCGAGCCTCAGGCGCAGGAAGAACCCGCACCTGCATCTACGCCCTCGCCCGCCCCGGAAACCGCGGATGCCCCCGATGAATCCGACGAGGCTCCGCTGGTCTTGGCCCACCTGTATCCCGATCTGCTGAACCTGTACGGCGACGGCGGCAACGTGACCGTCTTGGCGCAGCGCGCCGCCGCGCGCGGCATCCCCGTCCGGGTGCTTCGCGTGAAGCATGGCCAGCCGGTGGATCTCGCGCAGGTCGATTTGGTGTTCCTCGGCGGCGGCCCCGATCGCGAGCAGCGCCTGGCGTCGGAGTCGCTGCTGGCGATGCGCGACGAGCTGAAGGCGTTCGTGGAGGGCGATGGCGCGCTGCTGGCCATTTGCGGCGGCTACCAGATCCTCGGCAGCGAATGGCTTCTGGGCGAGGACTCGGTGGAGGGCCTGGGCATCGTTGACATGGTCACCAAGCGCGCCGAAGGCGGCTCGGGAAATCGCCTGATCGACAACATCGTGCTGAAGTCGCCCATCGCGCAGCGCCCCGTGGTCGGATACGAGAACCATGCCGGCCGCACGCATTTGGGGCAGGGCGTGAAGCCGTTCGGCGCCGTCGTGTCGTCGACGGGGCATGGCAACAACGATTCCGACAAGGCCGATGGCGTGCTGTACCGCAACGTGCTGGGCACCTACCTGCACGGCCCGCTTCTCTCGAAGAACCCCGAGGTCGCCGACTGGCTGCTCGTCCGGGCTCTGGAGCATCGCGCCGCGCGCGCCGGACAGCCCGCTTGCGAGCTGGCGCCCTTGGACGACGCCTCCGAGATCGCCGCCAACGATGCCCTATGCCGCCGTTTCGGCGTCAGGCAATAATCGCGCCGGGGATCGTCATCGCGACTGGCGTGTACGGCCAAGATCGGAAGGGAAGGGGATAGGGAAGGGCCATGTTCGAGGAACTTCACGAGCCGTTGCCCGACATCGATCTGTATTGGGAGAAGCTGGGCATGGAGCCCCCCGTCGGCCCGCCCACGCGCGAGCTGCTCGATCGGATGATCTACGCGCACCAGTGCCGCATCCCGTTCGAGGATCTGGATATCTACGAGAAGGGGATCAACGTTTCGCTGGGCATCTTCGATATGTTCGACAAGATCATCCGGGGCAAGCGCGGCGGCTTCTGCTTCGAGCTGAACGCGCTGTTCCATGCGCTTCTGGAGGAGACGGGCTTCCAGGTGGTGGCGGTGGCGGGCCGCAGCCTCAAGAACCCCGGCTACGTGTTCCCCATCACGCATCGCGCGACCATCGTGGTCTTGGACGGCCAGCGGCTGTTCTGCGACGTGGGGTACGGCGGCCCCATGCCCCCGTGCTCGATCCCGTTGGAGGACGGTTGCGAGGTGGTGTCGCACGGCCAGGCGTTCCGCATCGAGCGAGGCGAGCAGGATCCCTGGTGGAACATGTACTACCTGGGCGACGCCGACGAGTTGGAGGCGGCGCGCGCGACGGGCGCACCCGGGCGCGAGCCGATGCCCGTGGTGGGCTTCATGGACGCTCCGCTGCACCTGAATGATTTCGTCCCCCTGTCGCATTTCAGCTGCACCAGCCCGCTCTCGTCGTTCACGCAGAAGCGCATGGTGAACCGCCGCACCGAAGGCGGCAACGTGTCCATCACCAACGACGAGTTCACGCGCGTGACGCCGGAGGGCAAGGAGGTCGTCCCCATCACGTCACGCGAGCAGATGGAGCGGCTTTTGGAGGACGAGTTCGGCATCGTCTTGTAACGGGCTGCGGCGGCTCTTGACGGGTTCGATGCTGTCGCGAAGCGGGCTGCGGCGGCGCCTTCAGCGGACGCGGCACCGTCTCGCATCCGCCCGTCTTTCGGCAAGCGATCGAAGGGATGGCTATGGCATATACCGTGGTGGCGGTTGGGAAGCTGAAGGAGAAGTTCTGGAAGGCCGCTTGCGACGAATACCTCAAGCGCCTTCAGCCCTATGCGAAGACGAAGGTCGTCGAGGTCGCCGACGTCGATCCGGCGCGCGCCGGCGGGGTGGAGGCAGCGAAGCTCAAGGAGGGCAAGGCGATACTGGCCGCCCTTCCCGATCACGCGCATGCGGTCCTGCTGGCGATCGACGGCAAGCAGCTTTCCAGCGAGGAGCTGTCGCGGAGCCTGGACGATCTGGCGCTGCGCGGCAAAAGCGACGTCGCCTTCATCATCGGAGGATCCGACGGCGTGTGCGATGAGGTGCGCCAACGCGCCGACCAGCTCCTCTCGTTCGGGAAGATCACCCTGCCGCACAACCTGGCGCGCGTGGTGCTGCTGGAGCAGCTGTATCGAGCCCAGAAGATCTCGCGCGGCGAGCCGTACCATAAATAGCGATTCGCCCCGGGGATGCGCAATTTCTTGGGGGTGCCGAGCCGCCTTCGGGAGCGAACCGTCCGGGAAGAGGCAACCGTCCAAGAGCGATGGAGCGGGCGGGCGGCAGCGGATCTCGGTGATGGAAGGCGGAAACGTCCGGCGATCCCCGTCCGGTACCCTGTCTCCAAGAGGGGCGGTGGCGGAAATCGGCATCCCCATGAGAGGATGCCTGCCGCGAACAGGGGCTGCAGGCTGAAACGAAAACGGCCACCGGGAAGGTGGCCGTTTTCTTGCGCTTCAGACAATGACAATTATAGGACATACGCCACTAATGGACAAGATGTATTTCTAAGTATTTCTCGCAAGGGCGACGATTCGCGGCCGGGGGCGCGGTTTCGGTTGTGAGGCGCGCAGCTGCGGTTGGGGACGCAGCTGCGGTTGCGAGGCGGGCCATTGCGGGGGACGAGCTATGAGCGAGGGCCGGGTCTCGGACAAGGGCAAAGCCGCAGAAGAAAAGTTGAGCCGCAAATGAAAGGCCGAGCTGCGTCCGAGGCTCTGAATCGGGAGCGAAGGGCGGAATCGCGAAAAAAGAACCTCCCGATTTGGCAGGCGAACCAAAACAAGGGGCCGGTATCGTAACCGGCCTGTCCAAAATACTGCTCGCACCCCCCACCGTTCTTTTCCGAGGAAACTGCGCACCTGAGGGCGATCCGCTGTGCAGTTTTCCCGAAAAAGAATGGATAAACTTCCGCCCGTTTTCTTTGTATATTACGAGAATAATTTTGATCTCGTCTTATAAGGGAAGCTCCGAGCACGATGCCGAGGAACGCTCTCTTGAGCCGTGCTTTTCTCCGGAAACTGCGCAGGGGGAGGGCCCTGATTGCGCAGTTTCCGGAGAAAAGCACGATTGGACCGGCGGCCTCGGGCGGTACAATCAGGGGGCCGCGCTGACGGCTATGCCGACTAAGGAACGGGGCCAGCCAAGGACCGGGGCCAGCCAAGGACCGGGGCCAGCCGAGGAGCGGGGCCAGCCAAGGAACGGGGCCGACTAAGGAGCGGGCCTGCCAAGGGGCGGAGCCGGCAGGGGCATTGCGCCAGCCGAGGGGCTGCGCCGACGCAACCGACGAAAGGCGGAATGGATGCGTTTCATCTCGTGGAACGTCAACGGCTTGCGCGCCGTGATGAAGAAGGGCTTCATGGACGTGGTCGCCGCGTTCGACGCCGACGTGATGGCCCTGCAGGAAACCAAGCTGCAGGAAGGCCAGATCGAGCTCGACCTGCCGCAATACCACACGTACTGGAGCTATGCCCAGAAGAAGGGCTACTCGGGCACGGCGGTGTTCAGCAAGCAGGAGCCGCTGCAGACCGTCCATGCCCTAGGCGACGACGAGCTGGATGCCGAAGGCCGCATCGTGGCGCTGGAGTTCCCCGAGCTGTGGTTCGTGGACGTCTACACGCCCAACGCGCAGCAGGAATTGGCGCGCATCGACCACCGCATGGCCTGGGACGACGCCTTCCGCGATTTCTGCAAGGAGCTGGAGGCGGGCAGCGTTCCCGCTGGCGGACAGAAGACCTCGCCCAAGCCGGTGGTGATGTGCGGCGACTTCAACGTGGCGCACAACGAGATCGACCTGAAGAACCCCGGCCCCAACCGCGGCAACGCCGGGTTCTCGGATCAGGAGCGCGGCAAGTTCGACGAGCTTCTGCAAGCCGGCTTCACCGACACCTTCCGCCACCTGCATCCCGACCTTGCCGGAGCGTACTCGTGGTGGAGCTACCGCTTTAACGCGCGCAAGAACAACGCCGGATGGCGCATCGACTACTTCCTGGTGAGCGACCAGCTCGCCCCGCGCGTGGAGAGCGCCAGCATTTACAACGAGGTTATGGGCAGCGACCACTGCCCCATCGGGCTTGTGCTTGCCTGACGGCAAGCGCAAGCGGCCGACGCTGCAAGGCGGCAATGCACCCCCGATTCGAGCGATCCCGGAAGCTCACGCACCCGTAGCACGCTTCGCCTCCGCGATCCCGCGAATCGGGGGCACCTCGCCGCCTCTCGCTGACTTTACGAACGAAATGGAATCCACGACTTTGCCGAGAGAAGAGGAATCGCAGATGGATCTCGAAAAGATAGAGCAGGGCGTGCGGATGATCCTCGAGGGCATCGGCGATGATCCCGACCGCGAGGGGCTGCGCGAGACGCCCGCCCGCGTGGCGCGCATGTACGAAGAGGTGTTCGCCGGCATGCGGCAGGACCCCGCCGAGCATTTCGCCAAGACGTTCGACGAGCATCATCAGGAGATGGTGCTGGTGCGCGACATCCCGTTCTACTCGATGTGCGAGCATCACCTGGCGCCGTTCTTCGGCACGGCGCACGTGGCCTACATCCCGGCGAAGGACGGACGCATCTGCGGGCTGTCCAAGCTGGCGCGCCTGGTGGACGTGTTCGCGAAGCGCCCGCAGGTGCAGGAGCGCCTCACCTCGCAGGTGGCCGACACGCTGGTGGAGCAGCTGCACCCGCAGGGGGTGATCGTGGTGCTGGAGGCCGAGCACCTGTGCATGAGCATGCGCGGCGTGAAGAAGCCCGGCTCCAAGACCACCACCAGCGCGGTGCGCGGCATCTTCCAAAGCAGCCAGAAGACCCGCGAGGAAGCACTGTCGCTGATCTTCCGCTAACGGGGCAGTCGCTGCGGGCCGGCCCCCTTGCCGCCGGCGACATGGTATGGTGGAACCTGCTTTTCCGAATTGGCGAAAGGAACGAACATGAAGTGCGTTGTCTCCGTTTTGGGGAAGGACCGCAGCGGCATCGTCGCAAGGGTGGCGACGACCCTCGCCGATTGCGGGGCGAACATCGACGACATCAGCCAGACCATCTTGGACGGGATCTTCTCCATGACCATGATGGTGACGCTCGCGCCCGAAGTGGCGGACTTCAACACGGTCCAAGAGCGCCTGAAAGCCGATGGCGAGCATCTGGGCATGCAGGTGATCATCCAGCGCGAGGACGTCTTCCAGTACATGTACAAGGTGTAGGCGCCGCCCCGAGCAAAGGCAGCCCGCTTCCCGCCACCATCATCGAAGGCCGGTCCAATGACGAAACTCTATTCCAGCACGGTGCCCATCGACGCCGACATCGTCGACGCGTTCTGCGTCATGCAGAAGGGGTTCACCGACCAGTTCGTGTATTACCGAAAAGACGAGCCGCGCCGCTTCATGGGGCTCGGCCGCTGCATCGCGCTGTCCTCGCTCGAGGGCGCCGAGTACGAGCTGGAGGGTCCCGCTGAAGTCCAGCCGGTCTTCTTCTCGTTCAACCGTTTCGACGCCGAGAACCCGGCTCCGACCGACGAGCTTTTCGAGGCGTTTCCCCGCCTGCGCTTCATGCTCCCCGAGATCGTCCTCATCGAGAACGGCGAGGGATCGTTCTTGCAGGTGAATTCGCTGAGCCCGGTGTATCGCGGCAGGGTCGAGCGCTTCCTGCGCCAAGCGGCCGCCGCGCGCCCGCGTGAACGCCGCCGCATCCCGCATACGGTCGTGCCCGATTCGCGCGAGGCATGGCGCGGATCGGTGTCGTCGGCCCTCGATGCCATCGCGCGCGGGCGCGTCCAGAAGGTCGTCCTCTCGCGGAGGCTGGAGCTCGTCGCCGACGAGCCGTTCTCCTCCAAGGACCTGCTGGTCAACCTCGTGGACGGGGACGCGCGCGGGACGGTGCTGATGTACCGTTACGCCGACGTGTTCTTCTGCGGGTGCACGCCCGAGCTGCTGATCCGCAAGGATGGCTCCCAAGTGAGCAGCATGTGCCTGGCGGGGACCTGCCCCGCAGGGGCGGACGAGCGCGAGCGCCGCGCTCTCGCCGACGAGCTGATGGCCGATTCGAAGAACCGCGCCGAGCACGACTACGTGGTGCGCCATGTGCGCGAGGTGTTCCGTCGCGTCTGTTTCGACGTCGACGTCCCCGAAACGCCCGGCATCATGCCGCTGACCCACGTGCAGCACCTGCACACCCCGGCTTCCGCCCACGCGCTCGACGGCGTCGGGATCTGGGAGCTCATGGGGGACCTGCATCCCACGCCCGCCGTGGCGGGGACGCCGGTGGGCGAGGCGCGCATGCTCATCCGCCGCATCGAGGGCTACAACCGCGGCTTCTTCGCCGGGGCGTGCGGCTACATCGACGGTGCCGGCGACGGCGAGTTCTCGGTCGGGCTGCGCACGGGCGTGTTCGACGGCGAGCGCGGGTGGCTCTACGCGGGCTGCGGCATCGTCGAGGGGAGCGACGCCGATGCCGAATACGACGAGATAGGCTTGAAGCTGCGGACGATCCTGAGCGCGTTCGACTAGGGCAGGCCGGGCGGCCCGCGATCTTCGCACGCGCCCACGTTCGCCCATGCATGATCGGGAGACGTTGTTCCATGGAAGACGAGATGACATTCCAGCAGGTCACCGGTGCTTGGACGCTGGCATTCTTCGACGAGCTGGTGCGGTGCGGCGTCCGCGCCGTGGTGGTGAGCCCGGGATCGCGATCGACGCCTTTGGCGATGGCAGCCTACGAGCTGAGCTGCCGGCGTCCCGACGATCTGCGGGTGCACATCGACGTCGACGAGCGCGGCGCGGCCTTTTTCGGGCTGGGCCTCGCGAAGGCGAGCGGCCGTCCCGTCGCCTTGGTCTGCACGTCGGGAACGGCGACCGCCAACTACTACCCCGCAGTCATCGAGGCGGAGACGTCCCGGGTCCCCTTGGTGGTCCTCACCGGCGACCGCCCGCCGCGCCTCCAAGGCTTGGGCGCCCCGCAGACAACCGACCAGCTGAAGCTCTACGGCGACCATGTGCGAGCATTCCGATCGATGCCGCTGCCCAGCGCCGATGCGCGCAGCTTGGCGTTCGTGCGGCAAGCTGCGCGCGAGGCGGTGCTGAGCGCGATGGGCGCCGCAGCTGGAAGCGCGCATGCCGAAGCCGCGCATGCCGATGGCGCGTCGGGCAGCCCGCAGGTCGCGTCGCGGGCATGCGAGCGCATGGCCGGCCCCGTGCACCTGAACTTCCCCTTCGACGAGCCCTTGAAGCCCGACTTCTCCCGCATCGAGGACGCCCCGGCGACCGGCGGGGAGGCCGCGCGCGACGGGTTCCTGGTCTCCGCCGCCACGAGGGTCGACTCCGCCGGGATGGCTCGCGTGTCCGCGATGCTGGCGGAGGGCGGCGCGCTGGTGCTGGCGGGCGAGGGCTCGTGCTCCACGCTGGACGAGGCTCGCGAGCTGGTTGCGTGGGCGCGACGGCTTGGGCTGCCCCTTCTGGCGGACCCGCTTTCCGGCCTGCGATCGGTTGACGATCCTCACGTCATCGACAGCTACGATGCCGTTTCCGGCAGCGACGATTGCCCGATCCCCCGCACGGTCATCCGCTTCGGCCGCTATCCGGTGTCGAAGCGCGCGACCACGCGCCTTGCAGCCGCCCGCCCGTTCAACATCGTGGTGGACGCCGCCGAAACCCGCGACTGGAACGTCGCGACCGACTGGTTCGTCCCGATGGCGCCGCTCGACTTCGTCCGCTCCTTCCCCGAAGGCGGCGACGGCGCCGCTCGGGCGCAGCTTGGCTTCCTGAGGGCGTGGCAGGACCGCGCGGCGGAAGCCCGATCGCGGATATCCGTCGAAGTGGACGGAGCCGCCGATTGGGAAGGGGAGCTGTTCGAGGGATCCGTCGTCGACGCGGTGATGAGGCTCGCGGAACCCGGATCGTGCGTGTTCTCCGCAAACTCGATGACGATCCGCAACGTCGACACGTTCTACGCGCGAAGCGGCAAGCCGCTGTGCTTGATGGCAAACCGGGGGCAGAACGGCATCGACGGGACGGTCTCCAGCGCCTTGGGCGCCGCGCAGGCGTTCCGCCGAACGACGCTCGTCACCGGGGACCTGACCCTGCTGCACGACCTGAACGCGCTCGCCCTCCAGCGCGAGCTGTCGATCCGCCCTGCGGCGGGCGGTCCCCAAGAGGCTCCGACGGCGGTCATCGTCCTGCTGAACAACGACGGCGGCGCGATCTTCGACATGCTCCCCCAAGCGTCCGACCAGCCGTATTTCCCCCGCCTGTTTCTCACGCCGCAGGAGGTGGACTTCTCCCATGCCGCCCAAGCCTTCGGCGTCCCCTATCGGCGCTCCCGAACGGTCGGGCAGTTCGAGCAGCATTATCGGGAGTGCCTGCGGATGCCGGGCATCAGCCTCATCGAGGTGCGCACCCCGCTGCGCCGCCTGAAGGAGCGCCTCGGTGGCTGCTGGGGCTAGGGAAGGCGGCGCTTCCGCCCGGCGCGCCTCCGTCGTCCTGCTGCACGGCTTCGCACAGCACGCCGGCTCGTGGGACGAGGTCGCGGAAGGCTTGCGGCAGCGCGGGTTCAAGGCGATCGCCCCGGAGCTGGCGGAGCTTCCCGGCGCCGCCTCGGGCGACGATCTGTCGGGCGTGTGCGCGGCAGTCGACTCGCTTTGTCGCAGCGTCGCGCGGCAAGAGGGGCGGCTGCCCGTTTTGGCGGGGTACTCCATGGGGGGCCGCATCGCCTTGGAAACCGTCCTGCGCAGCATCGACGGCGCCTCGTCGCCCGACGAGCCCTGCCCTAGCCGCGGCGCGGCGGGCGCCTTCGGCCTGCCATGCTGCGCCCTGGTTTTGGAAAGCGCCGGCGTCGGCCCGGAAACGGAAGGCGATCGCCTCCGCTTCGCCGAGCGGAACGTCGGATGGGCGCGACGGATCCGCGAGCAGGGGGTCGAGGCGTTCATGGATTGGTGGGAGGAGCTGCCGCTGTTCGCCTCGCAGCGCGATTTGCCGGCGGATGACCGGGAGCGCCTGCGCGCCGGGCGCATCGACAACGACCCGGGGGTCCTGTCGATGCAGCTTGCTGCCTGGGGCGCCCAGCACCAGACCCTGTGCCCGAAGGCGTGGGGGCTGCTGCGCGGCTTGCTGGAGGAGGGCTTCCCCCTCGCGTATTTCGCGGGCGCGCTCGATGGGAAGTACTCCCGCGTGGCGGAGGCCGTCGCCGAGCTTCCGGGAGCGACGGCGGTCACCTTCCCGGGCGTCGGGCACAACGTGCATCTGGAGGATCCCTTCGCGTTCGTCGAGCGGCTCTGCGGCATCTTGCCGGCGTAGGGCCGCGCCGGGCCTTTCTGGGGGCGGGGCGTATCTTCAAAATCGTGCTGCAGCTGACTTTTCTCGTGCGCTGCAGGCGGTATCGCGGTACCATTAGCGCATCCACATTCAAACCGCCATACATACCCGGTATCCGTGGTCACAACGCTGTCATCGACATCCGAGATGAAGGAATGCGCATGGACGAAACCGTCTGGCAACCCGGCAAGCAGTATCGCGAGATCGTCTACGAGACTTGCGACGGCATCGCCAAGATCACCATCAACCGGCCCGAGCGCCGCAACGCGTTCACGCCGCTGACCGTCAACGAGATGTACGACGCCTTCACCGTCGCCCGCGACGACGCGTCCATCGGCGTGATCATCCTCACCGGCGCCAACCACGGCGGGCGCCACGAGGACGAGGCGTTCTGCAGCGGCGGCGACCAGAAGATCCGTGGCAACGGCGGCTACGTGGGCGATGACGGCATTCCGCGCCTGAACGTGCTGGACCTGCAGCGCCTCATCCGCGTCGTCCCCAAGCCGGTCATCGCCATGGTGAACGGCTACGCCATCGGCGGCGGGCACGTGCTGCACATCCTGTGCGACCTGTCCATCGCGGCCGACACGGCGAAATTCGGCCAGACCGGCCCGAAGGTGGGCAGCTTCGACGCCGGCTACGGCGCGGGGTACCTCGCCGCCATCGTCGGCCAGAAGAAGGCCCGCGAGATCTGGTACCTGTGCCGCCAGTACACGGCTGCCGAGGCGCTGAAGATGGGGCTGGTCAACAAGGTGGTCCCCTTCGACGAGCTGGAGGCGGAATGTGTGGCGTGGGCGCGCCAGATGCTGCGCCTTTCCCCCACGGCGCTGCGCTTCATGAAGGCCTCCTTCAACGCCGCGACCGACGGCTTGGCAGGCCTGCAGCAGCTCGCCGGCGACGCCACGCTTCTGTTCTACACCTCCGATGAGGCGAAGGAAGGGCGCGACGCCTTCAAGGAGAAACGCGATCCGAACTTCGGGCAGTTCCCGAAGTTCCCCTAGGATCGGCAGACCCGGCCGCCGTCGGCAGGCGGCGCGCGGGCGCAAGCCCCGGCAAGCAGGAGAGACCGTACAGGAAAAGGAGCGGCACGGAATACGGTGAGGACGGATCCCGGCAGGAAAGAGACCGTCATCGATGCGTTCGAGAGGACCACGCGCAGGTTCCCCCAAAGGACGTGCTTCACGTTCGTCGAGGAGGATGGCGCGGAGGTGGCGTATTCCTATCGCGAGGTCCGCATGCTCTCCGCGGCTTTGGCGCGCCACCTCCGCCGTCGCGGCGCGAGCCCCGGGACCGCCGTCGCGGTCGACCTGCCGAACGACCCCGCGTACGTGATGCTGATCCTCGCCGCCGCCTACGGCGGGTTCTCCCTGATCGCGCTGAACAACCGCCTCACGTCCGGCGAGAAGCTCACCCGCCTGCTCGAGCTGAATCGCACGGCGGGGATCTCCCCGGTCTGCACCATCGACCGGCAAAGCGTCCAGAGCCTCTACGACGAGGCGGTGGCCTTGCTGTCGGGCGAGCAGCGCCGCGCGCAGGACGGCGAGGGGCCGCAGTCGGCGCGGTCGCCGAGGACGCTCGCCGCCTTCGACGGCAGACGGATCGCGGCGGAGGCGAAGGTGCGCACCACCAGGGCGCTCGGCCGCGCGAAGCCGGGGCGCGACGCCCGCCGCAGGCAGGACGAGCAGGATCGCCAGGATGCCGTGGAAGGCGTCATCCATTTCGCGGAGCGCTTCTCGCGCACGTTCAACGAAGGCTCGCGCGCCCTGCTGATGTTCACGTCCGGCTCCACGGGCAAGCCGAAGGCGGTCCCGCTGACCTGGGCGAACCTGTGCGGAGCGGCGCGCGCTTCCAATCGGGTCCTCAACCGTCCGGGCGAGGGCCTGTGGCAGGCGCCATTGCCGCTGTTCCACGTGGGGGGATTCCAAGTCATCGTGCGCAGCCTGCTCAACGACACGCCGTTCGTCCTCTATCGCCGTTTCGATGCGCGCCGCGTCCTGCTGGATGCGTCGCGCCATCACGCCACTCACGTGCCGGTGGTGGACAAGATGCTGCAGGATATGCTGAACGCGCGGCCAAACGCGCTTTCCCAGTACGAGTGCGTGCTGCTCGGAGGCGGCCCGCTGAACGCGAAGACTGTGGCCCGGGCCCTGGAGGCCGAGGCGCGCGTGTATGCCAGCTATGGCATGACCGAGACATCGAGCCAAGTGGCAAACACGCTGATCACCCCCCAGTTCACGGGAGGTATGCGGCTTCTGCCAGGTTATTCGGCCCGCATTGTGGAGCCGGATGCTGAGGGTTTCGGGCGCCTCGCCCTGCGCGGCCCAGGGGTGTTCGGCGGCTACGCCAACGCCCGGGCGGCCTTCACCGTGGACGGCTTCTTCCTCACGGGCGATACGGCGGCGCTTCACGACGGCTGTCTTTACGTGCGCGAGCGCACGGGCGACATGTTCATCTCCGGCGGTGAGAACGTGTACCCAGCGGAAATCGTCGACGCTCTCGTGCGCGTTCCCGGCGTGGCCGACGCCTACGTGTTCGGTCTGCCCGACGCGCGCTGGGGACGGCGGCCCGCAGCGGTAGTGGAGCTGACGCCGGATGCGCCGCTCATCAGCACGCGCGCGCTGCGGGAGGCGCTTTCCCAGCGGCTGTCGAAGCTTTACGTTCCCGAGCAAATATCCATTGTGGACGAGCTGCCGCGGTCGGGCATCGGTAAGATCGACCGCGCCGCTTGCGAGGCGCTGTTCAGCGAGAACATCGACATTCGGCGCGTGGTGCTTCACCACGGGCGCCTGCCGTTTTCCAAGCCTTTCAAAACGCCGAAGGAGACGCTGACCTACCGCGATACGGTCATTGTCGAGGTGATCGACCGCAAGGGCCGCGTAGGGTTAGGGGAGTGCACGGCTTTCGATACCGATTGGTATCTGCCCGAGATCCTCGGTGGCGATCTGCGTGTGCTGCGCGAGACGCTGGCGCCCCGGGTCATCGCCGGCACCTATCTGCATCCGCGTGAAGTGGCGGCCGACCTGTTCTCGCTGGAAGGTGCAGGGGCGTTCCCCATGGCGGTGAGCGCTTTGGAGATGGCCTGCTGGGACTTGTACGGCAAGGTCACGGAAAAGCCCCTCTGGAAGCTGCTTGGCGAGGAGTTCGACCGCATGACCCGCTCCGCGACAGCTTTCGAGGGGGAGGATGTTGCGGTGGGCTCGGCGTGCCCCGGGGATCGGCGCGGGGCGACGCGCAAGGTGTACAGCGGCGCGGTGGTGGGCCTGGGCACGCCCGCCCAAACGGTGGCCGAGGTGCGCGAGTGCGTGGACGCGGGCTACCAGCGCATTAAGTTGAAGGTGGCTACCGGTCGGGGGCTTCCGGCGGTACGCGCGGTGCGTCGGGCGTTCCCGCATCTGCTTATCACCCTGGACGCGAACCAGAGCTTCGGCCTGCACAACCTGGCCGAGCTGCGTTCCTACGACGAGCTGGATATCGGCTGGATCGAAGAGCCGCTGAACCTGGCCGCCGCCGGGGGCGAGCGGGCTTTGCGAGACCCTTTCACCCGACTCGCGTCGTTCCAGCATACACTGGCCATGCCCATCTGCGTTGACGAATCCTTCGTGAATGCCGAAGAGGCCGCCGGTCTGTTCGAGCATCCGGAACTGCGCTGCGCCATGGTGAAGATCGGGAAGTTTGGCGGCATCGAGCGGTCGCTCGCCTTCGTGCACCGAGCGCTGGCCGAGGGCCGCGAGGTTTGCATGAGCGGCATGTACGATACCGGCGTGTCGCGGTTTGCCCACGCGGCCTTCCAAACGCTGCCCGGAGTGGTTATCCCCGGCGATCTGGGCGCTACGGCGCGCTACTTCGACGCCGATCTCACGGTGCCCGCCTACACGGCGCCCGACGGCATCATCACGCTGAACGCCCCGGGCCACGAGACGGGCATCGGCTGCTCGCTGAACGTCGCGGCGGTGGCCGCCGTTCGGCAGCATCGCTATGTCATCGAGTAGGCGCGGACGCACCTGGCTCATCTGGCAGGCCTTGTCCCTAAAATCGTGAATTTTGAGTCAATTAACCGCAAGGCAACAATCGTTCAGGTGCACCATTTATACTTTGACCTATCGTTGAAACACTAAGACGGAGGATTTCATGGGCGGCTTTTTCGGAGCGGTTTCCAAGCGCGACGTGGTGATGGATGTTTTCTTCGGCGTCGATTACCACTCGCATCTCGGCACGCGTCGAGCGGGCATGATCGTGCTTGACCACGAGGATGGCTACCAACGTCAGATTCACTCTATCGAGAACACGCCGTTCCGCACGAAATTCGAGGACGACATCGTGCGCTTCCACGGCACGAGCGCCATCGGATGCATCTCGGACGCCGACCCGCAGCCGCTGCTCGTGCGCTCGCATTTGGGCACCTTCGCTATCACGACCATCGGTGCCATCAACAATGCCGAGGCCTTGGTGGAAGAGTATTTCGAGGATCACGATGCGCAGTTTATGGCGCTCAGCTCTGGCGCGGTGAACTCAACCGAGCTGGTGGCGGCGCTCATCAACCAGAAGGATGACCTGGTCGCCGGCATCCAGTATGCCCAATCGAAGATTGACGGTTCGCTCACGCTGCTCATTATGACCGAGGACGGCGACATCATTGCGGCCCGCGACTTC